>JAPSJS010000007.1 GCA_031178065.1 Altererythrobacter sp.
TGGCGCTAGGGAGCGAGTATGAGCCATGACACCGACCTTGTTCAAGCCGATCGCGGGCAGGACGCGATTTCCATCCATCTCGTCGCCCGCGATGGCTTCGAGGATTGGGTGAAGAAGCTCTCGGCCGGGCAGCGCGCGGCGCTGGCGGCGCAGAAGTTCACCGGCGGCGGATACGAGGTCGGCGTCGTGCCCGACGGCGACGCCTGGTTCGCGGTCGGCGGCGTGGCCGATCCCGCGAACCTGTCGAGCTGGTGCATGGCCAAGCTGGCGGAGTCGCTGCCTGCCGGAACCTACCGGCGCGCGGGCGGAGAGCCCGGCCCCGCGCTCCACGGCTGGCAGCTCGCGCAGTACCGCTTCGACCGCTACCGCAAGGACGACGAAGCGACCGGCCCGCGCGTACTGCTGACCGGTGAGGCCAAGGCGATCGAACCCGCGCTCGCCGAAGCCCGCGCGGTGTGTCTGGTGCGCGATCTGGTCAATACGCCGGCCGAGGACATGGGGCCCGCCGCGCTCGAGGCGGAATGCGAAGCACTCGCCAAGACCCACGGCGCAAAGCTCTCGGTCACCAAGGGCGATGCGCTGGAGCAGGGTTTTCCGATGGTCCACGCCGTCGGCCGCGCCGCCGCACGGCATCACGCACCCCGCCTGATGCACCTGACCTGGGGCAAGGAAGGCGACCCGGTGCTCGCTCTCGTCGGCAAGGGCGTATGCTTCGACTCTGGCGGGCTCGACGTGAAATCGGCGGCCGGCATGCTGCTGATGAAGAAGGACATGGGCGGCGCCGCGCATGCGATCGCGCTCGCAGGGCTCGTCATGGGCGCGGGCCTGCCGGTGCGGCTGCACCTGATCGTGCCGGCGGTGGAGAATGCGATCTCGGCCAACTCCTTCCGCCCGGGCGACGTGCTCCGCAGCCGCAAGGGGCTGACGGTCGAAATCGGGAACACCGACGCCGAAGGGCGGCTGATCCTGGGCGATGCGCTGACGCTGGCGAGCGAGCACGGACCGGACCTGGTGATCGACTTCGCCACGCTCACCGGCGCGGCGCGCGTGGCGCTCGGGCCCGACTACCCCGCGCTGATGACCCGGCGCGACGAGACCGCCGCTGCCCTGATCGCCGCGGGCAAGGGGCACGACGACGAGCCGTGGCGGCTGCCGCTGCCCGAGGCGTATATCGAATGGCTCAAGTCGGACGTTGCCGACACGAACAACGCCCACGCCAACGCCTTCGCCGGCGCGAGCGTGGCCGGGTTGTTCCTCGACAAGTTCGTCGGCGCCAACGAAGACGGAACGCCCATCGACTGGGCGCACTTCGACACATTCGCCTGGCGGCCTGCGGCGAAGCCGGGCCGGCCGAAAGGCGGCGAGGCCTACGGCCTGCGCGCGGCGTTCCATATGTTGCGCAAGCGCTACGGCAATCGTTGACGAGCGGCGCGGGGCGCTTGCCGGGGACGGCGGCAGCGTTTAAGCGCGCGGCCAGCCAATTACCGAGGGCCGAAGACAACACGTGAGCGCGGCGACCGAATACCATCTGCCCGACGGGCCGATCGGCCTGGAAGGGTCCGTCGTGCGCCCCGCGCCCGGCACGCTGCCGCTGCGCGGCGATCTGGCGCATATCGCGCTCGCCGGGCGCTATCTGGCCGCGCACTATGTCGTGCCCCAGCCGCGCGAGATCGGGCCCGAGGGCGCCGCCCTGCACATGATCCCGCGCGACGACTCGGAGGTCGTCGTCCGGCTCGATGCCGGCACCGCGATAGAAGCGCTCGACTATGCGGGCGACTGGTGCTGGGCCACCTGCGGCCCCGAGGGACCGAGCGGCTACCTGCGCACCGCCCTGCTCGCGCCATGACCACGACCGTCTTCATCGACGGCGCCGCCGGCACGACCGGGCTCGAGATCGTCGGCCGCCTGCAGGACCGCGCCGAGTTCGCGCTGCTGACGCTCGACGACACGCGGCGCAAGGACCCTGCCGCGCGGCGCGAGGCGCTGAACGAGTGCGACGTGGCGATTCTCTGCCTGCCCGATGATGCCGCGCGCGAGGCGGTGGCGATGATCGATGCGGCCTCCGGCACCCGCGTCATCGATGCTTCCAGCGCCCACCGCACGGCCGAGGGCTGGACTTACGGCTTTCCCGAACTGGTCGGCCGCGAGGCGGTGGCCGGGGCCGAGCGTGTCAGCAATCCCGGCTGTTATCCGACCGGCTTCCTCGCGCTCGTCGCGCCGCTGGTGCGCGCCGGGCTGATCCCGGCCGACTGGCCCTACACGGTCAACGCCGTCTCCGGCTTCTCGGGCGGCGGCAACGCGCTGATCGACCGCTTCGCGCGCGAGCCGGACATCGCCTTCCGCACGTACGCGCTCGATCTGGAACACAAGCATCGAGCAGAAATGAAGATTCATGCCGGGCTCAAGCATGGGGTGATCTTCGCGCCATCAGTCGTGGCCGCCTACCGCGGAATGGTGGTCGAGGTGCCTCTGCACCTGGGCGCCATGGACCGCGAGACGACCGCCGCTCACCTGCACGCAGCCTTGCGTGAATACTATTCTGGCTCGGATGTGATCAGCGTGTGCGATGGCAGCGAGCTTACCGAACTTCTGCTTCACGCAGACCAGCCGCCCAATGATGGTATGGAACTCTATGTCCGTGGGAATGCGGAAGGCTATCATGCCCGTCTGATCGCTGTGCTCGACAACCTCGGCAAGGGCGCCAGCGGGGCCGCGATCCAGTCGCTCAACCTGATGATCGGCCTCGACGAGACCGCCGGCCTGCGCCTCTCTGCCTAAAATTCAGGCAGCCGCTGGATTCCGATTGGGCACGCAGCCCGCGAAATCGCCGCCGGGGTGACCGGCGCCCCTCTACGCGCATTCTGGCACGCTTCTTGATTTGGTATCTGGGGTAAGCGATGAGCCGACCGAGCGGACGAAGAACCGCGCGCGTCGGCACATTGCGTAGGATCGGGATGACATGAAGAAGATCGAAGCGATCATCAAACCCTTCAAGCTGGACGAGGTGAAGGAGGCGCTGCACGAAATCGGCGTGTCCGGCATCACCGTGACCGAGGCGAAGGGTTTCGGCCGCCAGAAGGGGCATACCGAGCTCTATCGCGGCGCCGAATACGTCGTCGACTTCCTGCCCAAGGTGAAGCTCGAAGTCGTCGTCGGCGACCAGATCGCCGAGCGCGTGGTGGAGGCGATCGCCGCCGCCGCGCAGACCGGCCGGATCGGCGACGGCAAGATCTTCGTCACCAATATCGAATCGGCGCTCCGCATCCGCACCGGCGAGCGGGACGAGGATGCGATCTAGAGTTATTCCCCTCCCGTTCGCGGGAGGGGAGCGAGACTTGGGTCTGCGCAGCAGGCCCTAGTCGCAGCGGGGTGGGAAGCCCGGACCGCTGCGACCGGCCCACCCCCGGCCCCTCTCGCAAGCGGGAGGGGAGAAGATAAGGAAGATACCACATGTCCAAGGCCAATGATGTCCTCAAGCAGATCGAGGAGCAGGAGATCGAGTGGGTCGACCTGCGCTTCACCGACCCTAAGGGCAAGTGGCACCACCTGACGATGACCGCCGCGATGCTGGGCGAGGACGAGCTCGAGGACGGCCTGATGTTCGACGGCTCCTCGATCGCCGGGTGGAAGGTGATCAACGAGAGCGACATGATCCTGAAGCCGGATCTGGAGCGGACCTACATCGATCCGTTCAGCGCGACGCCGATGATGATCCTGTTCTGCGACATCGTCGAGCCTTCGACCGGCGACTGGTATGCCCGCGATCCGCGCACGACCGCCAAGCGCGCGGAGAACTACCTCAAGTCGACCGGCATCGGCGATACGATCTACGTCGGCCCGGAAGCCGAGTTCTTTATGTTCGACGATGTCCGCTTCGAAGACGGCTATGCCGGCTCGGGCTATACGATCGACGACATCGAGCTGCCGACCAACTCCGGCCGGGAATACGAGGCGGGCAACCTCGCGCACCGTCCGCGCGCCAAGGGCGGATACTTCCCCGTGGCCCCCGTCGACAGCGCCGTCGACATCCGCGCCGAGATGGTTTCGACCATGCTCGAGATGGGCCTCAAGTGCGACAAGCACCACCACGAGGTCGCCGCCGCGCAGCACGAGCTCGGCCTGCTCTTCTCGACCTTGGTCGAGACCGCCGACAACATGCAGATCTACAAGTACGTCGTGCACCAGGTCGCGCATGCCTACGGCAAGACGGCGACCTTCATGCCCAAGCCGATCAAGGCGGACAACGGCAGCGGCATGCACACGCACATGTCGATCTGGAACGAAGGCAAGCCAACCTTCGCGGGCAACGGCTATGCCGGCCTGTCGGACAACTGCCTGTACTACATCGGCGGCGTCATCAAGCACGCCAAGGCGCTGAACGCCTTCACCAATCCGAGCACCAACAGCTACAAGCGGCTGGTGCCCGGGTTCGAGGCACCGGTCCTGCTCGCCTATTCGGCGCGCAACCGCTCGGCCAGCTGCCGCATCCCCTACGGCGCGGGCGACAAGGCGAAGCGCGTGGAATTCCGCTTCCCCGATCCGATGGCCAACCCCTACCTCGCCTACGCCGCGCTGCTGATGGCCGGGCTCGACGGGATCCAGAACAAGATCCATCCGGGCGAGGCGATGGACAAGAACCTCTACGACCTGCCGCCGGCCGAACTGGCCGACGTGCCGACCGTCTGCGGCAGCCTGCGCGAGGCGCTCGAATCGCTCGCGGCGGACCACGACTTCCTGCTCAAGGGCGACGTGTTCACCAAGGACCAGATCGACGCCTACATCGAAGTGAAGTGGGAAGAAGTCCTGCGCGTGGAGACCACACCGTCGCCGGTCGAATTCGAACTGTACTACAGCGCCTGATCCGCGGGACCGCGGTTACGAAGGGGGCGTCCGGAGCAATCCGGGCGCCCCTTTTCGTTTCGGCGTCAGTTGGGCGTCATCATGCCCCTGCGCCCGATCACCACGAACGTGGCGAGCAGCAGGCCGCCGAAGGCGAGCGAGAGGAGGTCGAGCGGCTGCGGCGCGGCGACCATACCGGCGGCGGCGGCACCGCCCCAGAGCACGCAGACGACCAGCAGGAAGTTGCCGAGAAGCGCGCTCGCCTCCACGCTGAGCTGGCGCCACAACTCGTCAAAGCTCCGCCACATCAGCACCGAAGCGATCGCCACGACGGCGATGACTGCGGCAAGGATCCAGAACGCGCTCGCGGACGAGATCGGCGCGACGGGATCGCCGGTCGCGCCATAGGCGAGCAGAACCAGCGCGGCGCCGATCGCGAGCGAGCAGATCGCGCTGCCCGCCATATTGGCGCGGTCGTCCTCGATGTCCTCCGCATCGGCCACGTTGAGCAGCCGCTGTCCGATCAGGCGCGGGGCGAGCGTGCCGATGCCGACGAACAGGCCCATGATCCCGTAGATCAGGCCGATCCCGCCGAGGATCAGTTGTGACGGCGCCCACCCCGGCGCCTCGCCCGGCTCCAGCAGCGAGAGCACGGCGATCGCGCCGCCCCCGCCGACCACGGCGCCGACGAGCGCCTGCAAGGCGATCTTGCGCCAGGTGATGGCTTCGTTTGCACCCACGGTCATGTCGTTACTCCTCCTCCGGAGACCAGTCGTCGATGAACAGATCCGGCACTGCCACGCGGAACAGCTTGGCCATGCGCAGCGCCAGCGGCAGCGAGGGGTCGTACTTGTCGGTCTCGACCGCGTTGATCGTCTGCCGCGAGACGCCGAGCCGGCGGGCGAGCTCGCCCTGGCTCCAGCCCTGCGCCTCACGGTGTTCCTTCAAACGGTTGCGCACCCACGCGACTCCTCTGCCTGACAAGAACTCTTTACTGTAAAGACCTCTTGTCAGTCAAGAGCTCTTTACAGATGCGGTCTTGCCGAGCCGCGGGTCACAGCTTCACACCGCGACCATAGGGGCCCTGGACATCGCGCTTGATCCAGTCGGCCAGGAGGCGGAGATAGCCGTCCGTGATGCGGGTTCCGGTGCGCGAGCCGTCGGCACTCTCGCGATATTCCATCATGCCGTGGTCGGTGTCGGGGAAGAGATAGACGTCGATCGGCTGCCCCGCCCCGGCCAGCTCCGCCAGCACCGCGCGCGTGCGCTCGATCGGAGCCTCGCGGTCGTCCTCGGCGAGGACCCAGAGAAGCGGAACGTCCAGCTTCGCCAGCGCGGCCTTGGCATCGTAGTCCCAAATGAGTTCCAGATTGTCGAACCGCGCACGGCCGATGCGGCGCAGGTCCGCGTCGCTCATCCGCAGCATGTCCCCGCTGTATTCGCCGGCGATGGTCGCAGCCCACGGAGCGTCACCGATCTCGCGCCGCACCGCTTCGAGCGCCTTGTATCCGCGCACGAAATGCGTGCGCACCAGCTCGGCGGTGGCGTCGGAGAGCCGCTCCGCCTGCGCCATCTCTTCCGCGGCAAGGCCCATGCGGCGCGCCTCCTCCAGCAATTGCGCCCGGTCCTCCTCGATCGGCGAGACGACCAGGCCGAAGCCGATAGCCACGAAATCGGCCGGAGCGCGCGTAGCGGCGAGCGGCGCAACCCAGCCGCCCTGGCTGCCGCCGAAGAACCCGGCTCGCCCGAAGCGTCCGGCGGCCAGGGCCCGCGCCTGCTCCAGCGCGGCGGCGGCATCCTCCGCCAACAGCTCGAAGTTCTGCGTGTAGGTGCCGCCCGATGCGCCGGTCCCGCGCTTGTCGTAGACGAATACCGAGACGCCCTGCGCCGCGAGCATGTAGCCGTAGACGCTGCCGATCGCGGCGGTGCTTTCGGAACCGTGCACCATCACCACCAGCGGCCGCGTGGGATCGGGTGGTCCGGCGGGCTCGACCAGCTGACCGGCGAGCGGGGTCGCGGCGCTGTCGAAAATCGCGTCGGTTTCGCGCAGCGCGATCCGCGGCCATTGCTGCGCCACCCCATCGGCCGCGGCAACGGTGGCGACGCCATCACGGCATGTGACCGGCGCTCCCGCATCTGCCGTACTGCCGCGGCGGCCGTCGGGGAACAGGTAGCGCTGGCCCGCGGCAGGCGTCGCACCCGGCGCCCCCAGCACCACGAACGCATCCTCGCCTGTACCATAGGCGCCCGCCCCGCACTCCGCCTTCGCCGTTGCCGCCGCTCCCACGGCAACCAGCGCCAGCGCCGCGTTCCGAAGCCACGCAATTCGACCCGGCATGTTCTTCTCCTATCACACTGCACCCAGCTCGTTCGGCCCTAGGGCACGCGGCAGGCGAAGGATTGAACGTTATTGCTGGCGATAGCGCTGCGGCGACACGCCCACGATCCGCTGGAACCGCCGCGTCAGGTGGCTCTGGTCCGCGAAACCGACCTGCAACGCGACGTCGGCAATGGGCTGCCCGGCGAGCAGCAGGCGCCGCGCCGCGTCGACCCGGCACTGGTTGCGGTAGGCCATCGGGCTGAGGCCGGTGCAGGCCTTGAACACGTGGGCAAACCGGAACACGCTGAGACCCGCGCGTGCCGCCAGGTCCGACAACCCGAAATCTTCCGCGAAATGGTCGTCGATCCAGTCGCGCACTTCACCGGCAGCATCTCCACCGCGCGGCAGCGGCGCGGCCTCGACCTCGGTGCGGCCGACCAGCGCATCCACCAGCGCGGCCAGCGCGCTTTGCTGCGCGAGCCGATCGTCCGGCACCCTGCTCAAGCGGGCGTGGAGGCCGGCGATCGCGCCGGCCAACACGGGGTCCGACAACACCGGAGAGGCGAACGTCAGCGGCGCCTCCCCGCTCTCGCCGACGTAAGCCGCGATGGCGGCAACGGGGAGATAGAACACGCGGTAGCGCAACGCGTCGCGCCCGAGACTTCGGTTGGAATGCGGCTCGTGCGGGTGAAGCAGCAGGACCTGGCCGGGCGAGACGGTGTGCGTCCGTCCACGCACGTTAAGGGCCTCCGCCCCCTCGGTCACGGTTCCGACGACATAGCCGCCATGCGTATGCACCGGGAAGGCGCGGTCGCGGTAAGACACGGTGACGAGCTCGACACCGTCGAGGAAGCGCGGCCGCACGAAGGCAGCGTGGTCGTGGCATCGGGCTGATTCCATGTCGTCTCCGGTCGCGCCCAGATAACCCGCGGCTACGCGATCCTGCAAATCAGGGCCGCAGCCATTTCCTACACGACCTGAATATGCCACACAGTGCCGATGTCCGTTGCTCGATTCGTTACTTGCTCTTGCACCGTATCTGGCGAGAGGTGTCGCGAACGTCTCGGTTGTGTGACTTTAAAGAAAGTGAGTGCACACACGACCTGCAGTTCTCTTTCGCAAGTACCTGACGGGAATAGAGGAAACCGCAAGGTTACACTTGCGTAAACCTGCCGGGAGCGTCAACACCCGCCCCGCCCCGCAAAAAACCATTTTCCTACACGCCCCGATCCTGCCTAATTGCTTCACCTCGATTCGCTTTCGACGAGGTGCTTCCATGCAGCGCAAGACGATTTTCGACGCAGTCCGGCAGATGCTCGGGCGTGGTTTTCGCCAGGTGGAGGTTGAGCGGCTCGACCGCGCGATAGACCGGGCGCTCGGCTCCGACGGCGCGCCTGAGCCGCCGCACTCCCGCTCCGTCGGTCCGCCGGGCGTGGCCCTGATCAAGCGGTTCGAAGGGTGCGAGCGGCTGCGGGCGGACGGACTGGTCGAGGCCTATCCCGACCCGGCCAGCGGCGGGGCGCCGTGGACGATCGGTTGGGGAGCGACCGGGCCGGAGATCGGCCCCGGAACGGTGTGGACGCAGGCGCAGTGCGACGCCCGGCTCGAGCGCGATCTGGAGCGCTATGCCGCCGAAGTCGCCGCGGCCATCGGCGACGCTCCGACGACGCAGGACCAGTTCGATGCGCTGGTCTCGTTCCACTACAACACCGGCGCGATCGCGCGGGCGACGCTGACGCGCAAACACGTCGCGGGTGACCATGCCGGCGCCGCGCGCGAGTTCGCCCGCTGGAACCGCGCCGGCGGCCGCGTGCTCAGGGGACTGACCCGGCGCCGCGCCGCCGAAGCGGAGCTCTATGGCCTGCGAGCGCCGAACGCTCAGTAGTCGCGGCTGATCTCCGCCCGGACGCTTTCGCGGCCGATGGTCGAGATGCTCGCCAGCAGCGAGAGCCACGAGGTCACGCGGAACTCGACTTCGGTCGCGCTGTAGCCCTGCCCGTCGGTGATGATCTCGGCATAGAAGCGGCGTCCGAAATTCTTGCCCACGGCGACCGCCGTGCCGCGGTCGAGCGCCGGATCGGGCCCGACGATGCGCAGCCGGTCGAGCCCGATCGCGGTGCGGAGCTGGTTGATCGGGTCGAGCCCGCCGCCACCGCGCAGCGAGGCGACCGCCGCGCCGAGCTGCAGCGCATCGGTCGCGGAAAGCTCGGTGATCGAGCCGCCGAACAGCAGCCGCGCGAGGATCTCCTCCTCGGGCAGCGCGGGCGAGGAGGTGAAGCTGATCTCCGGCTCCATGGCATTGCCCTGCACCTGGACGATGACGTTGAGGCCGTCACGCTCGGTCTCGGCGCGAATGTCGAGCCGCGGGTCGATCGGGCCGCTCTCGTCGAACTCGATGCGGCCGCGCGTCAGCTCGAAGCTGGTGCCGGCGAAGTTGTACTCGCCGCGAACCACCCGGGCCTCGCCGCCGATGCGGGGATCGTCGGTCGTCCCGCGCACGCGCACGTTGGCGCTCCACTCGCTGTCGAGGCCCATGCCGTCGACGTCGACCCGGCTCGGCGCGCGGGCGTCGATCAGGTAGCGCCAGGGCGCGCTGGCAGTCGGAAGCGGTGCGATGTCGGCCGGCGTGTTGATCTCGCGCGTTTCGATCCGCGGCAGGTCCTGGGCGGTGGCTGCCGTGCCGAGGCTCCAGCTCGCCCGGTTGACCAGCAGGCGCCCTGCGATCGTGCCGCCGAGCCCGTCGGAGACGATCCGCAGCGGCCCCGTGACGGTCGCCGAAAGGCCGTTGGCGTTGAGCAGGCGCGCGTTCCTTGCCGCTGCCCGAATATCCATCTGCGGGCCGCGGACGCCGAGATCGCGCAAGGTCACCGTACCGCTGCCGGAAACGGTGCCGCCGTTAGGCGTGGAGCCGCTGAACCGCGTGAGGCGCAGGCGTGAGCCTTCGAAGTCCCCGCGCGCAGTGACGCCGGTGACGTCGGTGCCGGAAAGGCCGCTGCGGACCCGCAAGTCGTCGCTCGCCATCGAGCCGCGCACGCGCGGTTCGGCCAGCGTGCCGGTGACGTTGGCGGCGAGCGAGAGCGGGCCGGTAAGGTCGAACGCGTCGATCGCCGCGAGACGCCAGAGCGCGTCGGCCGGCCCGGCGTAGCGGAGCTGCGCGAACAGGCTGCCGGCGCGGAGCCGGTCGAACAGGGCGCCCGATTGCGGCAGGCCCGAGATGCGGCCCTGCAGGCGCCCGCGCCGTTCCTCGCCCTCGTCGATCACGGCGCGCGTCTCGAGCCGATCCTCGCTCAGCCTTGCGACAAGCGAGAGATCGATCGGGCGGGAGGAGAGCACGAGGCCGGAACGGGTCAGCCCGTCGACCTGCACCCGCACGCTGCCGACCGGCAGCCCGCCGGCGCTGGCGCTGAAATCGACGATGCCGGAGACCGTGCCGCCGAGGCCCATGTCCGCCACGACCACGTCGACCAGCGAGAGCGGCATGCGCGCCAGTTGCACTTGCATCGCCGTCGGTTCGTCGCCGCCGAAGCGGCCCTGGGCAATGGCGATGCCGCGGCCGTAGCTGAGCTGCGTGGGCTGCAGGGCCCAGCCGCCGCCTTCCTGCGCGAGCAGCACGGCGCGGCGCGGCATGCGGATGCGCCGTCCGGCGAAGTCGCCGCGCGCAGCCACGGCGATGCGGTTCGCGGCGACTTGCGCTTCGACCTGCATGTTGAAGCGGCTGCCGCGGCGGCCGGAGAACGCGGCGCTAATGTCGCCCTCCCCGTTGCGCAGCCGCGCGGTCGCAGCCAGCCGGCCGAGGAAGAGCGTGCCATACTGCACGCCCTGCGCCGAAACCCTGCCCTCGATCGTGCTGTTGCCCTCGACCAGCAGGCCGCTGCCTTCGATCTGCGCCCGCCCGATCGCGATCGTCGTCTCGCCGCCGAAGCGCGCGTTGTTGGCGGCGAGATTGACGTCGAACCCCTGCCCGCCGCCACGCGGAGCGAGCGCGACCGTCCCGTCGAGCCCGCCGCCCGAGAGCGCGAGGTCCCCGGTGACCCCGCCGTCGCCGAGCAACAGGTCGCCGCGCACGCTGGTCTGCCACACGTCGAGGCGGTCGATCGCGATCCGGGTCGGGCCGCCGGCTGGCATGAACAGCTCCAGCGTCCCGTCGAACGGACCAAGCATCGAGCCGCCTTCGGTGTCGATCTGGAAGCCGTTCTCGATCGGCGCGATGGCGACGCGCACGTCCTCCAGCCCCGCGGCGGGGAACGGACTGGCGAAGACCAGCTCCGCCGTCGGCCCCTCGCCATCCAGCGCGGCCTCGACCGTGAACGGCCCGTACTCGGTATGGGACCCCCGCCCGGCGAGTGTCGTCCCGCCCTCGCGCACCTGCCCGTCGAGCGCGAGCTGGAGCTTGGCCGCATCGAGCGAGACGTCGCGGAAGACGATCGGCCCGGCCCCGCTCAGCCCAACGCCGCCGCGGAAGCGGATCGACGGACCGGCCAGGTTCGCGAGGGTGGCGTTCTCCACATCGGGGATGCGACCCGCGAAATTGGCATTCAGCGTCCAGGGCACGCCGCTCGCGGTCTTGAACAGAATCTTGGCCGTGCCGTTGACGGTGCCGATATTCTCGAGCCGAAGCCCGCGCAGCGCAATCGGCCCGGCGATGGCATAGGCGCCGGTCCGCGTCTCGCCCCGCAGCGAGAAACGCGCGCTGGCGTCGGGGAAGACGAGCCGCAGATCGTCGGACACGATGCGCGTGCCGCTGTAGGCGACGGTGCCGGCCAGCCGCCCGCGCACCAGCCGGGGGTCGATCAGATCGTTGCCGGCGACCACTTGCTGTACCCGCGCGTCGAGCGGGAAGGTCCAGCGCGCGCCGTCGTACGTCGCGGTCCCTTCCTGGACCAGGCCGCGCACTTCGGTCGTCCCGCTGGCGAAGCGGTCGACCACCAGCCGATGACCAATCGTCAGGTCGCGGAAAGCGCCGTCGAGCGTTGCGAGCACGCGCGCGCCTTCGACCCGCATGTCAGGTCCGAACCCGGCCTCGGTGAGCTGGAGGTCCAGCACCAGGTCGTCGAACACATTGTTCGCGAGATCGACCGTCCCCTCGGCCTCGCCCTTGATCGTGCGCGAGCGGACGGCGAGGTCGCCCGCGAGCACGCTGTCCTTCAGCGTGCCAAACGCGGCGAGCGAGATCGCGCCGTCGAGCAGCTCCGCGGCCTGTCCGGTTAGTGCCGGCGCAGGCGTCGCCTGCCCGACGATGCCGTAGCGGCCGTCGCGGTTGGTGAGGCGGAAGGCGGCGAAGCGCTCGTCTTCGCGCTGGACGAGCAGCGCCCCGCGCCAGTCGCTCCAGGTGCCGTCGCCCTTGATCAGCGCGCGGTACCCGGCGTCGGCGCCGATCAGACCAGCGATCACACCGTCTTGGGGCGCGAGGTAGTCGAGATCCATGTCGAACCGGTCGCCGTCGGGCTCGGCATCGACCAGCAGGTGCAGCCGATCGTGCTCTCCCAGCCTGCCGTCGGCGTTGAGGAACACGCGCCCATCGCGGATATCGGCCTTGGCGGTGAGATCGACGCGGTGCTCGCGATCGTCGACCACCCCGCGCGCGACGCGGAAGTCGTCGAGCTCCAGCCGGTCCACGCGAATGTCGAAGTTGGGCAGGATCGGCGCGTCGGGATCGCCGGGAAGCAGCTCGGGCGTGCGCAGCAGAGTGCCGCGCCGGGCCGCGAGATTGCGCACGTCGAGCCCGCTCCAAAGCCAGTTGAGTGGGCGCCAGTCGAGCTCCGCCACAGGCACGGTGAGGAAGGGCCCCTGGGGGTCGGACAGGGTGACGTCGTGCAGGGTCGCGCGGCGGTAGATGTCGCCTTCGATCCGGCCGATCGAGATCCGCAGGCCGGAGGCCGGCGCAACCTCCGCAATGCGGTCCACGATGAAACGCTTCCCGATCGGGCTGTTGAGCACCACGATGGCGAGCAGCACGATCGCCACGAGACCCGCGATGATCCCCGCGGTCCATCGACTCAGGCGGACGACCCGCGAGCGTTGGCGGCGCGGCGGCGCGACGTCCTCGGCGGGCGCGACGTTCTCGTCTTCCGCCATCAGAAGGCCTGCCCCAGCGAGACGTAAACCGCGACCGGGCTGTCGTCAGGCCCGGGATTGAGCGGAGCGCCGACGTCGATGCGGATCGGGCCGAAGCCGGTCTGATAGCGCACGCCGACACCCGCACCGACCCGGAAGGTTTCGAAGTCCGGCGTCGTGCTCGTGCTCACCGTGCCCGCATCGACGAACGGCACGACCGAAAGCGCACCGTCGAAGAAGCCGGTCTTGATCCGCGCCTCGAACGCCAGTTCGGCGAGCGAGCGGCCGCCGGTCGGATCGCCTTCGTCGTTGCGCGGCCCGATCTTGCGATAGCCGTAACCGCGCACCGACCCGCCGCCGCCCGCGTAGAACCGCCGCGACGGCGCAATGTTCTCGATCGCTGTGCCGGGGATCGAGCCGAGCCGTCCACGCCCGGCAAGCACGACCGTGTCGCTGACCTGCTGGTAGTAGCTCGCATCGATCTGGGCGCGGACGTAGAAGCTCTCGGTCCCCTGAGTACGCGAGATTTCGGGCGAAATCCGCCCGCCAAGCCGGAAACCCTTGGTCGGGTCGAGCAGGTCGTCGGTCGTGTCGTAAAGTATCGACATCGGAAGCGCGCCGACGAAGTAGGTCTGGCGCGGCTCCGGCGGTGTATCGTCAGTCACTGGCGGACGCTCGCCGGTAGCGATCGCTTCGAACCCGACACTCCAGCTAATCGGCTTCTGGAACAGCAGTGTCGACGAACGCGAGTAGGTTGCAACGAAGGCGACCGTGCGCGCGTCGAAGGCCGGGCTGTCGATCGTGCTGGCGTAGGCGTCGAGGTTGAGAATGCGGTCGCGCCCGCCGAAGTTGTTGCGGCGGAAAGTGAGTCCGGCAAGCTGTTCCTGCGTGCCGACGATCCCGCGCACGCGAACCGCGCCCTCTGGCGGGAAGAAGTTGCGGTGCTCCCAGCTCGCCTCGATCCGGTAGCCTTCTTCCGAACCGTAGCCGATCGCGCCGGCGATCGTGCGCAACTCGGCCTCGGTCATGTCCACGTCGAGCGCGACTTCGCCAAGCTGATTGCCGGAAGGCGGTGCGACCTCGCGCTTCTTGATCGTGACCGAGGAGACAAGGCCCGTCGCCAGGATCGCTTGCCTCAGGTCCACCTCCAGGCTTCGCTTGTAGGTATCGCCCGGATCGAATCGCGCGATCGTCGCCAGATGCTCGCTCGAGAGGAAGTCGGGCATGCTGCTGACGACTTCTCCGAACACGTACTTCCCGTTGGGCCGGACGGGCAGCGTCAGATCGCCCTCTGTCCGCGCGTGGTCGACGAGCAGTTCGGGCGCATCGATCGCGGCGAAAGGATAGCCGGTCTCGCCGAGCGCCCGGTCGAGGTCGAACTGCTCCTCGACGATCTTGTCGCTCAACAGTGGGTCGCCCGGCTGAATCTCGAACGCGGCGCGGAGGCTTTCGTAATCGATCGCCTGATCGAGCTGGCCGAGATCGATCGCTCCGAAGCTATATTGCGGCCCGGGTACGATATCGAAGCGCACGTTCGGCCCCTGCGCGGCCTCCTCGCGCCCCGGACGGATACCGCCCACAGTGCGGATCACCTGCGCGTCGTAGTAGCCGTAGACGCGCAGCAGCTCGGCCAGCAGCGCCTCGTCCTCGCGCGCACGCGCGGCAAGCTGCGCAATATTGTCGTCGGTATCGCCGTCTTGCAGCTCCTCGATCGTGGATAGCGATTCGAAGCGCTTGGCGAACTCGCCGCGCATCGGGAAGCTTTCCTCGTCCGCCGGGAAGCCGAGCGAGAGCTCCGGCCCGAGCGTGATCACTTCGGCAGCGGGCGCGGCGCCGAGCTCATCGTCCTCATCATCGAGGTCGGCGAACTGGATGCTTTCGTCGCGTGGCAGCCGTTCGGGTTCGGGGATGTCCATCTGGTCGGGCCAGGGAACGGTGATGGCGACGTCTTCGTCGAGCGGCGAATCGGGTGCCAGATCCGGCGCCTGCTCGGCGAGCTCGCGCGCTTCGGGCTCGACGCCCTGCTCGGCCCAACCTTCGGGATTCTCGACCGCCGAATCGGGGATCAGGTCTTCGAGGCTTGCGCCGGGGTCCTGCGCCAGCAAGGCCTGAGGTGAAACCGCCAGAGCGAGGGCGAGCGCCGCTGCGAGGTTATTTCGGCAGACGATACTGGTGCGCGGTCCCGTCTTTCGCCGGCCGGCCGTCGATATCGGGGTCGGGCTTGCGGGCGACGGCCGCGGCGATGAGGGCATCCTGCTGCTCCGCATCGAAGCGGCGCCAGCCGTCGTGCCCCAGCCGCTCCATCGGACGGAAGCGGATCTTGTACTGCATGCGCTGCGAACCATCGACCCAATAGCCGAGATAGACGTAGGGCAGCCCGTCGGCGGCAGCGCGCCGGATGTGGTCGAGGATGATGTAGGTTCCAAGTCCAGACCGCGCCTCGTGCTCCGGGTCGTAGAAACTGTAGATCATCGACAGGCCGTCCCCCTGCCGATCGGTCAGGCACGCTCCGACAAGGCGACCCGGCCTTTGACCGTCGGAGGGCTCCCGATATTCAACCACATAGCTCGTTACGGGAGTGTGTTCCACCATATCCGCGAAGTCGAATTCGTCCATCGACGCCATGCCGCCGCCGGGGTGCCGCACGCCGAGATAGCGCTGCAGCAGGGTGAACTGCTCGTCCGTCGCCCAGGGGCGGCATTCGGTGGTGACCAGATCCTCGTTGCGCCGCATGATGCGCCGCTGGGTCGAGGATGGTTCGAACTCCCCCGCCACGACCCGCACCGACACGCAAGCCTGGCAATTGAGGCAGCTCGGACGGTAGGCGACCGTCTGGCTGCGGCGGAAGCCGATCCGGCCGAGCGCTTCGTTGAGCTGGTCGGCGTTCGCGCCCTTGAGCTCGGTGAACACCTTCCGTTCGCTGCGGCCGGGCAGGTAGGGGCACGGCGCCGGGCTGGTCACGAAAAACCGGGGAAAGCGAACGGGGGCCGTCACGGCGTGGGATCTACCTCTCTGACAGCAGAATCGAACGGGGCTGCAATTCGATCCCGACTATGCCGACAAGTGCTGCGCGGTAAAAGTCCCTTAACCATGTATCACGGCCGGAACGGGTCGTTTTGCACAATGGGAGCCGCCGGGGTCCCCTGTCAGGCGAGTTCCACCTGGCTTACCGAATAGCCGTTGGCCCGCAGCGCCTCGATCAGCGCATCGATTTGCTCGCGGTCGCGCGCCTCGCATTCGATGTCCGTGATCAGGCCCTTGGCCGGCAGGCTGGTGAAGATCCGCTGATGGTAGATCTCGATGATGTTGACGTTGTGCGCCTCGAACTCGCGCATCACGCGGTAGAGCGCGCCGGGGCGGTCCTGCAACGTGATGCGCAGCCGCGAGAGCCGGCCCGAGCGGGCGAGATCGCGCAGCAGCACGTTGGCGAGCAGGCGCGTATCGATATTGCCGCCGCACAGCACCAGGCCGACCTTGCGCCCGGCGAAGCGCTCGCGGTGTTCGAGCATGGCGGCAAGACCCGCCGAGCCCGCGCCTTCGACCACGGTCTTCTCGATCTGCAGCAGGTAGGAAACCGCCTTCTCCAGCGCTTCCTCGCTCACCAGCAGGATGTCGTCGACCCGCTCGGCAATCACCTGCGAGGTGAAGACGCCGGGGGCCTTGACCGCGATCCCTTCCGCCAAGGTGTCGCCGCCGCAGATCGGATCCTCGCCCTTGATCTTGGCGTACATCGAGGGGAACAGCGCCGCTTGGACGCCGATCACCTGCATGTCGGGGCGCAGCGCGCGCGCCACTGTCGCCATGCCCGAAATCAGGCCCCCGCCGCCGATCGGGGTGACGAGGCAATCGAGCTCGGGCGCGTCTTCCAGCATTTCCAGCGCGGTCGTGCCCGCCCCTGCCGCCACGTTCGGATCGTCGAACGGGTGGACGAAAGTGAGGCCGAGCTCCTGCTCCAGCTTGCGCGCATGGGCATAGGCCTCGTCGAAGGTCTCGCCTTCGAGCACGACGTTGCCGCCGACGCTCTCGGTCTGCATGACCTTCACCGTCGGCGTGGGCCGCGGCATGACGATCGTGACCGGCACGCCGAGACGCGTGCCGTGGTAGCTGAGCCCCTGCGAGTGGTTTCCGGCCGAAGCGGCGATGACCCCGCGCTCCCGCTGTTCCTGCGACAGCAGCAGCAACGCGTTGAGCGCACCGCGTTCCTTGTAGGCGGCGGTGAACTGCAGGTTCTCGAACTTGAGCCAGATCTCGGCCCCGGCGATCTCCGAAAGCGTGCGGCTATACATCGTCGGCGTGCGAACCACTGCGCCCTTGATCCGCTCTGCGGCCGCGCGGACATCGTCGATGGTCAGGCTCTGCGCCGCAGATTCCGCAGCGGAGACGGTTTGGGTCTGGTTCATGGCCAAGCGCCCTAGGGCAAAACCCGGCGGCAGGAAACACGGCTTTGTTGCGCGCGCGCGGGCATTTGCTTTGGCGCCGACTTGCCCTAGGTGCCCGCCCATTCGGGTCTCACGGCCCGCCCGCGACAGAGGAATGCCTGCATGATCCGTCTTGCCACCTCCGCCCTTGCCCTTGCCGCCGGCTGCTGGAGCGCCGCGGCCGCGGCCGACACGCTGATCGACAATATCCAGGGGATCACGATCGACGAGGACGGCGAGATCGACAACTTCACCGGCCTGGTGATCGGCGACGACGGGCGCATCCGGGAAGTGCTCGACCGCCGCGACAAGCGCCCGCGCGACGTCGACTTCCAGGTTGACGGCGAGGGCCGCTTCGTCATTCCCGGCATGATCGATTCGCATCTCCACGTCATGGGCCTGGGCTTCGCGGCGATCACGCTGGATCTGTCCGACACGAACTCGCTGGCGGAAGCGCAGGCGCGGATCGCCGAATACGCGGCTGCGAATCCGGGACGGCGGTGGATCATCGGGCGCGGGTGGAATCAGGTGCAGTGGGGCCTCGACCGGTTCCCCACCGCAGCCGAGCTCGATGGCGTAGTGGCGGATCGCCCGGTCTGGCTCGAGCGAGTCGACGGCCACGCCGGCTGGGCGAACTCGGCCGCCATGCGGATCGCGGGCGTAACGGAAGCCACCGCGGACCCCGCGGGCGGGCGGATCGAGCGGATCGCGGGAACGCGCGAGCCGGCCGGCGTCTTCGTCGACGCCGCCACCGGCCTGATCGCCGCCAAGGTCCCCGCGCCGCGCCCGGCCGACCGCGATCTGGCGCTGCAGAAGGCGCAGGAAATCCTCCTGCGCAACGGCGTGACCGCGGCGGCCGACATGGGCACCACGATCGAGGACTGGCAGTCCTACCGCCGGGCGGGCGACGGTGGCTGGCTCAAGGTCCGCATCATGGCTTATGCGGCCGGGACCGGGGCGATGGAGCTGATCGCCGGCCCCCGCCCCTCCCCCTGGCTCTACAACGACAAGCTGCGGCTCAATGGGGTCAAGATCTATCTCGACGGCGCGCTCGGCTCGCGCGGGGCGTGGCTCAAGCGCCCCTATGCGGACGATCCCGACAACACCGGGCTGCCGCTGCTCACCGGTTCGCAGCTCCGCAATCTCATGAGCCGCGCCGCGCTCGACAAGTTCCAGATCGCGGTCCACGCGATCGGCGATGCCGCAAACGGCGAAGTCCTTTCGGCCATTCACGAGCTCGCCGGCACGTACGAGGGCGACCGGCGCTGGCGGATCGAACATGCCCAGATCGTCGATCCCGCAGACATCGCGAAGTTCGGCGGCCGCGGCATCGTCGCCTCGATGCAGCCGGTGCACCAGACGTCCGACCGGCTGATGGCCGAAGCACGCCTCGATCCCGCGCGACTCGAGGGCGCCTATGCCTGGAAGAGTATTGCCGACGCCGGCGCTACGCTGGTGTTCGGATCGGACGCGCCGGTGGAATCGCCCGATCCCTTCGCCGGGCTCGCCGCCGCTTTCACCCGCCGCGGTGCGGACGGTCAGCCCTTCGGCGGCTGGCGACCGGAAGAGGCTGTCTCGCGCGAACGGGCTCTCGCGGCCTTCACCAGCGACGGCGCCTATGCCGCCTTCGCGGAAGGCCGATTCGGCCGTCTGGTCGAGGGTGAGCTTGCGGACTTCGTGATGATCGACCGCGACCCGCTTCTCGCGACGCCGGACGAGCTGCGCGCCACCCGCGTTCTGGAGACCTGGGTAGGCGGCGAACGCTATTACATGGCCGAAAATGTAGCCGAGGGCGCGCCGGCCAACACATCGGCGCAATAATCGCCCGAATCGGCGCAAAGCAGGCGAAATCGCCCGTGTTTTAAGGTTTTTGCAACCTTGGAAACCTAGGCGAGACAACGCATTGGTCGGTTTGTCGCGGCGGGGCCGCCACGATCGGCCGGTGCGCCGAGTTTCGGCGATCGGGTGGAGCCCTTCCGATTCGACGCCGCGAACCCGCCTTGGGCTTTCAGCAACGGGTGAGTTTATCCGCGCCTGAGGTGTTACAGTTGGGCCACAAGTAACGAGAAAATCTAAATGTTACGGGTTGCCAGCATCTTCTGTCTGCCTTAGGGGGGACAGCGAGTTTGAACGTTAAAGAGAATTCGGAGGAGACGAATCGATGAAGTTCCGTAATCTTGTTGCCGCAACGGCAGCGCTTTCCCTGGCCGCGTCGCCGGCGATCGCTCAGTCGGCCGTCAGCGCCGATCGTGCCTCGGCTCCGGTCGAAGGTGAGAGCAAGCTGAACGGCGGTGGCTCGGGCGTCATTCTCGCGATCCTCGCCGCTGCCGCGGTCATCGCCGGCATCGTGATTGCCGTCGACGGTGGTGACGACGATCCGGTCAGCGTCTGATCGACGTTCCAGAACGAAATAGAAAACGGGGCCTTACGGCCCCGTTTTTTTATGTCCGGAAGAGACGTGTCGGGCGCGCTCGGCTTTCGGACGAGACGGGGCAGACCGGCGCGCAGTGCGGCCCTGCGCTTAAGGCGCGCAAACCTAACGCCTTCCCATCCCTGATCGTTCGGGAAAACTGGCAGGCCGGAGCGTAGTGCAGGTCGGGTCCGTTGGCCCCAAGCTGCGCGACGATGGGGTTTGCCGCGCTAGCCTTCGGTCTCTTCGTCCGCCTTCTCGTCCTCCGCATCGGCGGCAGCCTTGCGCTCCGAGAAGCGCATCAGCACGAGCGATCCCTCGAACAGCAGCAGCAAGGGCAGAGCCAAAATCAACTGCGAACCCGGGTCGGGCGGCGTCACGATCGCGGCAACCGCGACCACCGCCACGATGACGTACCGCCGTGCGGCAACAAGTTGCTCCCGCGTGACGATGCCTGCGCGATTCAGCAGCAGCAGCAGAACCGGGAGGAGGAAGCTGATCCCGAACGCCAGGATGAACTGCATCACCAGCGAGAGATAGTTGCCGGTGCCGGGCAGAGCCTCGATGTCGAGTCCGCCGACCGTCCCTTCGAAGCCGAGGAACCAGCGAAACGCCGTCGGCATGACGACGTAATAGGCCAGCGCGGCCCCGCACAGAAACAGAATAGGTGTGGCAATCAGGAACGGCAGGAAGGCCTTCTTCTCGCGCGCGTAGAGGCCCGGCGCGACGAAGGCCCAAAGCTGGTTCGCGATTACCGGAAAGCTGATGAAGAAGGCTGCGAAGAGCGCCACTTTCAGTTCGACGAAGAACGCCTCGTAGAGCTGCGTGTAAATCAGCTTCCCCTGTCCCTGGGGGAAAGCGAGCGTGAGCGGCCGCACGAGAAAACCGAAAATGTCGTCGGCAAAATAGAGACAGACGGCGAAGGCGATCGCCAAGGCGATGACACATCGCATCAGACGCGCCCGCAGTTCGATCAGATGATCGAGCAACGGCGCCTGCGTCTCATCGAGATCTCGCAATTGAAGTGCCATGGCGCGCTATTCGGACCCCGGTTTGCCGAGGGGCAGCTTGGGCTGGTCGTCTGCTTCGGGCGGAGGCGCCTTCGGCTCGGTTCGCGATTCGGCAGTCGGCGCAGTCGCCGGTTCAGCCGGCTCGGCCGCGTCCGCCGGATGCTCGGCCATGATCTGCGCGTTCTGCTCGCGCCACTTCTTCTCCATTTCCTCCATTTCCGCCTCGCGGATCATGGTCTCGACCCCCGTGCGAAAATGGCCGGAAACACGGCGAATCTTGCCCATCCACCGGCCGGCCGTGCGCAAGGCAAGCGGCAGGTCCTTCGGGCCGATCACAATGACCGCCACGATTACGATGACGAGCAGTTCGGTGGCGCCGATATCGAACATGGCTCAGACGGCGCGGAAATTCGGGTTCAACGGTTGTTGTCGCGGCTTTCCGCCGGCTTCACGTCGCTGGCCGCTTCGGACGCGGGCTTCGCCTCGTGCGCAGGACCTTCGATTCGCGGCGAAGGTTTCGAAGCCTTGCCGTCCTCCTCGGTCATGCCTTCCTTGAAGCTTTTGATGCCTTTGCCGAAATCCCCCATCATTTCCGAGATGCGCCCACGCCCGAAGAGGACGAGGATAACGAGCGCGATGATGATGAGCTGCCAGGGGCCGAGCGACATGGGGAACCTTTCGTTTGCTTGAGGGGCGATATAGGCCTTTCCACCGCCTCGCGCCAGCGCGGAGCGGTCGACAGATTCAACTGGTAGGCAGCGTCTGCCCCTGCGTTTCTGTCTCGGAGGTGTCGTGCCCGCCCGCTGCGGCCGCTTCGTAGGCGTCCTCGACCGGATCGAGCAGGCCCGCAGCGCGCAATTCGTCGATACCCGGCAGGTCACGCCGCGATTCGAGGCCGAAGTGCTGCAGGAACTCGGGCGTGGTCGCATATATCACCGGCCGCCCGGGAACTTCGCGCCGCCCCGCCACGCGCACCCAGCCCGCCTCCATCAGCACGTCAAGCGTGCCGGAGGAGGTCTGCACGCCGCGGATCGATTCGATCTCCGCGCGGCTGACCGGCTCGTGATAGGCGACGATCGCAAGCACTTCCGTCGCGGCGCGGCTCAGGCGGCGGACTTGCTCGCGCTCGCGCCGCAGCAGGTGCGCGAGATCGGGCGCGGTCTGGAAATGCCAGCGCTTCGCCCGCTCGACCAGCCGAATCCCGCGCGGTTCGTAGAATGCGGCGAGGTCGCGCAGCGCCTCGCGGACATGGCCCGGATCGGCATCGCCGAGGTGCCCTGCGAGCGCCTCGACCGTCATCGGCTCCTCGGCGGCGAACAGCGTCGCCTCGATCGCGCGCTGGAGTTCGTCGACCGCCGCCGTCATGCGGTCACTCGCCGCAGACGGAGTGGGCCGAACACTTCCTCTTGCGCCAGCTCCGCCTTGCCCAGGCGGGCGAGTTCGAGCGCCGCCACGAAACTCGATGCGAGCGCCGAGCGGCGCAGGCGCGGCTCGGCATGAGGCGGCAGGAAATCGCGCAGCTCCATCCAGTCGAGTGTGACGCCGAGCATCGCCGATACCCGGTCGAGCGCCGATTCGAGCGTCATGACCGGCCGTTCGCGAACCATGTGGATCGCCGGCGCCGTGCGCGCCTTGACCTGCCCGTACGCCTGGACCAGCGCGTACCAGTCGCAAGTCCATTTGGTCGTGCGGTCGATCCGCAGCCCCTCCGGCGCAGGGCGAACGAAGACGTCGCGCCCGATCCGGTCGCGCGCCATCAACCGCGCCGCCGCCTCGCGCATCGCGCCCAGCCGCTGCAGCCGCAGCTGCAGCCGCAGCGCGAGTTCTTCGGGGCTCGGATCCTCCTGCTCCTCCTTCGGCAGCAGCAGGGCCGATTTCAGATAAGCAAGCCAGGCCGCCATCACGAGGTAGTCGGCCGCCAGCTCCAGCCGCAGCGCCTCCGCCCGCTCGATATAGCCGAGGTACTGGTCGACCAGCGCGAGGATCGAGATCGAACGCAAGTCGACCTTCTGCCGCCGCGCGAGATCGAGCAGCAGGTCGAGCGGCCCTTCCCATCCATCGAGCTCCAGATAGAGCGCGGTATTCTCGGTCTCGCCCGCCCCGGCGCCGGACCAGCTCTCATCGTCATCGGCATCGGAGCCGGCGGCGATATCGAAGAGCAGGCCGTCTTCGGTCACGCCGCTTGTCCCGCCAGCGCGAGCAAGGCGTCCCGCTTGGCCAGAAGATCGGCCGCCTGTCCGTCACTCTCGCGCACTTGTGTGCCGTTGAGTGCCTGTTCGAGGCGTTTCAGTCCCCGTGCGGGCAAGGCGGGCAGGCGCTCCGCAATCGCCGTCATGTCGTCCATCTTCGCCCAGCAGTTGAGCACGAGATCGCAGCCCGCGGCGACGGCGCGCGCCGCCCTCTCGGGAACCGTGCCGGAGAGCGCCTCCATGTCAATATCGTCGGTCAGGAGAAGACCGTCGAAGCCGATCCGCCCCCGGATCACCTCATTCACGACTGTCGGCGAAAGAGTCGCCGGGTTGTCGGCGTCCCACGCGGTGAACAGCAAATGTCCTGTCATGCCGATCGGCGTGTCCGCCAGCGCGCGGAACGGCGCGAGGTCGGTCTCCAGCTCCGCCTCGCTCGCGGTGACGGTGGGCATTTCCTTGTGGGTGTCGGTGCTCGACCGGCCATGCCCCGGCATGTGCTTGATGCAGCCGCCGACGCCGCCCCGCGCGAGGCCGTCGAGGATCGCGCGGCCGAGCGCGGCGACCTGCCTGGGTTCACTGCCGAGGGCGCGATCGCCGATCACGTCGTGCGCCCCTTCCTGCCGCACGTCGAGCGGCGGGTGACAATCTACGGTGATGCCCATGGCCGAAAGCTCGATCGCCATGGCCTCCGCATTGGCGCGCGCCGCCTCGATCGCGCTTGCCGGCGCGATCTGGTAGAGCCGATCGAACGCCGCGCCGGCCGGATAACCGGCCCATTGCGGCGGACGCAGGCGAGCGACCCGGCCGCCTTCCTGATCGATGCAGACGAACAGACGCTCGCGCCCATGCAGGTCGCGCAGGGAATCGGTCAGCGCGCGCAGTTGCTCGCGCGTTTCGCAGTTGCGGCCGAACAGGATGTAGCCCGCGGGATCGGCTTCGCGGAAGAAGTCGCGCTCCTCCGCGGTCAGCCTGGCCCCGGACAGTCCGTAAATTGCGGGCGTCATGGACTAGGAATCGCAGCAATCCGCGCATGCCGCAAGCACGGCAGCGGGTTGCGGTGTGGATAGCGAGCGTGGTGGCTCAGCGCTTGACCTGGCAAGCGACCCCATCGGCCTGCAAGGCGTCGCACAGCCGCTTCGCGGAAGCCACGTCGCCAGCGACTGCCTGGAGGCGATAAACGGTGCCGATGTCGGCCTTGCCCTCGACGATGCGATGCTTGACGCCGCTCAGAACCTCAGTCTGGCGGGTCAGCGTGGCCCAGCCGCGCTGCGCAGTCTCGCGGGTCGAGAACGCGCCGACCTGCACCGCAACGCCGGTCGAGGTTTCGGTTTCGCTCGCCCCGGTTTCGGAAGCGGCGCGCGGTGGCCGCACCTCCTGCTCCTGCGCGAGACGCCCCTGCTGGCTCTGCCCCAGGCCGACGGCCGGTGCGACATCGCCGGTTCCCTCTGCGATGCGGCCGCCGGGATTCTCGGGCCGTTCCTTGTAAGGCTCCTCGGGCGCTTCGATCGTGCTGCCGTCCGCCACGAGATCCGGATTGCCGCGCCCCTTCAGCAGATACCAGCCGCCGCCGAGCACGACTGCGAGCACGAGCAGCGCGAGGATCACGAAGCCCACGATCCGGCCGGCGTCGACGCCCTGTTCGTCGCCTTCGTCGTCGGCCGATTCGAGCCAGGGGAGCCGTTCGTCATCGTCGAGTTCGAGCTCGTGGGTTTCCATGGCCTCGCCATCTTCTTCCCACTCGCCAGCCACTGGCCCGCCGTCTTCGATGTTTCCACCCCGCCCCGTCATCGTCACATCTCCTCGACGGCCTCCACCCCCAGCAATGCGAGGCCATTGCGAACCACTTGCCCGATCTGCGCGGCGAGGAAAAGCCTCGCGCCGCTGAGCTCGGCATCTTGTGCCACGATGAAGCGCTTTGCCGGGGTGTCGTTGCCAAGATTCCAGTAGGCGTGGAACGCCGCCGCCAGATCGTAGAGGAAGAAGGCGACGCGGTGCGGCTCGCGCGCCTGTGCGGCCGCTTCGACCATCCGCGGGAACTGCGCGGCCTGCTTGACCAGCGCGAGCTCCTCAGCGCCCAGACGGGCGATCGCAGCATCCGACGGCGTCACGCCTTCGGCAGCGCCCTTGCGCAGCGTCGAGCTGATCCGGGCATGCGCGTACTGCACGTAGAAGACCGGATTATCCTTCGAGGCCTCGACCACCTTGGCGAAGTCGAATTCCATCTGTGCTTCGGGCTTGCGGGTAAGCATGGTGAAGCGAACCACGTCCCTGCCCACTTCCTGCACCACGTCCGCCAGCGTGACGAACGTGCCGCTGCGCTTCGACATCTTCACCGGTTCGCCGCCGCGCAGGAGCTGGACCATCTGCACCAGCTTCACGTCGAAGGGTATCGGCTTGCCCTCGCCCTCGCTGAGCGCGGCAACGGCGGCCTTGATCCGCTTCACCGTGCCCGCGTGATCCGCACCCCAGATGTCGATCAGCGCATCGGCGCCTTCGGCCTTCTGCATGTGGTAGGCGAGGTCGGCGCCGAAGTAGGTCCAGTTCCCGTCGCTCTTGCGGATCGGGCGGTCCTGATCGTCGCCGAAGCGGGTCGAGCGGAACAGCGGCAGCTCGACCGGCTCCCAATCCTCGGGCGTCTTGCCCTTGGGCGCTTCGAGGATGCCGTCGTAGACCAGATCATATTGGCGCAGCCATCCTTCCGCCTGCGCGGGCTTGCCGGCGCGCTGGAGCTCGGCTTCCGAGGCGAACACGTCGTGGTGGATGCCGAGCAGCGCAAGGTCGGCCTTGATCAGTTCCATCATGGCAGCGACCGCGCGGGCGCGGAACTCGGGCAGCCACTCGCTTTCAGGGGCATCACGATATTTGTCGCGGAGTTCCGCCGCGAGCGCCTGGCCTACCGGCTTCAAATATTCGCCGGGATAGAGCCCTTCCGGGATCGCGCCGATGTCCTCGCCCAGCGCCTCGCGGTAGCGCAGATGCGCCGAGCGGGCGAGCACGTCGACCTGGCCGCCGGCGTCGTTGACGTAGTATTCGCGGACCACCTCGTGCCCGGCGAATTCGAGCAGCGCGGCCAGCGCGTCGCCCACGACCGCCCCGCGGCAGTGCCCCATGTGCATCGGGCCAGTCGGGTTGGCCGAGACGTATTCGATGTTGACGCGCGTGCCGGTGCCGAGCGCCGAGCGGCCGTAGTCCGCGCCGAGTTCAGCGATCGCGGCCAGCTCGTCGCGCCACGCCGCGTCCGACAGGCGCAGGTTGATGAAACCCGGGCCGGCGATTTCGGCGCTTTCGATGTCCGGATCGCGCTCGAGATGGGCGACCACCTTCTCGGCCAGCGCGCGCGGGTTGGTGGCGGCATGCTTCGCCAGCACCATCGCGGCATTGGTGGCGAGGTCGCCATGGCTCGGATCGCGCGGCGGCTCGACCGCAACGTTGGCGCGCGAGCTGCCTGCGGGCAACGCGCCTTCGGCTTCGAGTGCGGCGAGCACGGCATCGACTTTCGCCGCAAAGGCGGCGTGCAGGGTCTTGCGTTCGGACATGGTCCGCGCGGTTAGACGAAATGCCGCAAAGCGCAAGCGCCCGCCCCCGGCGAGCGCATGCTGCCCCCCTTAGCGGGTGGCGTTGTAGGTCAGTTGTTCCTGCGTGAGCTGGAAACCGACCAGCAGCTCGAAATTCGCCCGGTCGAGCGCCGCACGGACTTCGGGATTGGCCAGCGGATCGAGTGCCGCGTCCGGATCGCCCGGTTCGCGGCGGCGCGTGATCTGTTCGCGAATGTCCTCCGGCAGCGTCGCGGCGCCCCGGTCGATGAACGCGCCCGCCACGCCGCTACCCTGCGCGCGCTCCTGCCCGGCGGCGAAATCGATCACGACGGTGCCGACGCGCTTCGACTGCACCGCCGAACCGCCGCGCAGGACGGTGGAGAAGTAGGGAAGCTCGACCCGGCGCGCTTCGCTGGCGTCGGTGCGGCGCGCGAGCACGTCGAACGTCGCTTCGGAATAGATCCGCTCGCCGGTTTCGTTGCAGGTGCTGCGCACGTTGGTAATCGCCGCGGTCACGTCG
This sequence comes from Altererythrobacter sp., assembly GCA_031178065.1. Classification (GTDB taxonomy): domain Bacteria; phylum Pseudomonadota; class Alphaproteobacteria; order Sphingomonadales; family Sphingomonadaceae; genus Pelagerythrobacter. The sequence continues at coordinate 27,297 of JAPSJS010000007.1, forward strand.
ATATTGTCGGCGGTGGGCTGACCGGGCGTGCGGAACAGCGTGATGTCGCCGGTGTAGTCGGGCACACCCACGGCAGGGCACGCAGTCCGCACCGCGGTGATGCCGACGCCCTGATTGATGACGAGATCGCCTTCGCCCGCACAACCCGCCAGCGCTGCTGCGAGGGCGATCGGGGCGAAGAGGCGGCGGCTCGGTGTCATGCAAGGCTTCCTTCGAATTCCAATCTCGCCGCCCTAGCGAGGCGCGCGGCAAAGCGCTAGAGGCGCGGATATGAATGCCCCATTGCAATCCCGCGACCGCGCCGAGGAGCGCGCCGCATTGACCCTGCTGATCGCCGCGCCGCGCGGGTTCTGCGCCGGGGTCGACCGGGCGATCGAGATCGTCGAGCGCGCGCTCGAACGTTACGGGCCGCCCGTCTATGTGCGTCACGAGATCGTCCACAACCGCTACGTGGTCGATTCTCTCAAAGCCAAGGGCGCGGTGTTCGTGGAGGAACTCGATTCGGTGCCCGACGGCGCGCCGGTGGTGTTCAGCGCGCACGGCGTGCCGAAGTCGGTCCCCGCCGAGGCGGGGCGGCGCGGGCTCGACTACCTCGATGCCACCTGCCCGCTGGTGAGCAAGGTCCACCGCCAGGCCGAACGGCAGATCGAGGCCGGTCGCCATATCGTGTTCATCGGCCACAAGGGGCATCCGGAAGTCATCGGCACGATGGGCCAGGTGCCCGAAGGCACGATGACGCTGGTCGAGACCGTCGCCGATGTCGAGGCGCTCGAATTTCCAACAGACCAGCCGCTCGCGTTCCTGACGCAGACGACGCTCTCCGTCGACGACACACGGGCGATCGTCGCAGCGCTTCGGGACAAGTATCCGCACGTCGTGGGCCCGAAGGCGGAAGACATCTGCTATGCGACATCCAACCGCCAGGCGGCGGTCAAGGCGATCGCGCCCGACAGTGATCTCGTCCTCGTGATCGGCGCGCCGAACAGTTCGAACTCGCTGCGGCTGGTCGAAGTCGCCGAGCGCTGCGGCACAGATGCCAAGCTGATCCAGCGCGCGAGCGACATCCGGCCTGAATGGCTCGACGGCGTTCAAACGGTCGGCCTTACCGCCGGCGCCTCCGCCCCGGAGGAACTGGTGCGCGAGGTGGTTGAGCAGCTTTCGCAATGGCGCACGGTCGAGGAACACACGCTCGTTACCACCGAAGAGAAGATGGTGTTCAAGCTGCCGCGCCAGCTCGTCGACTAGCGACAATGGCCGTCTATACCTACCTCGGGGCCGAAGATCTCGCCGATCTGATCGCGCATTATGACGTTGGAACGCTCGTTTCGGCCAAGGGAATTGCCGAAGGCGTGTCGAACAGCAATTGGCTGATCGAAACCGATCGTGGCCGGTTCATCCTGACGATGTACGAACGGCGGATCGATCCGGACGACTTGCCCTTCTTCCTCGGCCTGCTCGATCATCTGTCCGCCGCCGACTGCCCTGTGCCACGTACGATACACGACCGCGACGGCGCGGCGTGGCGGATGCTGGGTGGCAAGGCGGTGGCGCTGATCGAATTTCTCCCGGGCGTCTCGGTCGATCGGCCGACACCTTCTCAGGCGCGGGCGGTCGGCTCGGCGCTCGCGCAGGTCCATCTCGCCTCGTGCGATTTCCCGCTCGAGCGGACCGATCCGCTTGACCCCAGCTTCAACTGGCACACGCTCGAGCGTTGCGGGGAACAGGCGCTGGCATCGATCGACCCGATGTTGCCGGGGACGATAGATATGGCCGGGCGGATAGCCGAGAACTGGCCGGTGGATCTCGACCGCGCGATCATCCATGCGGATCTCTTTCCCGACAACGTGCTGATGCTCGGCAACCGGGTCTCGGGAATGATCGACTTCTACTTCGCATGCAGCGGCGCGATGGCTTACGATCTGGCGGTGACCCATGCCGCCTGGAGCTTCGACGCGCGCGGAGCCAGCTACCGGCCGGAGGTCGGCAAGGCGCTGATCGAGGGTTACGAGGCCGTTCGGCCGCTAGCCTCGCGCGAGCGTCAGGAGATGTCTCTGCTTGCCCAAGGCGCCTGCCTGCGCTTCACGGCGAGCCGCGCCGAGGACTGGCTCGACACGCCGTCCGACGCGCTGGTGACGCGCAAGGACCCGATGGATTTCGCACGGCGCTGGAAGTTCTACGCCGAAGCGGGCGACGCCCCGTTCGCCTCGCGCGGCTGAGGAGGTACGGACGACAGCAATGAAGCAGGTCGAGATCTTTACCGACGGCGCGTGCAAGGGCAATCCCGGCCCGGGCGGCTGGGCCGCGCTGCTGCGCATGGGACGACACGAGAAGGAACTGGCCGGCGCCGAGAGCGACACGACCAACAACCGCATGGAACTGACCGCCGCGATCCGCGGACTTCAAGCGCTGACCGAACCGTGCCGGGTAACGCTCCATTCGGACAGCAAGTACGTGCTCGACGGCATCACCAAGTGGGTCGAAGGCTGGAAGCGACGGGGCTGGACGAACGCCAGCAGGAAGCCCGTCCGCAACGCCGACCTGTGGCACGAGCTGATCGATGCCGCTGCGCGCCACGAGATCGTGTGGCAGTGGGTCAAGGGGCACTCGGGTCACCCCGAGAACGATCGCGTCGACCAACTCGCAAGCGACGAGGCCGAGCGGATCGCGCGCGAGGCGATCCGCTGACCCCGAGCTTCTGCGTCAGCTTTCGTCGGTGGTGCCGGCGCCCGGCCCGTTCTTCTGGATCGATTCGATCGCGTTCTTCGCGCTCGCCTTGCTGGCGTAACCTTCCGTCCAGAAGATCGCCTCCGAGTTGTACATGAAGTAAGCCACGAACTCGCCGGCCTTGTTCTTCTTGATCTTGAAGTGGTGAGCCATCTGTGCGTCGTCTCCTGTCGATTGCGAAGCGCGGGCAGATTAACAAATGATAGCCAGATGGCCAGTGCTTTATCGGCCCAATCGAGCCGGAGAGTAGAGCGCCGGGTCCAACCCCGCCGTCATCTCGTCCCGGGCCGCGCCGAGCAGCAGCTGTGCGCCGAAGCGGGCAGCGGCGGGAGCGGTCTGAATGCCGAAGCCGCCCTGCCCGGCGAACCAGAAGAACGCCGGGTCCACCGGATCGAGTCCGTAGACCGGGCGCCGGTCGGGCGCGAAGCTGCGCAAGCCCGCCCACTTGCGCTCGACGGCCTGGACCCGCCAGTCGACGACTTGCTGAAGGCGGTCAACCGCTTCGGCGACAGCCAGTTCTTCGGGTGCCGCATCGCAGGGTGCGGACGGCGTCTCGTCCTGCGGACTGAGCCAGAGCCGCCCATTCTCGGGCCGGAAGTAGAAGCCGCCCTCGATGTCGAGGACCAGCGGCATATCGTCAGGTGGTGGAGGATCCACGCGAAGTTGCACCACCGTGCGCCGCATCGGGGAGATTCCGGCCGCCGGCACTCCGGCCATTCGGGCAACGCCGTCTGCCCAGGCGCCCGCGGCGTTCACCAGAACGGCAGCTTCGAACTCCGCACCCGCTGAGGCGATCGACCATCCGCCGCCGGCACGTTCGAGGCGCTCGACCCGGGCGTTCGTCCGGAGCGTGCCACCCGCCCGGGCAAAGGCAGCGAGATAATGTGCGTGCAGCCCCGCCACATCGATATCGGAGCAGGCCGGTTCCCACACACCGCCGGTCCACCCCGGACGGAGGCCGGGGATATGCTCCTCGAGCGCTTTACGGCCGATCCGCTCGATGTTCGCACCACGGGCGCTGAAGCGCGCAACGAAGGCATCAAGCGCCGCCGTATCGCTGTCGCGCCCCACGTAGACGGCGCCGCGACGCCTCAGGAATCCGTGGCCGCGCAGGTAGAGGCCGGATGCGAGCGTGAGCGGCACCACCTGCGGACCACCATAGCATTCCTCCCAGAACGCGGCCGAGCGGCCAGTGGCGTGGTAGCCGGGCCGATCCTCCGCCTCTAGCACCAGCACGTTGGCGTGCGGCGCGAGCTCGGCGCCGAGGCTTGCCCCAGCCATGCCCGCACCGACGATCGCAATATCGAACCGTTCCGCCAAGCCGGACCTACGCTTTCGGCGGAGCGGTGCGGTCGAGGAATTCGGCAATCGCCTCCATCGCGCGGTCGCGTACGGCGTCGACCTCGCGTAGAATCTCGTGCCGCGCCTCCTTGCCGAACGCGAGCAGTTCGCCATTCGGCAAGCGGCGCGCCGCTGCTTCGATCGCGATCATGTCGACCAGCCGGTCGCTGGTGGTCCCGATCAGGAACACGGGCGTGCGGATCGCCTCGAGCGTGCCCGGCGCATAGAGCAGGCGCATCGACTCGTAGGCACGCTCGACCCAGCCCCAGCTTCCCGGCCCCATGACCAGCTCGGGACGCATTTCCCGCCACCACAGCTCGTCCTGATAACGCTCCGCATCGTGGGTGAGCAGGGCCACGCGGGTCGCGGGAACTTCGCCCGGCTTCTCACTCCATTTCCACGCAGGACGCGCGGGATCGCCGAAGCGCAACATCGCCTTAGCCACCCGCTGCATCCAGCTTACCGGAAGAACGCTGCCGAAGAAGCCCAGCATCGGTGCCGACAGGACTACGGCATCGGGATCGGCGCGCTGTTCCGCCACCGTGCGCAGCACCAGATGGCCGCCCATCGAATGACCCATGAGCACGTGAGGGCCAGGCGTCTCCGCCTTCCACCGTGTCCACAGATGGGCGAGATCGTCCACCCAGCGCGAGAAGTCGTCGACATGGCCAGTGACGGCGTCGGTGCCCAGCCGGCCCGAGCCCGCCTGCCCGCGCCAGTCCGATGCGGTTACGCGCCAGCCGGCGCGATGCCATTCCTCCAGAGTCTCGAGATATTTCTCGTAGCAGTCGCCCCGCCCCGGAAGGAACAAGATCGAGCCCCGCGGCCGGGCAGCATGGTCTGGCCAATCGATGCGCCGGATCGCATACTGGTCGGGCGCCATCCAGCGGCTCTCGACCGCGTGCGGTGGGATCGCGCGGCGGTCGATCGCGTCACGGTTCACATCGGCTTCCTGCACCTGGCTAACGCCGCCCTCCTGCGGATGGTTACTCTTTGGTAAGCCATCTTGTGTAGCACCGGCGCCTGACGGGGGACCATGGGGGGTTTCGATGCCGGACGGCTATTTCCACTACGGGCTGCTCGTAGCCTTGGCAATCGCGCTGGTTATTGCGGCGTTTACCGATCTTCGCAGACGGCAGATCGACAACTGGCTGACCGGCGCGATCGCGCTCGGTGCACCGCTGTTCTGGTGGGCCAGCGAGATTTCACTGTGGCCGGGGGCGGCGATCCAGCTCGGCGTGGCGCTCGCCGCCTTCGCGGTGCTCGCCGGCCTCTTCGCGCTGCGCATGATGGGCGGCGGCGACGTGAAGCTGCTGACCGCTCTGGCCCTGTGGATAGAGCCCGGCCTGTTCCTGCAACTGCTGATTGTCATGGCGCTGGCAGGCGGGGTCCTGACCATCGTGCTCGGCGCCTGGCATGTCCTGCGGCGCCAGCGTGACCGGCTCGCAATCCCCTATGGCGTGGCGATCTCCGCCGGCGGCCTCTGGGTCTTGGGCATTCACTACCTCCCGGCAGCCGCAACCGCTGCCAATTTGGGGTGAACTCCATTTTAACCAGTTCGATTCTAGGACGAAATCTGGACTCGCCCGCAATCTGCCGGGCATGACGAGGGGGCTTCAAAAGCCATGGACAGGAAGAAGCTGGTTCTGCTGCTCGGCGCGCTGGTCATTGCGATCGGCACGGCGCTGGCGGCCCGCAGCATGTTTGCCGGGGCCGCCGCGCCCCAGGCCGAAGCCGCACCGCCGGTGCCCCAGGGACCGCGCGTGCTGGTCGCCCAGCGAGGCCTGCCGGCCGGCACGATCATTACCGCCGACGCGCTCGCCTTCCAGACGTGGCCCGAGGATCTCGTCCAGGATGCCTATTTCCTTGATGGTGAGGCCGACGTCTCCAAGCTGCTCGGCACAGTCGTGCGCCTGCCGATCACTGCGGGTGAACCGGTGACTCAGGGCTCGCTTGTGAAGCCCGGCGACAGCGGCTTCCTCGCCGCCGCGCTCGGCCCCGGCATGCGCGCCGTCACGGTGCCCGTGTCGGCGCAGACCGGCGTTGCCGGTTTCGTTTTCCCGGGCGACCGCATCGACCTCGTGCTGACGCAGACGGTGAAAGGGGACGAGGGCGAGTCGCTCAAGGCATCTGAGACGATCCTGCGCAATCTGCGCGTACTTGCGACCGACCAGTCGACCACGCAGGAGATCGTCGACGGCCAGACAGTGGTCCGCGCGTTCCGCACGGTGACGATCGAGGTTACGCCGAAGATCGCCGAGAAGGTCGCCGTGGCGCAGACCATCGGCACGCTGAGCCTCTCGCTACGCTCGATCGCCGACAACCAGTCCGAGCTCGAGCGTGCGGTCGCGGCAGGCGAAATCAAGATTCCCGACGATGCGACGCCGGAGGAAGAGGAAAAGCTGCTGCGCCAGGCGATGGCTCGCCCCATCGACCAGAGCTCGTCCTACGTCACCGGGGGCGACGTCTCGCGTTTCCAGCGTTCCTCGATGCCCGCGGCGCGCCCGGCGATGTCCGGCCCCGCTTCGATGGACATGCCCCGGTCGGGCCCCGAGGGCGAAGCCGCCCCGGTCCGCAGTGGCCCGAGCGTGCGCGTCACCCGCGGCAAGACGACGGTCGAAGTTCCGGTCGGGAAGAACTGACATGCGCCGCATCCACGCATTTTCCGCCTGCCGCAGCCGCGGCGTGCAATCGAGGGGCAAGATGATGAAACGCCGCCTTATCGCAACCGCGCTGTTTGCCGGTGTCGCGCTGGCCCCGATCGGGAGCCTGCCCGCGAACGTCGCCACTGCGCAGACCATTTCCACGCCCGCACAGAGCATCGTGCTCTCGATCGGCCGCGGCGAACTGATCAACGTGCCGGGCTCCATGGCCGACGTCTTCATCGCCAACGAGGCGATCGCCGACGTTCAGGTGAAGTCGCAGCGCCAGCTCTTCGTGTTCGGCAAGTCGGGCGGCGAGACCACGATCTACGCCAGCAACGCCGCGGGCGACATCATCTGGTCGGCCAACGTTCGCGTCGGATCGAACATCGACAGCATTCCCCAGATGCTCGCGCTCGCCATGCCCGAGGCGGAGATTTCCGTCGCGACGATGGGCACCAACACCGTGCTGCTGACGGGCACTGTCGCCGCGCCGGAAGACGCTGCCGAGGCCGAGCGCCTCGTCCAGGCTTTCATCGGCGAAGAAACCAACGTGATCAGCCGCCTCAAGATGGCGACGCCGCTGCAGGTCAACCTGCAGGTTCGCTTTGCCGAGGTAAGCCGTTCGCTGGTTCGCGCAATCGGTGCCAACCTGGCCAGCTTCGATGGCACCAACGGCTTCAAGTTCGGTGTGACGACCGGCCGCTCACCCTTCCCTCAGTATGCGCCCGGGGGCGGTGTATTCACGGGAGTGACGGAGGCCACGGAGGGCTCGTCCGTCGTGACCGGCATGGAAGGCGGCACGACGCTCGCGGGCTTCGGCCGCTTCCTCGGCCTCGATCTTGCTGGCGCTCTCGATCTCGCCGAACGGAACGGCCTGCTGACCACGCTGTCGCAGCCAAATCTCACCGCGCTTTCGGGGGAGACGGCAGAGTTCCTCGCCGGCGGAGAGTTTCCCATTCCGATCAGCCAAGGTCTCGGCACCACGGCGATCGAATACCGCAAGTTCGGCGTCAGCCTCGCCTATACACCGGTCGTGCTGGCGAACGGGCGCATCTCGATCCGTGTGCGACCCGAAGTCTCCGAGCTGTCGAGCCAGGGCGCAGTGATGATGGACAATTTCCAGATTCCCGCGCTCACCATTCGGCGTGCCGAGACCACCGTTGAGTTGGGCTCGGGCCAGAGCTTCATGATCGCCGGCCTGATGAGCAACAGCGCGCAGAATTCGATCGACAAGGCCCCCGGCCTTGGCGACGTGCCGATCCTCGGCAACTTGTTCCGTTCGCGCCAATTCCGCAAAGGCGAAACCGAGTTGGTGATTGTTGTCACGCCCTATCTGGTGAACCCGGTCGACGCGAACGACATCAAGCTGCCGACCGACGGCTTCCACGCCTCGAACGAAATCGAGCAGTTGCTGGGCTACCAGGAGAACGCCGGCGTAAGCGGTGAGGCCCGTCCGGCCCCAAGCGCGGTCGAGCGCGAGGCGCCGGAGCCGGATATCTCGCGGATCGATCCGCAGGCCGTGCTGCCGGAATCCGGCAGTCGCCCGGAGCGCCGCGCAGACAGCGCCGCCCCCGGCTTCAGCCTGAAGTGAGAAAGGTGATCACGATGCCCAAGGCTATCAATCGCAAACTGGCGGGTGCGATCGCCCTCTCGCTCGGCCTGTCGCTCGCGGCGTGCGGCGGAATGCCGGAGAATCGCAGTCTCTATTCGACGAAGCAGCCGGTGGTCGAAAGGACCAACTACGTGCTCGACGTTCAGGCGGACGCTGGCGGCTTGCCGATCTCGGAACAGCAGCGCCTTGCCGAATGGTTCGACGTGATGGGCCTTCGCTACGGCGACCGGGTCGCGATCGACGATCCGGTCGGCAGCGGCGCGACCCGCGACGCCGTCGCTAAGCTCGCCGCACGCCATGGCATCCTGCTCAGCGAAGGTGCACCGGTGACTGCCGGCTATGTCGAACCCGGCGACGCTCGCATCGTCATCACCCGCTCGAGCGCCCATGTCGCGGGTTGCCCCGACTGGTCGGCCAAGTCGGACATGAACTACACCAACGCGACCTCGCCCAACTACGGTTGCGCCGTGAACAGCAACATGGCCGCGATGATCGCCAATCCCGAAGACCTGATCACCGGTCAGAAGGGCACCGGCGAGACCGTCGTCATGAGCTCGAGCAAGGCCATCAACAGCTACCGCGAACAGGCACCGACGGGCGAAGGCGGCCTGACGGCGTCGAGCACCGGTGCCGGAGGAAACTGAACATGAACGCCCCTTGGAAAGCCGGCGGAAACCGCGACCCGTTCGCTGCCTTCATCTGCGACGAGGCTGCGCTGGACGTGCTCCGGCCGGTGGTCGTCGAAATGGGTTGGCAGCCGGAGAAATGCGCCAAGGGCGGCCTTCGCAACGCCGTGCAGTCGCTCTCGGTCACCGCGAGCCCGAACATCCTGCTGGTCGATCTGTCCGAAAGCGGCGACCCGCTGAACGACATCAACGCGCTGGCCGAGGTCTGCGAACCGGGTACGGTCGTCATCGCGATCGGCCAGGTCAACGACGTGCGGCTCTATCGCGATCTTCTGGCGAGCGGCATTCATGACTACCTGCTCAAGCCCCTGTCTGCCGGACAGCTGCGCGATGCGTTCAATCATGCGCAGGCGGTGTTCGCCGCGCCGCGGGCGAGTGATCCCGAAACGGCCAAGCGGCACATCTCGACCGCCGTTGTGGGCACCCGCGGCGGCGTGGGCGCATCGACGCTGGCGACCTCGCTCGCCTGGCTGTTCAGCACCGATCACAAGCTGCCGACCGCGCTGCTCGATCTCGACGTGCATTTCGGCACCGGTGCCCTGGCGCTCGATCTCGAGCCCGGCCGCGGCCTGACCGACGCGATCGACAACCCGAGCCGTATCGACGGCCTGTTCATCGAGCGCGCGATGATCCGCGCGAACGACAATCTCGCGATCCTCTCCGCCGAAGCGCCGATCAGCGCGCCGCTGATGACCGATGGGTCCGCCTTCGTCCAACTGGAGGAGGAGTTCCGGCAGGCATTCGAGATGACGGTGATCGATCTGCCGCGCAACATGCTGATCAACTTCCCCCATCTGCTGGCGGAAGTGAACGTCGTGGTCCTCGCCACCGAGATGACGCTCGCCTCGGCGCGCGATACTATCCGCATCCTCTCGTGGCTGAAGGCCAATGCCGCGCATGCGCAGCCGATCGTGGTGGCGAACAAGGTGCAGACCGCGATCGCCGAAATCGGCAAGGCCGACTTCGAAGCATCGATCGAGCGCCAGATCGACTTCACCGTGCCCTACGATGTGAAGACTGCGGCCAATGCCGCCAAGCTGGGGCAGACGTTCGTCGACGCCAGCCCGGCCAGCAAGGCCGCCGCAGCCATACGGCAGGTGGCCGATCGCGTGCTCGGCGCCAGCGACGAAGGGCTGGACGACGGCGCGTCGGAGAAGAAGTCGCTGCTCGGCAGCTTCGATTTCAAATCGCTGCTGGTGAAGAAGGACAGGAAGGTCGCGGCCGCGGTAGATTGACCGTGCGTGACCTCGCCGCGGCGCCACAGCCGCGACGCGAGCCAGGAAGGGCAGGACACGAGCATGAACATCATCCAGCTCCTGCTGGTCGGTTGTGGGCTGATGAGCCTTATGGTCATCGGCTACATGCTGCTGGCCGGGCCTTCGGCCGCCAAGGAGGCGCAGCGGCGCATGGAGGCGCTACGCTACCGCCATTCCGAGAGCACCGACACCAAGGTTGAATCGCAGCTCAAGAAAGCCATCGCGGCGCGCAAGCCCAGGATGCACAAGGTTGCAGGGTCGGAATCGCGAACGGAAGCGCTCGCGCTCAGGCTCGACCGGACCGGCAAGAACTGGACCGTCACGCAGTACGTCTACGCGTCGCTCGGCATCGCGCTCGCCATCGCGGTGATCGTGTACCTGCGTTCGGGCGCAGCGGCGCTTTCGCTCGGCATCGGCCTGCTGCTCGGTGCGGGAATCCCGCATATCGTCGTCGGTCACTCCATCAAGAAGCGGACCAACGCCTTCAACGCGCGGTTTCCCGACGCGATCGAACTGCTGGTGCGCGGCCTGCGATCGGGTCTGCCGGTCACGGAAACGCTGCAGGTGGTGGCGCAGGAAGTTCCCGGCCCCGTCGGGATCGAATTCAAGGGCGTGGTCGAGCGGATCAAGATCGGCCGCTCGATGGAAGAGGCCCTGCAGGACACCGCCGACCGGCTCGGCATTCCGGAGTTCAACTTCTTCTGCATCGCACTGGCGATCCAGCGGGAAACCGGCGGCAACCTCGCCGAAACGCTGGGCAACCTTGCCGACGTGCTGCGCAAGCGCGCGCAGATGAAGCTGAAGATCCGCGCGATGAGCTCGGAATCCAAGGCCTCGGCCTACATCGTCGGCGCGCTGCCGTTCATCGTCTTCGCCATGATCTGGTGGATCAACCCCGGCTACATCGGCGGCTTTTTCGAGGACGACCGGCTGATCGTCACCGGCCTCGGCGGACTGGTATGGATGTCGATCGGCGGCTTCATCATGGCCAAGATGGTCAGCTTCGAGATCTGAGCGAGGACAGGACATGCCCGACACGCCCGCCGGCCCAACTCTCCTCGGTTTCGACGTCATTCTCGTCGGCTCGATCCTCGCCGGGATCGCCGCGCTCGCCGTGCTGCTAGCCATCTACGCCGCTCTCACGGTCAAGGATCCGATGGCGCGCCGCGTAAAGGCGCTCAACGCCCGACGCGACGAGTTGAAGGCCGGCATCGTCAAGGCCAATGCGCGCAAGCGCCAGAGCCTCCTCCACAAGACCGAGGGGACCGAGAAACTCAAGGATACGCTGGCCGGGATGAAGGTCCTCCAGCAAAGCCAGATCGAGGTCATCCAGCAGCAGCTCGCCCACGCCGGCTACCGCAACAAGGAACTGGCGGTCTACGTCATCGCGGGCCGCATCCTGCTGCCGCTGCTGCTCGGCGGGCTCGGCATCACACTGATCTACGTAATCGACTACTTCCCCGACTGGGGCGTGATGAAGCGCACCGGCGCCATGGGCGTGCTCCTGTTCGCGGGCTACAAGGCACCGGAGATTTTCCTCAAGAACAAGGCGACCAAGCGGACGGACGCGATCCGTAAAGGCCTCCCCGACGCGCTCGATCTGCTGGTGATCTGCGCCGAGGCGGGCCTGACGGTGGATGCCGCCTTCAACCGGGTCGCCAAGGAACTGGGCCGCGCCTACCCTGAGCTCGGCGACGAGTTCGCGCTGACTGCGATCGAGCTTTCGTTCCTCACCGAACGCAAGATGGCGTTCGACAATCTCGCTTACCGCGTGGATCTGGAATCGGTGCGCGGCGTGGTGACGACGATGGTGCAGACCGAACGATACGGCACTCCGCTCGCATCGGCGCTGCGCGTGCTCTCGGCCGAATTCCGCAACGAGCGCATGATGCGCGCGGAGGAGAAAGCCGCGCGCCTGCCCGCGATCATGACCGTGCCGCTGATCCTGTTCATCCTGCCGGTGCTGTTCATCGTGATCCTGGGCCCTGCGGCTTGCTCGATCAGCGATGCCTTCGCAACCAACCCCGGACAGTAAACGGATCGCCCGACACCCGGTCGGCAGAGGGGCGTTAGAGGTTTTCGCTCGCCGGATCGAGGGCGCCCGCCTGTTCGCGCACGCGAGTGAGGAGCCGGACGAACGTCTCGCGCTCGACCGCTGAGAACGAAGCGAAAAGCTGCTGCTCCATCTGCAGGGCCAGGGGCATGATCCGGTCGTAGATCGAGCGACCCTGTGCGGTGAGTTCGAGATGGTGCGAGCGGCCGTCGGTGGCGTTGGGTTCGCGTTCCACGAACCCGCGCTCAGCCAGCGTGCGGCACGCGCGGTTGACGGCGACCTTGTCCATGAGCGTGCGCTCCGTCAGCTCGCGCTGCGTCGCCGGCCCCGTGTCCCCGAGCACAGCCATGATCCGCCATTCGGGGATCTTGAGATCGAACCGGTCGCGGTAGATCTCCGCAATGCGGTTGCTGACCGCGTTCGACGCGATGGAGAGCTGATAGGGCAGGAAACGGTCGAGCTGGAGCCGGCCGGGGCGATCGTCGGGTTCGGTCATGGAACTCGTTTCTAGTGCAACCGCCTGCGTTGACAACCGGGCCCGGGTGCTTGCCTGCGGTTATTGGTAATCGGGCTCGTCCCACCACGGGTAGAAGTCCGGCATGTCGCGCGAAGGCTTCATCGGAAACTCCGGCATCCGCTTGTCGAGGAAGCTGGCCACGCCTTCGGCGGCGTCGGGTGTCCTCGCCATGCGGTAGATCGCGCGGCTGTCGATCCGGTGCGCCATCATCGGGTGCTCCGCGGCGGACAGCCGCCACATCATCGCCCGCGTCAGCGCAATCGACACCGCCGAGGTGTGCTCCGCAATCTCGCGCGCCAGCGCCCTCGTCTCGCCCATCAGCTTGTCCTGCGGATGGACCGAGCGCACCAGCCCCGCTGCGAGCGCTTCCTGCGCATCGAAGATCCGGCCGGTGTAGGTCCACTCGAGCGCCTGCTGGATGCCAACGAGCCGCGGCAGGAACCAGCTCGAGCACGCCTCCGACACGATCCCGCGCCGTGCGAAGACGAACCCGTACCGTGCCGTCTCCGCCGCCAGGCGAATATCCATCGCGAGTTGCATGGTCGCCCCGATGCCCACGGCGGCGCCGTTGCACGCAGCGATCAGTGGCTTGGTCGAATTGAACAGGCGCAAGGTCACTTGCCCGCCGCCGTCGCGCACGAGCGGGTTCGACAGGTCCTCAACCGCTTCGTTGCTAGCGAACGGCTTCGCACCGTCCTCCGGCGTGAGATCGGCGCCGGCGCAGAACGCGCGGTCGCCCTGCCCAGTGAAGATCACCGCGTGCACCGCGTCGTCGGCGTCGATCGCATCCATCGCCACGATGATTTCCGCCATCATCGTGCGGGTGAAGGCATTCATCTTCTCCGGCCGATGGAGCGTGACCGTCGCAATGCCGTCGTCGATGTCCAGTTTGATCTGCGTGAACTCGGGCATCGCTTCCTCCCTGCACCTTGCGCGAACCAGGCGCAGGCTGGGCCTCCCCCGATCTCACGCGAGCTGAGGGAGGCCCCTGCCTGCGCAGGGGCTCATACCATCGTCACCGCGGCGCCATCCGGATCCCGCCGTCGAGCCGCACGTCCTCGCCGTTGAAGTAACCGGTCTCGATCATGCACAGCGCCAGTTTGGCGTATTCCTCGGGGTTGCCGAGCCGCTTGGGGAACGGAACCGAGGCGGCCAGCGCCTCCTTCACCTGCGGCGGTGCGGCGTTCATCAGCGGGGTGTTGAAGATGCCCGGCAGGATTGTGTTCACGCGGATGCCCTCACCCATGAGGTCGCGCGCGATCGGCAGCGTCATGCCGATCACGCCGCCCTTCGACGCGGAATAGGCGGCTTGGCCGATTTGCCCGTCTTCGCCGGCAACGCTGGCCGTGTTGACGATCGCGCCGCGGTCGCCATCCTCCGACAGCGGATCGAGGGTCATCATCCCGGCCGCCGATTTGGCGATGCAGCGGAAGGTTCCGACGAGGTTGATCTGGATCACCCAGTTGAACGCGTCGAGCGGGAAATGGCTGATCTCGCCCGTCTGCCGGTCGCGCTTGGCGGTTTTGATCGCGTTGCCGACGCCGGCGCAGTTGACCAGGATCCGCTCCTGCCCGTGCGCCTCGCGCGCCTTGGCGAAGGCGGCGTCGACCGAAGCCTCGTCGGTCACATTGCATTCGCAGAACACACCGCCGATCTCTGCGGCGACTTTCTTCCCCTTCTCCTCCTGCAAGTCGAAGATCGCGACTTTCGCGCCCTTCGCCGCGAGTGCGCGCGCAGTCGCTTCGCCAAGGCCGGAGGCGCCGCCGGTGACAACCGCGGGAGTATTGCTGCCGATTTCCATTCACATCCTCTCAATCATTCGTCGTCCCGGCAGGCGCCGGGTTCTGTTCGCATGGGTAAGACATTGCCGAAGGCGATCCCGGCTTGCCCCGGGATGACGCCACCATTGAATCAAAGCGCCTCTATGATCGTCACGTTAGCGACGCCGCCGCCTTCGCACATCGTCTGCAGGCCATATTTTTTCCCGCGCGCCTTCAGCGCGTGGATGAGCGTCGCCATCAGCTTGGTGCCCGACGCGCCGAGCGGATGGCCGAGCGCGATGGCTCCGCCGTTGACGTTGAGCCGCTCCGGGTCGGCGCCGGTATGCTTGAGCCACGCGAGCGGCACTGAAGCGAAGGCTTCGTTCACCTCGTAGAGGTCGATGTCCTCGATCTTCATGCCGGCGCGCCGCAACGCGCGGTCAGTTGCGAACAGCGGTTCTTCCAGCATGATGACCGGGTCACCCGCCGTGACGGTGAGGTTCACGATCCGTGCGAGCGGGGTCAGGCCCTGTTCCTTCAGGACTTTCTCTGACACGATCAGCACCGCGCTGGAACCGTCGCAGATCTGGCTGGCCGTGGCCGCCGTGATCGTGCCGCCCTCGCTGAGCAGCTTGACGCCGGCGATGCTCTCCAGCGTCGCGTCGAAGCGGATCCCTTCGTCAACGGTGTGCATCTGCGGCCCGTCTGGGGTCTCGATCTCGACCGGCACGACCTCGGCCTCGAAAGCGCCCGCCCGGGTTGCAGCGATCGCCTTCTCGTGGCTTGCGAGAGCGAAGCGGTCGAGATCATCCTTCGTGAAGCCGTGCTTCTCGACGATCATCTCCGCGCCCATGAACTGCGACCACAGGACGCCGGGGTACTTCTCCTCCAGCCCCGGCGACTTGTAGGTGCCCAGCCCTTCCTTCATGTGGAACGTCAGGTTCGAGCCCATGGGCACGCGGCTCATGCTTTCCACACCGCTCGCGATGACCACGTCCTGCGTGCCGCTCATCACCGCCTGCGCGGCGAACTGGACCGCCTGTTGGCTTGATCCACACTGCCGGTCGATCGTGACCGCCGGCGTGGATTGCGGCAGCATCTTCGATGCCAGCACAGCGTTGCGCCCGACGTGCATCGACTGCTCGCCCGCCTGGGTCACGCAGCCCATGATCACATCGTCGACGCTCTTAGGATCGATCCCCGTGCGCTCCACCAGCGCATCGAGCGACTTCGCCGCCAGATCGACCGGATGAACCCCAGCCAACCGCCCGCCGCGGCGTCCCCCGGCCGTACGAACGGCGTCAACGATGTAAGCTTCGGGCATCCCATTCTCCTCAAACCCTGTTCGCGTATGATCGGCTTCCGTTTACGTCAAGTGGCGCTTGTCTGGCCAGCCGCTAACGTTCTTGCCAAAAGCGCCGTTGGCAGCATAACCTCGCATGCGCAGAACGTTACCGCAGAGACCCATGAAGAAGCTCTTCGAAATCAACCCGGCGATCGACCGTGCCGCTTGCGTCCGACGCTTCAGCGAACGCACGCGAGTACAGATCCGGGAGGTCCTGACACGCGAAACGGCGGAGGAAATCCGCATGATCCTCTCTCGCGGGACGGCGTGGGGAATGGCCGTTCGCGCCGGAGACGGGGCGGCGAATCCGCCACAGAGTTTTCATCCGCGAAAGGGGAACATGCCGGGCGGCGCCGAACAGGTGAATCGCGCGGCCATCGCGGCGCACGAGGCTTCCGCGCGGGGAGACTACGCGTTCCGCTACGCACATTATCCGATCGTCGATGCTCTCAATCAGCGCTGGGACCCTGAAAGCCCTCATGAGCTGCTACTGGAGTACCTAAACGCCCCCGATTTCCTCGATCTCGCTCGCGAAGTGACGGGCATGGACGACCTGATCAAGGCCGACGCACAGGCGACGCTGTACGGGCCCAATCACTACCTGGGCAGGCACAGCGACAGCGACGTCGCCGAAGGCTGGCGTGTTGCCTACGTCATAAACTTCGCGCCGGACGAGTGGCATCCCGACTGGGGTGGATATCTCCTGTTCCTCGATGAGGACGGAGATGTGGTCGAGGGATTCCGCCCGCGTTTCAACGCATTGAACCTGTTTGCCGTGCCGCAGACTCATCTCGTCAGTTACGTCCCGCCTTTTGCCCCAATGGGCCGCTTGGCCATCACGGGATGGCTTCGAAACCGGTGATCGAAACCGTCGACAGCTATCGCGCCCAAGTGCAGGCGGCGATGCAAGCAGGAGAACTCGAGAGAGCCGCGGTGATCCTGGAGAAAGCAACCGGCCGGTTCCCAAACGATGCGGCACTATGGAACAGCGCCGGGGTAGCAGCGCTGCGAGCCGGCAAGATTCCGGATGCCGCGGCACACTTTGCAAAGGCGCGTGAATGCGCACCGCAAACGCTCGAGTTCGCAGTAAACCACGCGATCGCGCTTGGCCGCCTTGGCCGGCACGGTGAGGCGCTGACAGTTCTGAGCGCATACGAGCACAATGGCGGACGGGACGTGCGGTATTGCTCGACACGGGCGAATACGTCGCGGGAAGCGGGCCTGCTCAAGGAGGCCGCCCGTTGGTATGAGGCGGCCTTGGCCCTCGATGCGAGCCACGAACGTGCGTTGCATGGGCGAGCGCGTGTGGCACTCGAACGTGCCGAACCAGACGCAGTGGTGCGGTTTGACAAGGCATTGCAGCGGGCCCCCAGGAATCTCGAACTGTGGCTGGGCAAAGCGCAGGCACTCGAGGTTGAAGGTCAACGCGAGACAGCCAGGGCAATCGCTGAGGTACTCGTCACCCAAGCTCCGCATTGGTTGGAGGGGCTCAGGTTCATGGCCGAGCTCCTCATGGCACAGGGCGAGCCGGATGTTGCGGCGCCCTATCGCGACGCGGCTGCTCACGCCCCGCAAGATCCGCAGATCCCCATCGCTCATTGCGCCTTGCTCGCCGGGCTCGGCAGAAAGGCAGAGGCCGCCGAGGTTGCAGCCAACGCTCGCCAGCACTTTCCCGAACTCGAGCAGTTCACCCTGCTAGAAGCAATATATGCCGGGGAAGATGGGCAGGACGAACGCGCCGAGGCGATCTGGGCAGAGTCTCAGTTTCACTCCGTTGCTCACCGATTGCATGAAGCTCGTCACCGCGTACGCCTGGGTGAGCCGGAACGGGCGCTGAGGCTGATCGACGGCTTGCTCGAAGCCGACCGGGGGAGTGTCGCTGGATGGGCCCTGCGTGGACTCATTTGGCGTCTGCTCGACGATCCCCGAAGGGATTGGTTGCACAGCCAGGAAGGTCTTGTGCAGTTCCTGCCATTGCACGATCACGGCACCATCGTTCCGCAAGCAGTGGATGCGCTTCACGCGCTCCATGACAGTTCCTGTTTTCCCATCGGTCAATCGTTACGGGGAGGAACCCAGACCCGAGCGGGGCTCTTCAACCGGCACGAGCCAATCTACGAAGCATTGCGCCTCGCGATCGTCCGCACCCTCGATGTCTACCGCACGGGGCTCCCACCGGCCCACTCCGACCATCCACTCCTTCGTCATCGCGATAATATCTGGTTCATCGCCGGCTCATGGTCCGTACGTTTGGCGGGCGGCGGCGACTACCACACGTCGCACATCCATCCCAACGGGATCGTCTCGTCCGCGCTGTACCTGCAACTCCCAGATGACATCGACGCGCCGGGTGAGCCCGGTTGGCTCGAGATCGGCCGTCCGCCTTCGGACTTGCGCCTCGAGCTGCCGCCACTTTTCACGATACGCCCCCAACCGGGTCATCTCGCCCTGTTCCCGAGCACATTCTATCACGGCACAAGG
Organism: Altererythrobacter sp.; assembly: GCA_031178065.1. Taxonomy (GTDB): domain Bacteria; phylum Pseudomonadota; class Alphaproteobacteria; order Sphingomonadales; family Sphingomonadaceae; genus Pelagerythrobacter. The sequence continues at coordinate 45,717 of JAPSJS010000007.1, forward strand.
CCTTTCACCGGCACGCAACGTCTGACGGTCGCGTTTGACGTCCGTTCGGATCCGGACGAGAGCGCCGGACGCCGATCTGTACCGTAGCCATACCGGGCAACGACGCGACATATCATGGCGCCCCGCATGAGCCTGACACGGCGCGGCAACGCAATCGCATTCCATACAATGGAAAAGACGTGCCCCGCTCGTGTGTGATGACACAAAAGACGCGGGAGGCGGCGTCTCGGCGTTGCAAGCCGGGTTGCGTGGACCCGACACGCTAAAGGGGGAATGTCCCAATAAAAAGGGGGCGGCATTCTCGAGAATGCCGCCCCCTTATTTAGCGCGATCAGAAAAGATCAGAAGGTCATGCCGACCGAGACGAAGTAGTCACGCCCGAGAACATCATAGACCCCCGGATAGGTATTCGCCTGCTCCTGGTTGTCGCCGATGATCGGCGGCTGCTTGTCGAAGATGTTGTTCACACCCATCGTGAGAGTGAAATTCTCATTGATCTCGAAACCGAGAGCAAGGTCGAACAGGTCGTAGGCACTAAGCTCCTCGACGATGTAGTCCGTGTCATCGTCATCGTCGGTCACCTTCCCAACGTGACGCCAACGCACTGTCGCGGTGAGCGGTCCGTCCATCCACGACAGGCGGCTCGACCACTTCCATTTCGGCGTCGGGTTGCCGCAATTCAGGCCGAACCTGCCGGCACACTCCACAATGTCATCCGGAAGATCGATCAGCGGGGTAAAGTTGTTCTCGTCAGAGTAGTTTCCGAGGAAAAAGAACCCAAGGCGAGAATCGCCGTTACCCATTACGCTGGCACCGATAGCCGTGCTGTAGTCGAGTTGGAAGTCGATCCCACTCGTGGTCAAACGAGCAAGGTTGGCATTGGTTGCCGTCACCACGAACGGAGGACCGGAAATGACGCCCTGCGAATCGCGCGAGACCAACCCACAAACCGAGCTGCTTGCATCCTGAATAACATTATAGCAGAGATTCAGGATGTTATTCACGCCCCCGCCAGCGGCGAAAATAGCATTATCGATCTCGATATCGTAGTAATCGACGGTGATGTTGAGACCCGGGATAAAGCTGGGACGGAGGACAACGCCTGCGGTGAACGTGTCAGCCACTTCCTCCTGAAGATCAGGATTGCCGCCAAACGCACCCTGGACCTGCGCATTCGGCTGCAAGAACGCCTGTCCAACATTGGATGAGGGCACGCCAGTTGCGAGACATGTCTCACGCAGCCGAGCCGCATCCACACCTTCTCCGGCAGGGCCAGCACAAGGGTCGGTGGCGGCGGGGAACCCTACGGATTGACCGCCGAACAGTTCCTGTACGTTGGGAGCACGAACCGCACGCTGATACTGCCCACGGAAGGTGATGTCCGGGATCGGCGCGAACTCGGCACCGACGAAGTAAGCCCAAACGCCGCCCACGTTCTCGAGCGAGTAGTCCGAGTAACGTGCACCACCGGTCAACTCGAGCCGGTCGACAAAGCCGTTCTGGATAATCGGAACGCGAAGCTCGCCGAATACTTCCTTAGCGTTGTAGCTGCCCGCGGTCGGTTGACCCGCATTGAAACCAGCCACGTCACCCGAGGCGAGTGCCGTGTCTGGAATAAACTCCGCACTCATCTTGCGGTATTCGGCACCAAGTGCGAACGCGATCGGATCGGTCGCCCAGCCCGATGTAAACAGCGGGCCTGAGATGCTGGCTTGCGCAACCTGAAGCGTAGATACTTCCGTATTCTGCGCCAGGATCGAGATAGCACTGAGGCATTCCGGGCTCAGCAGGTCCGCACCAAAGACATTGCAGGTCCCGTCGGCGGCAAGGCGCGTAAACGCGGACCGCGACACGTTGCCTTCCTGGATCGATCCGTTCCGCGTACGCGAGTACGAGTAGTACGCGTCATACTGCAGTGTGTCCGTGAGATCGCCTCGGAAACCGGCTACCACGCGGAATGCGTTGCGTTCATCGGTGACGTTACGGGACGCAATGCTCGTAGTACGGGTGTTGACGCCAAGCCGAACCTGCCCGGGCTGCAGAGGATCGATAGTGGTCGAGCCAGTGGTCTGCGCACCGTACGGATTGGTGCAAGGAATCGGATTGTTATTGTCGTCCAGCTGGCAGTCCGGCGCAGCCGCAGCCGCAATGGCAGCCTGCTGACGCTGGGCGATGAGCTGCAGCTGCTCGAAGTCCGCGGGCGAAACCAGGCCTTGGATGGCATCGAGCTCGAAGTTCACATTTTGAGTCAGCGGCGTTGCAGCCAGCTCGTTCTCGACCCGATTGTTGACGAACGCCACTTCAGCGTATGCTGTAATGCCGTCGGCGACGTCGTACGAACCATAGCCGCCGATCGTATAACGTTCCTGCGGAACCATGAGATAGTTCACAGGCGCGTAGTTGTAGCTGTCGGTCGCGGAGTTGTAGGGCGTGCTCGCCCCCGGCGTGCCGAAGAATGCTCCGCTACCCGGGTAGTTTGTACCCTCCGCAATCGAATAGCAGCCGGCATTGCGTGGCGGCTGTTCCGGTCCTCCGCAGCTCGCACCTTGACCAATCGCCAGCGTAGATGCGGCCACCATACGGCCCTGAGGAACGCCCGCTGAACCGAGCGTAATCAAGCCGCTGTCGCCGTCACCCAGCGCATTTCGGGAGAACGCACGATCGCTGCCGAAAATATCCGCGCGCTTGTAGTACTCGGCGTAGGCAGTCACATTACCGCGGCCATCGGCGAGATCGCTCCCGATCGCGACATAAGCGTTGTAACGAGAGCCATCGCCTCGATCGGTGACACCATACTGCCCACCAGCGATCAGACCATTCAGATCGTCGCGGAGTTTGAAGTTGATAACGCCGGCAAGAGCGTCGGAACCGTAAACCGCCGAGGCACCACCAGTCACGACATCAACGGAATCGAGCAGAAACTGCGGAATCGTGTTGAGGTCAACGACCTGATTGGCATCAAAGAAGATGTAACGGCGGCCGTTCACAAGCACGAGGTTGCGCTCGGAACCCAGACCACGGAGGTTGAGGGTAGCCACGCCGCCACCGGGGTTGTTCGAGAAGGCGGTCGTGCCGGGAACAACCTGAGGCAGCGTGTTGATCACCTGCTCAACGTTAACAGCGCCCGAAAGCTTGAACTCTTCGTCCTGAACGACAGCCAGCGGGCTGGTCGAGGTCAGGTCGCTCCGCTGAATGCGCGAGCCGGTAACGACGATCGTCTCGCCTTCGGCGGCAGGCTGGGCATCAGCGGTAGTTGTGACAGCCGGCTCAGATTCATCATCCTGCTGCGCATATGCAGGCGAAGCAATCACGGCGGAGGCCATGATCGTTCCAGCCAATAGCGAAGCCTTGTTGAAACGGTAAAACATTCCAATCCCCCACTTACGAGCCACCACCTAAGGAGCCCATGTTGGTGTTGAGCGCCTCCCTGGCGCCCATGCGTAACGCAAGTTCGGGAAACACCCGAATGGCGCGCCTTCTAGGCTACGCGACGAGATCTTCGCAATCCGGCGGACTCAATCATTTTACAGTATTCAGGGGACTGTGACATTACCGCTACAGAGTTGACGCCCCGCGCTAACCGACCCGACGTTGTTCGGGATACCCACTCGGCAAGCAACCGATCACCTGGCGGATCTCACCGCACCCGCGGCTCACATCGATCGCTAAAAGGAGACCGGTGGTACGCCGAGGATCGAGCGTGTGCCGTCAGAACGAGTTTTCGAGCACCCGGACGCTTCTCGCATGGTGTGCGGGCGGGATGCGGCGATCGAGTCGGCGCCGGAGCTGCCGCAATGTGTTGCATTTTCGCGACAGATCGTTCTGAAGGATAGGGAGAGCACCTGATTTCATTTGCGACCAACTCGAACGTGCCGCATCTGCGGAAGCATGACATTGCGCGCACAACTGCTGCGCTTTTGTTCGCGTTAAACCTCATTCGCTGTGCCGGGTCATGCCGGCTCTGATCCTAGGGGGACTAGAAAATCATGAGAAATACCTTCGCAATCAAGGGACGTCTGTTTGCCGGCGCCGGAGTGGCGGCGCTGTCGTTCGCGGCGTTCGGCTCGCCCGCCTATGCGCAAGATGGTGAAACGGCTGCCTCTGTCGAAGAAAGCGCACCGGCCGAAGAAGCGGTAATCGTTGTCACCGGTTCGCGTATCTCCCGCCCGTCGCTCGAGTCGCAAGTGCCGGTCACGTCGCTGCAGGGTGAGGAGTTCTTCGAGCAGAGCTCGATCAACGTTGGTGACACCCTCAACGACCTGCCCCAGCTTCGCAGCACGTTTAGCCAGGCGAACGCCGGCAGATTCCTCGGTACGACCGGCCTTAACCTGTTGGACCTTCGCGGCCTCGGAACCGCCCGCACGCTGACGCTCGTCAACGGCCGTCGCCACGTGGCTTCGGACATCCTGTCGAACGGCACGTCCGTTGACGTCAACACCATCCCGAACGATCTTATCGAGCGCGTCGATGTGGTCACCGGCGCAAACTCCGCCATCTACGGCTCGGACGCCATTGCGGGCGTCGTCAACTTCGTTCTTCGCGACGATTTCGAAGGCGTGCAAACGCGGGGGCACTTCAGCGTAAACGACGAAGGCGCGTTCCCCAGTCAGTACGTGTCCGTCCTTGCGGGTAAGAATTTCGCAGACGGTCGCGGCAACGTCACCATTCACGGCGAGTATGCCCACCAAGAACGAGTTTACGGTTCTGACGTCGATTTCCTGCGCCGGTCGAACGGTTTCCTAGTCATTGACACTGATACGGGAACGAATCCCGATGGGACGCCCAACAGCTTTGACGGTTTTCCCGATCGCGCTTTCTTCCGCGATATCTCGTCGGCCAGCATCTACTACAACGGACTTGTGCCGATCACCCGCGGCTCCGCCTCGCCGGAATGTGGGACAGGTCTCAACAGCGTACCGTTCAACTGCACGTATCTCTTCACGGCCGATGGCCAGCTCGTCCCGCAAACGGGATCGCGTTTGGGAACCGGGCCAATTGGCAGCATAGTCAATAGCAATGGCCAGACGGGTAACGAAGGAAAGCTGCTGAGCGTCTTCCCGCATCAGGAGCGGTACAACATCAATCTTCTGGCGCACTTCGAAGTGGCCGAAGCTTTCGTGCCGTTTATCGAAGCGAAGTACGTGCGCATCAACACGCAGGGGCAGCAGTCGAGCCCTGCCTTTGTGCAGGGTGTAACATACGGTGACTCGCGCGAGCTCGCACGTCTGGATAACCCGTTCCTCAGCGATCAGGCGCGAGATCTGATCGCAAGCGAGATTCTCGAATCGGGCTACCGTTCGAGCCTTGTCCGGAGAGAGCTGCTTACTGATGGCACGCCGGATGCCGATGGCGATCCCACGCCTGATGATTTCGCCGCCATCGCGGATGGCTCCTACCGTTTCACCGTCGCTCGTATGTTGACTGACCTCGGCAATCGGGACGAAAAATCACAGCGTGATGTTTTCCGGATCGTCGGCGGTGTTCGCGGCCAGTTCAATGATGACTGGAACTACGAAGTTTCAGCGAACTATGGCCGAGTCGAAGAAGACACCACCATCCTCGGAAACATCATTCCGCAGCGCTTCCTGCTCGCGATGGACGCGGGCGTCGATCCGACTACCGGCGAGATTCGGTGCCGCGCGCAGTTCGATCCCAGCGCTGCCTATGAATACGGTCTGCCGGGTGATGCCGCGGCATTGGCTGATGACATCGCCAACTGCGTGCCATACAATCCATTCGGTGCGCCCGACAACTCGGCTGCTGCTGCGTACATTCTGGAGGACACGGTTTCCAAGGCACAGTTGGAGCAGCTGGTGTTCAGCGGCTTCGTGTCTGGGGACACCAGTGGCTTCTTCAATCTGCCGGGTGGTCCGGTGGGCTTTGCCGTCGGTGCCGAGTATCGCCGCGAGGAGCTGTTCTATCAGGCTGATCCGCTCGTCGAGAGTGGGCGCACGTTCTACAACGCACTCCCGACTTTCGACCCGGATCCCTTCGAGGTGAAGGAAGTCTTCGGCGAGCTCCGTGTTCCACTGCTCGCCGATCTCCCGTTCGTCGACGAACTGACTTTGACAGGCTCGGGCCGAATTTCGGACTACGATGGAGCCGTTGGTACGGTCTATGCGTATAACGCCGGTTTCGAATGGCAGCCGATCCCCGACATCCGCTTCCGCGGTCAGTACGGTCGTTCTGTTCGCGCGCCGAATCTAACCGAGACCTCGTTCCCGATTACCCAGAACTTCGCTCCGGGCTTTTCGGATCCGTGCCTTCCGCAGAACATCAACAACTCGCCCAACCGTGCTGCGAATTGCAGGGCAGATATGGGTGGCCTGATAGACAACCCGCAGTTCGTTGCCCTGCCGACCTATTCGCTCGAAATTCTGAGCGGGAGCAATCCGAACCTCACCGAAGAGACCTCGGATTCGTATACCATCGGCGCTGTCATCCAGCCGCGCTTCCTGCCGGGCTTCTCGCTTACAGCCGACTACTACGACATCCGGGTGAACAACGTGATCACGTCGGTTTCGGCGCAGCAGTTGGTAAATACGTGTTATGATCTTCCCTCTCTGGACAATCCGTTCTGTGAACTGATCAATCGTTTCCAAGGCCCGGGTACTGGACCGAACGATGAGGTTCCCGGCCAAATTCTTGACAAGAATCTGGTGGTGAGCGGAGTCAATTTCGCGGCGCGTACCGTCCGCGGGATTGATCTTGAGGCAGCGTACCGGACGACGTTCGGTGCCGCCAACGCGCTGCGTACGCGTTTCATGTACACGCATATGTTCGAGCGCAGCAACTTCGAGTCGCCGACAGATCCGGACTTCGAGAATGTCATCCTCGAAGAGCTGGGGGATCCAAAGGACGAGTTCCGCTGGAACGTCGACCTCACCCTCGATCGCTTCACGATCGGCTATGAGATGCGGTACATCGGCCCGATGTATATCAACACCTTCGAAGACTATAACAGCGTCAATGGCGACCCGCCGGCTAATGCCGACTACGCGGATATCCGGAAGTATCCGGAGACGTTCTATCACGATGTCCGGTTCGAGTATGAAGTGAACGATGACTTCGACTTCAGCTTCGGTGTTGACAACGTACTGGATACCAATCCGCCGCTGGGCCTGACGGGTATCGGCGCCGGGAGTGGCATCTATCGGATCAAGGGACGCACATTCTACGCGGGCTTCCGCGCAGGGTTCTGATCTCGGGCTTCCGATCTACCGAAAGGGCCGGGACGTCAGTTCCGGCCCTTTCTTTATGTTCGAGCCGCTTGCACATTGATCAGATGCTTTCACGAGTCGAAATCCTGGTTTCGGATGGCAAAGTCGAGGAGGCATATCGGCTCCTCGTTTCCGCGGAGGAGCGGGGCAACGCCGAGGCCACCTTCATCCTGGCACAATGGCGCATGGCGGGAACTGCCATCGCCCGCGATCTCGCCGAAGCAAGACGCCTCTATGGCCGGGCATTTGCAGGGGGGATCGCCGCCGCTCGGGACTGCTACTTGGCGCTGCTTGCCAACGGCGCGGGGAAGAGCGGACGCCGTTGGGACGAAGCGCTGCGTTTGATACGACAACTCGCTCCATCGGATGAACACCTTCGGGAGCAGGTCGAGCTAATTGCGGCCATGAATCTCGACACGAACGGAAATCCGCGCAGCTTCCCCAAAATGCAGGACGTGCATGGGAACCCACGCATAGCGGTTCTGCGGAACTTCCTCAGCGCATCGGAGTGCGATTATCTCATGCGCTTGGCCGAACCGGGGCTGCAGCCTTCCGTGATCGTTCACCCGAACTCGGGCCAGTTGGTTCGAGATCCGATTAGAACCTCAACCGCGGCAGCATTTCCCTTCGTGGCAGAGACACCGGCATTACATGCGATCAATCGGCGGATCAGCGCAGTAACCGAAACAAGCTATGAGCAGGGAGAGCCAACCCAGGTACTGAGCTATGTCGAAGGTCAGGAGTACAAACCTCACAGCGATGCGCTATCGGGCGAGCACAATCAGCGCACCCATACGTTTCTGGTTTATCTCAATGAGGATTATGAGGGGGGAGAGACCGCCTTCATAAATTTGCGAACCGCCTTTCGTGGACGCCGAGGCGACGCAATCCTCTTCCAGAATGTCGATGCTGGGGGAAAAGCCGAGCCGCTGGCGGTCCATGCAGGTTTGCCTGTCCGCAGAGGGCGTAAGTTCCTCCTTTCCAAGTGGATAAGAGAGAATCCGCTGGACCTCACTGGGCCGACCGGCCGTGCACAGTAGCCTTCTCCCTTTCATCCTTAAGAGGCTCAGCTCAAGGCGTCGTGGTCGCTGAGGACTGGTGTCCTTCGATGGCCGGCCCACGTTTCTGAAAAATGCTGCTAGGTGATCTCGAACAACAACTCCCCATCCCCCTCGTCCACCTTCACGGTGCTCCCATCAGGCACTTCGCCCGCGAGCAGCTTCTCGGCCAGTGGATCCTGCAGGTAGCGCTGGACCGCCCGCTTCAGCGGCCTAGCGCCGTAAACCGGGTCATAGCCCACGCGGCCGAGCCAGCGGCGGGCGGCGTCGGTCAGTTCGAGTTCGATCTTGCGGTCCTTCAGCAGCTTCTGCACGCGCGACACCTGGATATCGACGATCGGCGCCATGTGTTCGGCCGCGAGGCGGTGGAACAGGATGATCTCGTCCAGCCGGTTGAGGAATTCGGGGCGGAAGTGCCCGCGCACGACGTCCATCACCTGCGGCTCGACGCTCTCGACACCCTGCCCGTCCTCGATCTGGGTGAGGAACTGGCTGCCGAGGTTGCTGGTAAGGATGATCAGCGTGTTCGAAAAGTCGACGACCCTGCCCTGTCCATCGGTCAAGCGCCCGTCATCGAGCACCTGGAGGAGCACGTTGAACACGTCGCTATGCGCCTTCTCTACTTCGTCGAACAGCACGACCTGATAAGGCCGGCGGCGAACCGCCTCCGTGAGCACGCCGCCTTCTTCGTAGCCGACATAGCCCGGAGGTGCGCCGATCAGCCGGGCCACCGCGTGCTTCTCCATGAATTCGCTCATGTCGATGCGAACCATGGCGTTGTCGTCGTCGAACAGGAAGCCGGCGAGCGCCTTGGTCAGCTCGGTCTTGCCAACGCCGGTCGGCCCGAGGAACAGGAAGCTGCCCAGCGGCCGGTTGGGGTCCTGCAAGCCGGCCCGCGCGCGGCGCACGGCCTTGGAAACCGCCTGCACCGCCTGCGACTGCCCGATCACCCGCTTGCCGAGGATCGATTCCATCTGGAGCAGCTTCTCGCGCTCGCCTTCCATCATCTTGTCGATCGGCACGCCGGTCCAGCGGCTGACGATCGAGGCGATATCCTCCTCGGTCACTTCCTCGCGCAGCAGGGCGTTTTCGGCCTGCCCCTGGGCTTCGGCGAGCTGCTTCTCAAGCTCGGGAATGCGCCCGTAGGAGAGCTCGCCGGCCTTCGCGAGATCGCCCGCGCGCTGCGCCTGGTCGAGTTCGATCCGCGCCTGGTCGAGCTCTTCCTTGAGCCGGCTCTCGGCGTGGATCTTGTCGCGCTCGTTCTGCCAGCGCGTGGTCAGCTCGCTCGACTGCTGTTCGAGGTTGGCCAGCTCTCCGCGCAGCGCCTCCAGCCGGTCCTTCGATGCCTGGTCGTTCTCCTTGCCGAGCGCCTGCTCCTCGATCTTGAGCTGGATGATCCGCCGGTCGAGGGACTCGATCTCTTCGGGCTTGCTCTCCACTTCCATGCGGATGCGGCTCGCGGCCTCGTCCATCAGGTCGATCGCCTTGTCGGGCAGGAAGCGGTTCTGGATGTAGCGGTTGGAAAGCTGCGCCGCGGCCACGATCGCGCCGTCGGTGATGCGCACGCTGTGGTGCAGCTCGTACTTGTCCTTGATCCCGCGCAGGATCGAGATCGTGTCCTCCACCGTCGGCTCGGCGATATAGACCGGCTGGAAACGCCGCTGCAGCGCCGGATCCTTCTCGACGTACTTCTGATACTCGTCGAGCGTGGTCGCACCGATGCAATGCAGTTCGCCGCGGCTTAGCGCGGGCTTGAGCAGGTTGGAGGCGTCCATCGAACCTTCGGAAGCGCCCGCCCCGATCAGCGTGTGCATCTCGTCGATGAACAGGATGATCTGCCCACCCGCACCCTTTACTTCGTCGAGCACGGCCTTGAGCCGCTCCTCGAACTCGCCGCGATACTTCGCGCCGGCAATGAGCGCGCCCATGTCGAGCGCCATCAGCGTGCGGCCCTTGAGGCTGTCGGGCACGTCGCCATTAGCGATGCGTAGCGCGAGCCCCTCGGCAATGGCGGTCTTGCCGGTGCCTGGCTCGCCTATCAGCGCAGGGTTGTTCTTGGTCCGGCGGGCGAGGATCTGCACGGTCCGGCGGATCTCTTCGTCGCGGCCGATAACCGGGTCCAGTTTCCCGTCGCGCGCCGCCTGGGTGAGATCGCGCGCATAGCGCTTCATTGCATCGTAGGCTTGCTCGGCCCCGGCAGTATCGGCGGTGCGGCCCTTGCGCAGTTCGTTGATCGCGGTGTTGAGCTTCTGCGCGTCGATGCCCGCTTCCTTCAGCGCCTGCCCGGCGGCCGTGGTCGGCGCGAGCGCCAGGGCAACCAGCAGCCGCTCGACGGTGACGAAGCTGTCGCCCGCCTTGCTTGCGATCTGCTCGGCCTGGTCGAGCACCCGCACGGCATCGTTGTCGAGCCCGGGCGTCTGCTGCGCGCCGCCGCCCGAAACCGCAGGAATCTTCGCAAGCTCGGCATCGACCCGGTCCACCGCGCGACCGATGTCGCCGCCGGAGCGCTGGATCAGGCCCGCCGCCATGCCTTCGCTATCCTCGAGCAGCGCTTTCAGGAGGTGCAGTGGCGTGATCCGTTGATGGCTCATGCGGATGGCGACGGTCTGCGCGCTCTGCAGGAAACCCTTCGCCCGGTCGGTGAACTTTTCGAGATTCATCGGTGATCCCTCATGCTGGTTACCGGCTCGATATGATGTTGCTAATCTGCAACACAAGAACACGCCGTAGGGAAATTTCCCGGTGTGTTAGGGGGATATAGGACCTTCTCCCCCTCGCGCGAAGGAGAAGGTGAAAATTTCTACGGCCAGCGGACAGCCGATCGATGTGCAACGATATGCACGCTTCAACCTGCAACAAGGGCAGAAGATAACATTAGATAACCAATATGGTTATTATTGTCAAGTGAAATGTGCGCTTCCGGATTCAGGAGTCACTCGGCGCCCCCGCCTCGATGCCCGGAACCAACACCGTCCGTCCCCCGCCGAAGTCCTGCCGCACGACGATCAGACCGAGCCGTTCCATATGCTCGAGCAGGCGGCGGATGCGGCCGGGTGAGTTCGAGCCGTAGACCCGCGCCAGTTCCTCGTCGTCGGGCGCCGACAGGCCTTCCGCCGCGGCCGCGGCAACCGCGAGGTAGGGGGCCAGCACGTCGTCGGGCACGGCCTCGCCAAGCTGCAGGATGCGCGCCCGCGCCGGCTCGTCCAGCCGCTCCAGCCGCGCGCTGGCGATGGCGAAACGGCGGCGGAAGGCGACCATGTCCGGAAGCGGGCCGACGAGCCGCTGCTGGCGGCAGCGGACGAGGAACCCCTGATAGAGCGCGGAAGCGGACTGGAAGGCGCTGCCCTCGTCGCGCGCCATCTCGGCGATTACCGCCTGGATCTGTTCGCCGGCACCGCCAGCGGTATCCGGTGCCTCGGCGACCGGCACACGGTCGGCCTCCTGCCGCGCGATGCTGGCTTCGAGCTGCTCTGGCTTCGGCGCGGGCGGAGGGGGCGGTGGTGGCGCGGCCTTGGCCGCTTCGCCCGCGAGCTCGTCCAGCAACAGCGCTTCCATCTCGTCAGGCGCGGCGCTGGGCAAGGGCATGAGCCCGTCCTTGCGCGCGACACCGCCCGACTTCACCGGGCCGATCTTCACCGCCACCGGCCGCCGCGTGATCGCCGGGCCGAGGGCGAGGAAATGCCCGCGCTCCAGCTCGCGGATACGCTCGGCCTGGCGGCGCTCCATCCCGAGCAGGTCCGCGGCGCGCACCATGTCGATGTCGAGGAAAGTCCGCCCCATCAGGAAGTTGGAGGCTTCCGCGGCCACGTTCTTGGCCAGCTTGGCCAAGCGCTGTGTCGCAACGATCCCCGCGAGCCCGCGCTTCCGCCCGCGGCACATGAGGTTGGTCATGGCCGAGAGCGTCATCCGCCGCGTGTCCTCCGCGATCTCCCCGGCGACGGCGGGGGCGAACATCTGCGCCTCGTCGACCACCACCAGCGCCGGATACCAGTGCTCGCGCGGGGCGTCGAACAGGGCGGTGATGAACTGTGCTGCGCAGCGGATCTGCTGCTCGACTTCCAGCCCTTCGAGCGCGAGCACGACCGAGGCGCGATGCGCGCGGATTCGGCGGGCGAGCGTTTCGATCTCGGCCGGCGAGTAGGCCGCACCGTCGATGACGACGTGGCCGAACAGCTCGGCGAGCGTGACGAAATCGCCCTCCGGGTCGATCACGACCTGCTGCACCATTTGCGCGCTTTCCTCGAGCAGGCGGCGCAGCAGGTGCGACTTGCCGCTGCCCGAGTTGCCCTGCACGAGCAGGCGCGTCGCGAGCAGTTCCTCGATGTCGAAGGTGACGGGCGCGCCGCCCGCGTCATGGCCGATGGTGATCTGCGGTTTCACGGCCCATGCGCCTAGCGATCCGACCCCGCTTACCGGAAGGGGCGACGATCACTTATCCCGAGCGAATCGCGTGCCTCTGCGGTGCGCGTGGCTTCCGGCCATGCCGTTCGCCGAAAAATCGTGTCGAATCGCTCTTCCCTGCCTAGTGTGCGCCCCCAGGAACGAATCAGTCTCCGGGGGAAATCATGCGTTTGAAACTCGCTGCGGTCAGCCTTGCCGCGCTGTCGCTTGCCATATCGGTCGGGGCCCAGGCCCAGAATGCCCCAGATCCTGCTGCCCACGCGGCGGCCGCCGCAACGGGCGAGCCCGCGCCCGTGTCCGAACTGATCGAAAGCGTCTCGATTCCCTACGAGCAGTTCCAGCTCGACAACGGGCTGACCGTGCTGGTGCACGAGGACCGCAAGGCGCCGGTGGTCGGCGTTTCGGTGTGGTACGAGATCGGCTCGAAGCACGAGCCCAAGGGCAAGACGGGCTTCGCCCACCTGTTCGAGCACCTGATGTTCAACGGCAGCGAGAATTCGCCGGGCGACTTCTTCGAGCCGCTCCAGCAGGTCGGCGCAACCGACTTCAATGGCACGACCTGGTTCGACCGCACGAACTACTTCGAGACCGTGCCCACCGGCGCGCTCGACCTCGCGCTGATGCTCGAAAGCGACCGCATGGGTCATCTGCTCGGCGCGGTGACGCAGGAGAAGCTCGATAATCAGATCGGCGTCGTTCAGAACGAGAAGCGCCAGGGCGACAACCAGCCCTACGGTCTCGTCGAGTACGAACAGCTCGAAAACCTCTATCCCTCGGGCCACCCCTATCACCATTCCACGATCGGCTCGATGGCCGATCTTTCGGGCGCCACGATGGAGGACGTGCAGAAGTGGTTCCGCGACCACTACGGCCCGAACAACGCCGTGCTCGTCCTCGCGGGCGACATCGACACCGCGACCGCGCGCGAGAAGGTGACCAAGTGGTTCGGCGCGATTCCCGCCGGGCCTGAGATCGAGCCGGTTGCCGCGCCTGTGCCGACACTGCCTGAGCCGCTGTCGAAGACGATTTACGACCGCATCGCCAGCCCGCGCCTCTATCGCATGTGGGCGGTGCCCGGGCTCGACAACCCCGAATACCTGCCGCTTTCGATGGGCGCGACCGTCCTCGGCGGCCTCGCCAGCTCGCGGCTCGACAACGCGCTCGTGCGCGAGCAGCAGCTTGCGGTGCGCGTCGTCGCAAGCGCGCAGATCTTCGCCCAGGCCGGCCAGTTCGTCGTCTATGCAGATGCCAAGCCCGGCGTGAGCCAGGAACAGCTCGCCGCCGCGCTCGACGCCGAGATCGCCGAGTTCATCGCCGAAGGTCCGACCGCAGACGAATTGCAGCGCGCGGTTACGACATATGCCGCGGGGCAGATCCGGGGCCTGGAGCAGGTGGGCGGCTTCTCCGGCAAGGCGCCGACTTTGGCCGAGGGTCTGCTCTATTCGGGCAATCCGGCCGAGTACAAGGAAGTGCTCGAAACCGCCGCCGCGATGACACCCGAGCGCGTCCGCGACGTGACCGCCAAGTGGCTCTCGCGCCCGGTCTTCAAGCTCACGGTCGAGCCCGGCGAGCGCAAGGAAGGTGGCGAGAACCGCGGCGGGTACTTCACCGGCGTCGGCGACAGCGGCCTTGCCGGCCCTGCATTCTACTCCAGCCCGCTTTCGATGCAGGCTGGCACTGCCGCGGCCGAAGTCGACCGGTCGACCCTGCCCGAAGTGGGCGAGCTGAAGCCGCTCGACTTCCCGGATATCCAGCGCGCGACGCTCTCGAACGGGATGGAAGTCTACTTCGCGCGGCGCGACGCCGTGCCGACGGTCAGCGTGCGGGTGAACTTCGACGCCGGCTATGCCGCCGATCCGAAGGACAAGCTCGGCGTCCAGTCGCTGATGCTGAGCATGATGGACGAAGGCACGACCAGCCTCGATTCGAACGCGCTGGCGATCGCCAAGGAACGGCTCGGCGCGAACCTCTACACGTATGCCGACATGGACACGACCGCGGTCGGTCTCGACGCCATGGCGCCGAACCTGGCGCCCTCGCTCGAGCTGATGGCGGACTATATCCGCAACCCGGCGTTCGATCCCGAGGAGCTCGAGCGTGTCCGCGCGCAGCAGCTCACCCGGATCCAGAACGAGCTCAACAGTCCCGGCGCCATTGCGCAGCGCGCGCTGGCGCCGGTCCTGTTCGGCGATGCCCATCCCTACGGCATTCCGCCGTCGGGCACCGGCGATCCGGACGTGGTCGCGTCGCTGACCGCGCAGGAGCTGCGCACCTTCCACGACACATGGCTGCGCCCCGATCTCGCCCGCATCTTCGTGGTCGGCGACACGACGCTGGCGGAGACCACGCGCCTGCTGGAGGAGGCTTTCGGCAACTGGCAGGCCCCCGCCACGCCAGCGCCGGAAAAGAACTTCGAAGTCGCCGTCCCCGCGCAGGAATCGCGCATCATCCTGATCGACCGGCCGAATTCGCCGCAGTCGGTGATCCTCGCCGGGCGCGTGCTCGAGCACAAGGGAACCGACGATCTTCTCGTGCTCGGCGCCGCCAACGAGGTTTTCGGCGGCAGCTTTCTCAGCCGCATCAACATGAACCTGCGCGAGACCAAGGGCTGGTCCTACGGCGTGCGCAGCATGGTCCAGCAGCCGCTCGACCGCTCCAGCTTCATGATCTACGCGCCGGTCCAGGCGGACCGCACCGGCGACTCGATCGTCGAGCTGCGCAAGGACCTCATGGCCTACACGGACGAGGGCGAGGGGGTGACGGAGCAGGAGCTGACCCGCCTCATCAACGGCAACGTGCGCGAGTTGCCAGGCCAGTTCGAGACCTCGGGCGACGTGCTCGGCGGCATCGTCAATATCGTCACCTACGGCCGGCCGGACGACTACTACGAGACGCTGAGCGAGCGATACTCGGCCCTCACCGCATCCGAGATCGATGCCGAGGCGATCGAATCGCTCGAAGAGAACGACCTCGTTTTCGTGGTGGTCGGCGATGCCGACGTGGTCCGGCCGCAGCTCGAAACGACTGGTTTGCCCATCGAAGTGCGGGAGGCGGAAACCTCGACTGGCGAATGAGCTTGTTGACATCAGTGTAAGCAATCGCGATTGCTGATGCGCGTTTCAAACGAGGAGATGACTATGTCTGTTGGCGGCACTTACGACTGCGTGACCAAGACCCCGATGGGTGAGCAGAAGAGCACCTTCACCGTGGTCCCAAGCGAGGACGGCACGACCTTCACCGGCAGCAATGCCGGCACGCTCGGTTCGATGGAGGTCAAGGACGGCAAGATCGACGGCAACACGCTGACCTGGAAGATGGACATGACTGTGCCGATGCCGATGACGCTCGAAGGCACCGCCACGGTGGACGGCGACCAGCTCACCGGTTCGGTCAACGCCGGCGCTTTCGGCGCCATGCCGATGACGGGCCAGCGCCAGGGCTGACACTCGCCTTCGCGAAGAGAACGGGGCCGCCGGAGCGATCCGGCGGCCCTTTTCTTTTCGCACCCGGTCCGGCAAGCTCGATTACCGGAGGCGTCATGACCAGGCACCGCATATATTCGATGAGCGTCGCGAGCGTGTATCCCCACTACGTCACCAAGGCGGAGAAGAAGGGGCGCACGAAAGCCGAAGTCGACGAGATTATCCGTTGGCTGACCGGGCACAGCCAGGCATCGCTGGAGGACGAGCTGGCGAAGAAGACCAGCTTCGAGGATTTCTTCGCGCAGGCCCCCCAAATGAACCCCGCGCGCTCGCTGATTACCGGGACGGTTTGCGGTGTGCGGGTGGAGGAGATCGAGGAGCCGCTGATGCGCGAGATCCGCTATCTCGATAAACTGATCGACGAGCTCGCGAAGGGCCGTCCGATGGAGAAGATATTGCGCGCCTGAGCCGCCACGCGTCCACCGCCGACGCTAGCGATTGTTTGGCGAGGGTTCCCACAACTCGATCGGGTTTCCTTCGGGATCGTGGATGCGGCAGAAGCGGCCGACTTCGGAATCCCACTCCGCGCGCGTCTCGACGGCGATTCCGGCGGCTCTAAGATCCGCCATGGCAGCGTCCAGATCGTCGACGCGGAAGTTGATCAGCCACTGCTGTTCGGAACGCCCGAAGTACTCGGTGTCCGCGGCGAACGGGGCGAACACCGTCGGCCCCGCCTGCTGGCGCCAGACGGTCTTCGCGATGTCGTCGATCCCCAGGTGCGTCTCGTACCAGGCGGCGAGAGCGGCCGGGTCACGTGCCCGGAAGAAGAAACCTCCTACGCCCGTAACCCTGGTCATCACGCTCTCCTCTTTTGGCCGGTAGAAGCTACCCCAGTTTTGCCTTCAGCAGTTCGTTCACGACCGCCGGGTTGGCCTTGCCCTGCGTGGCCTTCATCGTCTGGCCGACGAAGAAGCCGAACAGCTTGTCCTTCCCGCCGCGGTATTCCTCGACCTTGTCGGCATTGGCGGCAAGGACCTTGTCGATCTCGGCCTCGATCGCGCCCGTATCGCTCTGCTGCTTGAGGCCTTCCGTCTCGGCGATCTCGGCAGGTTCGCGGCCGGTCTTGAGGACGATCTCGAAGATCTCCTTCGCCTGCCCGCCGGATATTTCGCCCGCGGTCTGCATCTGCAGGATCGCGGCCTGTGCCTCGGCCGTGGCGTGCGCGGGATTGGCCTCGTCGCCCAGCGCATTCATCACGCCAGGTGCGACCGACAGCGACCAGTTGGCGACCTGCGTAGCGGCATCCTTCTCGCTCTTGCCGAGCCGCTTGGCGGTTTCCGCCAGCAGCGTCTCGAACCGGGCGAAAGTCTCGACCTCGGCCGTCAGAACCGCCGCGTTGTAGTCCGACAGCCCCAGCTCCTCGACATAGCGGCGGCGCTTGGCATCGGGCAGTTCGGGCAGCGAGGCGCGGCATTCCTCGAGGAACGCGTCGTCGAGCTCGAGCGGCAGCAGGTCGGGGTCGGGGAAGTAGCGATAGTCGTGCGCGTCTTCCTTGCTGCGCATGGAGCGCGTGGTGCCGGTGTTCGGATCGAACAGGCGGGTCTCCTGCACCACGGTGCCGCCGTCCTCGATCAGGTCGACCTGACGCCGGGCTTCGTATTCGATCGTCTGCATGACGAAGCGCACCGAGTTGACGTTCTTCGTCTCGGTCCGGATGCCGAGCTCCTCGCCCGGGCGACGCACCGATACGTTGACGTCGGCGCGCATGGAGCCTTCTTCCATATTGCCGTCGCACGAACCGACATAGCGCAGGATCGTGCGCAGCTTGCGCACATACGCCCCCGCTTCGGCCGGAGAACGCATGTCGGGCCGTGAGACGATCTCCATCAGCGCGACGCCGCAGCGGTTGAGGTCGACGTAGCTCATCGTCGGGTGCTGATCGTGCATCAGCTTGCCCGCGTCCTGCTCGACATGGATGCGCTCGACGCCGATGACCTTGTCCTGCGGGATGCCGGCCTTCTCGTCCGCCTCGATGGTCAGCGAGCCCTCGCCCACCAGCGGGTGGTAGAGCTGACTGATCTGATAGCCCTGCGGCAGGTCGGCGTAGAAGTAGTTCTTGCGATCGAACCGGCTCCACCGGTTGATCACGGCCTCGATCGCCATGCCCGTGCGCACCGCCTGCCGGATGCACTCGCGGTTCGGCACCGGGAGCATGCCCGGCATCGCCGCGTCGATCAGGCTCACCTGCGTGTTCGGCTCCGCCCCGAACTCGGTGGAGGCGCCCGAGAACAGCTTGGCGTTCGAGGTGACCTGCGCATGGACCTCGAGGCCGATCACGACCTCCCACTCGCCCGTCGCGCCCTGGATGCGATAGCTACTCATCTTCGATCAACTTTCCATCTTTGTCGAAGCGCGCCTCGCCATACTTCACTCGGCGCGCGACAATGGCCGGAACCAGGTAGAGAGTGATCAAGACGCCAATGCTCGCGATCACCTCTATCGCGCCGATGCTCACCACCACTTCTCCGGCTGCGCATCGAAGGCCGCGCGTTGCTGGATCGCGAGCCCGGCGTTCAGCACGCCCTGCTCGTCGAAGGCCTTGCCGATAAGCTGGAGGCCAAGCGGCAGACCGTTGCCGTTGAGCATGGCCGGCACACTCATCGCGGGCAGGCCGGCAAGGCTGGCGGGAACGGCGAAGACGTCGTTGAGATACATCGCCAGCGGATCGTCCATCTTGTCGCCCAGCGCGAAAGCGGCGGTCGGCGTCGTCGGCGCGAGGATCACGTCGCACTGCGCCCACGCCTTCTCGAAATCGCGCGCGATCAATGTGCGGACCCGCTGCGCCTGGTTGTAGTAGGCATCGTAGAACCCCGCAGAGAGCACGTAGGTGCCGATGAGGATGCGGCGCTTGACCTCGTCCCCGAAGCCCGCGGCGCGCGTGGCGGCATACATGTCCTGCAGTCCTGCACCGTCCGGCAGCTCGCGCAGGCCGTAACGCACCCCGTCGTAGCGGGCGAGGTTGCTGGAGGCTTCGGCCGGCGCGATGATGTAGTAGGCGGGCAGCGCATACTTCGTGTGCGGCAGGCTGATGTCGACCACTTCGGCGCCCGCATCGCGCAGCCATTCCTTGCCGCGCTCCCAGCTGTCGAGGATTTCGGGGTCCGTGCCCTCCATCCGGTATTCCTTGGGGACGCCGACTTTCTTGCCGCGCAGATCGGCGGAAAGGTTCGCCTCCCATTCGGGCACCGGCAGGTCGAGAGAGGTCGAATCCTTCGGATCGAACCCCGCCATCGCGCCAAGCATGATCGCGCAGTCCTCGACGCTGCGCGCCATCGGCCCGGCCTGGTCGAGGCTCGAGGCGAAGGCGACGACGCCCCAGCGGCTGCAGCGGCCGTAGGTGGGCTTGATCCCGCAGATGCCGGTGAACGCCGCCGGCTGGCGGATCGAGCCGCCCGTGTCCGTGCCCGTCGCGGCCGGAGCGATCCGCGCAGCCACAACGGCCGAGGAGCCGCCCGACGATCCGCCCGGCGCGAGATCGGCATTGCCACCGTCCTTGTGCCGCCACGGGCTGATCACGTTGCCGAAGTAGCTGGTCTCGTTGGAGGAGCCCATGGCGAACTGGTCGAGGTTGAGCTTGCCCAGCATGCCCGCGCCCGCGCTCCACAGGTTCTGCGAAACGGTGCTCTCGTACTCGGGCGTGAAGCCTTCGAGAATATGGCTGGCCGCGGTCGTCTGCACGCCCTGGGTGGCGAACAGGTCCTTCATCCCGATGGGAACGCCCGCCATGGCGCCGAGCTGCTTGCCCGCAGCACGGGCGGCATCGACCTTCTCCGCTGCGGCCAGTGCGTGGTCGGGCGTGGTGACGATGAAGGCGTTGAGCGCGCCACCCGCGGCCACGGCGGTGTTGTGCGCCTCGGCCACTTCGCGCGCGGTGAAGTCGCCTGCGGCAACCCCGTCGCGGATCGCCTTGACGCCGAGTTCGGTCAGTTCGGTCATTATTCGATCACCTTGGGCACGCCGAAGAAGCCGTGCTCGGCCGCGGGTGCATTGGCCAGTACCGCATCGCGCCTGTCGCCGCCGGTCAGCGGGTCGGCGTCGATCACATCGTCACGCAGGCGCAGTGTATTGGGGATGACGGCGGTCATCGGCTCGACCTGCGAGGTATCGACCTCGCCAAGCTGCTCGACCCAGTCGAGGATCTGCGAAAGCTCGGGCGCCATGCGCGCGAGCTCGTCCTCGCTCATCTTGATACGGGCCAGCGAGGCGATCTTCGCCACGGTGGTCTGGTCGACGGACATGAGAATTGCCCTTCGTTGGGAGGTGAATTGTCGCGAGCGGCGCTAGCAGCGCGCCCTCGGGCGTTCAAGCGGCGGCAGCGCGCCTCATTGCCCCGGTTGCGGCGCGCCTTCCGGCATCTGCTGTTGCTGCTGCATCTGCATCATCTGCTGGACCATCGCGACGCGGCGCTGGAAGTCCTCGCGGCTCATGATCTCGGTCACTTCCATGTCGAAGATCAGATCAGCGCCTGCGGGAATGCCCGAGCCGGGCGGCGGCGCGTCGCCATAAGCGAGATCCGCCGGGATCTCGAGCACGTACTTCCCGCCCTTCTGCATCTGCTGCAGTCCTTGCTCGAAGCCCGGAATCGTCGCGCCTTCCTCGATCGGGAACGGATTGCCGTCGGGCAGGAGCCCCGGGGGAAGCGGCAGAGACTGCGACTGGTCGAACACGGTGCCGTCGGCCAGCTTGCCGGTGTACTTCACGAACACGACCTCGCCGACTTGCGCGGTCGGGCCGGTGCCCGCACGCACTTCCTCCACGTCCACGCCTTGCGGCACGGTCGCCCAAGCGATTCCCGCCGCAAGCAGCACCGCCGCGGCAACGCCGAACCAGAGTTTGGTGAGCGAGCCTTTCGCGATCGGCTGGAGAGGGACGCGGGTGACTTCGGCCATGTCGGGTTCCTGAATGCAAAAGGGCGCGGGGATCGGCCCGCGCCCTGATGGCTTATCGCTGTGACGTCTTCAAGCGAGTCGCGTTATTTCGCGCCGTCGCGTTCCAGCCGCTTACGCTCGAGCTTACGGGCGCGGCGAACGGCTGCCGCCTTCTCGCGAGCGCGCTTCTCGCTCGGCTTCTCGTAGTGGCGACGCAGCTTCATTTCGCGATACACACCCTCGCGCTGCAGCTTCTTCTTGAGCGCGCGCAGGGCCTGGTCGACATTGTTATCGCGAACGACGATCTGCATAAATTCAAATACCTCACAGCAACAGCGCGAAACCCGCCCAACGCGAGTCGCGCCTTTCGAGATCAACGAAAAATGTGCCGAATCCGTTCCGGATCGGCTCGAACCGAGGCGCGCATAAGCGAACTCGCATCGATTGGCAAGCCGCCACGCCGCCTGGCATCCCAAACGCGCTGCGGGATGACGAACGAACCAATGCGGTCTAAGGGGCGGCGATGTCCGCTATTTCACCCTTCACTGCATCGCTCTACGTCTTCGCCGGCGGCGGGGCGGGAGCGCTGCTGCGTTACCAGGGAGGCCGGTTCATGACCCACCTGCTCGGGCCCCAGGCCGTCACCGCCTTTCCATGGGCCACGCTGACCGTCAACGTGATCGGCAGTTGCGCCATGGGCCTGCTCGCCGGCTGGCTGGCGCGGCATGGGGATGCGGGGGGCGAGCAATGGCGCCTCCTGATCGGCGTCGGCCTGCTGGGCGGCTTCACGACCTTCTCCGCCTTCAGCCTCGAACTCATGCTGCTGATCGAACGCGGGCAGCCGTGGCTGGCGGTGAGCTACACGCTGATCTCGGTGCTCGCGGGCCTCACCGGGCTCTACATCGGTCTCATTGCCATGCGGATTGCAGGATGAGCGACTCGGTCCGCCAGTTCACTGTCCAGCCCGACGACGACGGGGTGCGACTCGACCGGTGGTTCAAGCGCCACCTGCCGCAGATCGGCTTCGCGACGATTTCCAAGTGGGCCCGCACCGGCCAGATTCGCATCGACGGCGCGCGCGCGAAGCCCGAGGACCGGCTCGCCGCCGGCCAGGTCGTGCGCGTCCCTCCGGGCGGTGAAGCTCCGCACCGCAAACCCCAGACGAAACGCGAGTTGACGGCGGACGAGATCGCCGAAGCGCAGGCCATGATCATCGCACAAACGCGGTCCGCGATCGTGCTCAACAAGCCCCCGGGCCTCGCAACGCAGGGCGGCACCAAGACCCACCGCCACGTCGACGGGCTGCTCGATGCTTTCTCGCCGGGCGAAGACGATCCGCGCCCGCGCCTCGTACACCGGCTCGACAAGGACACCAGCGGCGTGCTGCTCGTAGCGCGCACCCCGGGGAGCGCCGCGTCGTACTCCCGGCGCTTCTCGGGCCGCAGCGCGAAGAAGGTCTACTGGGCGCTGATCGTCGGCGTGCCCGACGTGCCCGAAGGCACGATCGACGCGCCCCTGGCGAAGCAGCCCGGCACCGGCGGTGAGAAGATGCATGTCGACGAGGAGAACGGCCAGCGCGCCGTCACGCGCTACCGCGTGGTCGACAAGGTCGCGAAGAGAGCCGCCTGGGTCGAGCTGGAACCGATGACCGGGCGCACGCACCAGCTGCGCGTTCATATGGCCGCGATCGGCCATCCGATTCTCGGCGACGGCAAGTACGGCGGGCAGGACGCCTTCCTGACCGGCAGCGTGAGCCGCAAGATGCATCTTCACGCGCGGCGGCTGATCATCGAGCAGCCGGAGGGCGGCAAGCTCGACGTGACGGCGGATTTGCCCGAGCATTTCGCGGCAAGCATGGAGCAGCTCGGCTTCGATCCGGCGCTCAGCGATGCCGAGCCGCTGCGCGAGGAATCGAACGAGCGCACACCCGCGGAGAAGAAGCAGGCGGCCCGTGCCCATGCCAAGCAGTATCGCCGGGGGCGCCGGGGCGAACGCCGGTCGCGCGGCGCCGCTCCGAAGCCCAAGGGCGGAGGCAAGCGCAAGTGACGGTGCGGCTCGCGATCTTCGACTGCGACGGCACGCTCGTCGATGGACAGGCGGCGATCTGCAATTCGATGGAGACGGCCTTCGCCAGTGCGGGCCTGCCTGCCCCGGACCGGCACGACGTGCGCCGCATCGTTGGGCTGAGCCTGCCGCAGGCGATCCGCCTGCTCGCACCCGACGCCGACGATGCGCTGCACCGCCACGCCGTCGACGCCTACAAGGAGGCATTCCGTGCCTGCCGGCTCGACGGGACGTTGGAGGAGCCGCTGTTCGACGGCATCGCCGACGTGCTCGTGCGCTTGGCGGAGAGCGGCTGGACGCTCGGCGTCGCGACCGGCAAGTCCGACCGAGGGCTCACAAGCTGCCTCGCGGCCCACGGCCTCTCCGACCATTTCATCACGCTCCAGACCGCCGACCGCCATCCCTCCAAGCCGCACCCCGCCATGGTCGAGGCGGCGCTGGTCGAGGCAGGTGCGGAAGCGGCCGATGCGGTGATGATCGGCGACACGACATTCGACATGGAGATGGCCCGCGCCGCCGGCGTGCGCGCGATCGGCGTAGCCTGGGGCTATCACACGGAAAGCGAGCTGCGCGAGGCGGGCGCGTCGCATGTCGCCGCTACTCCGGCCGAACTGGGAGACCTGCTGTCATGAACGATCCTGCGCAGTCCCGCTACTTCGCGATGGTCGCGGTGCGCTTTGCCGGCGTCGCGCTGATCCTGCTCGGCATCCTCGTGGTACGCCGCGTGCTGGAGCTGCCCGACGTCCTCGGTTACGTGCTGCTGCTCGCGGGGCTGGTCGGTTTCTTCGTCATGCCCTCCGTCCTCGCGCGGCGCTGGCGGAGCCCGAAGGAATGAAGCGCTTCTACCGTGAGGTCGCGGTCGAGGAAGCAGAGGGCGAATGGCGCGTCACGCTCGACGGCCGCGCCATCAAGACCGCCCTCGGCGCGCCGCAGATCGTGCCGACGCGCGAACTCGCCGAAGCGCTTGCCGCAGAGTGGTCGCAGCAGGGCGACGAGATCGACCCGCACACGTTCCCGCGGCGCGACATGGCCGACTACGCGATCGACGTGGTGCGCGCGGATCGCCCGGCGGCGATCGGCAAGCTGATGGCTTTCGCCGAGACCGATACGCTCTGCTACCGCGCCGATCCCGACGAGCCGCTCTTCCGCCGCCAGCATGAAATTTGGGAGCCGCTGGTGACCGCTCTGGAAGCGCGCGAGGGCATCCGGTTCGACCGCGTGAGCGGGGTGATCCACCGCCCCCAGCCGCAAGCCAGCCTCGACGCGCTGCGCGCGCTGCTCGGCACGCTCGACGATTTCACGCTCGCCACCTTGCAGACGATGGCCTCCCTCTGCGCCTCGCTGTGCATCGCACTGGAGGCGCTGGAGGCGAACGCCGATGCCGAGGCGCTCTGGTCGGCCGCCCATCTCGAAGAGGAATGGCAGGCCGAGCTGTGGGGCCGCGATGCCGAAGCCGAGGCGCGGCGGGACAAACGGCGGGCGGAGTTCCTGGAAGCGTTCCGCTTCGCGAGGATCCTGGTCTAGCGCGAGCGGATCAGATCCGGTCGCAGTCCCTCACCCGACCCATTCCGCGACTTGCCCCGCAACATCGTTCGCCGCGCGGTTGAGTGCCTCGCCCACCGGTCCCGCTTCGGCTGCGACGCCCGGGATCACGCTTTCGAAACGACGGGTCTCGATGGCATCGCCTTCCGCCTCGCGGATCGCATCGAACCGCACCACGACCGAGGACGTGCGCGCATCGTAGCCGAAATCGCGCAGCACGCCGCGGAGCTGGGTGTTCGGCGTGAGTGCCGGATCGTCGGAATCGATCACCACGCGGTTGCTGCGAGTGCGGATCGTTTCGGCGAGCAGCCCGCGGAACAGGCGCGCAGGCTTGTCCACCCACACCGCATCCTTGAGGTAGGCGATGTTGGCATCGTCCACCTGCACCGGCACGCGCACGACG
Organism: Altererythrobacter sp.; assembly: GCA_031178065.1. GTDB lineage: Bacteria > Pseudomonadota > Alphaproteobacteria > Sphingomonadales > Sphingomonadaceae > Pelagerythrobacter. The sequence continues at coordinate 70,755 of JAPSJS010000007.1, forward strand.
TCGAGCCGCGCGGGCGCATCCGGAACGAGGATCGCGAGCGCTCCCGCCGCACTGCCCGTCGTGCTCGATCCGGCCGGCGCCTCCGCCGTGGGAGTCAGCGTCAGCAGGCTCTCCGGCGGTTCCGCACCGAAGCTCACGCAGCCGGCGAGCGCGGCAAGTGCCGCCAGCGCCGGGAATATCCTGATGGCTGTCGCGCGCATCGCGTTCCCCTGTCTCTTCGCGCCGGTCATGGCTCGTAATCGGGCAGCTTCTGCCCGCCGATCAGCGAACCGGCGCCTTGTGTCTCGATCTTTTCGGTCACGCTGCGCAGCGCCTTGCTGGTCGCGCGCAGGTCCTGCATCGCCGCCTCGGCCGCTGGCAGCGTGCTTTCGTTGAGTTGACGCGCCGCCGGCTGCACTTCCGTCAAAGTGGTGCTGAGCGCCTGCGCGGCGCTGTCGGCGGACTTGAGCGTCGTGCGGAGCTGGTCCGCCAGCCCTTGCCCTTCCTTGTTGAGCAACTGGTCGGCCGATCCCATCACCTTCTCGAACGAGTCCAGCGCCTCGCTCGACTCGCGCAAGGTCACCTGGAGTTCAGCCAGCGTGCGCTGCACTTCGGGCGCCGTCTGCGCGAGGTCGGCGGTGATCTGGTTGGTGTTGCGCAGAATGCCTGCGATCTCGCCCTGATTCTCGTCCGACAGCAGCATGGTCAGCCGCTCGGTCAGCGTGGCGAGCCGCTCCAGCAGCAGCGGCGCGTTGGCGAGCAGTTCGCCGAGGCCGCCCGGCTTGGTCGGGATCACCGGCACGCCTTCGGGGCAGGCGGTGTTGCCAGGCCCTTCCTCGCAAGTGATCGGCGGCGCATCGCGGCGCGCGCCATCGAGCAGGATCGTGGATACGCCGGTGAAGGAGCCCTGGACCGTCGCGGTCGTGCCGATGCGAATCGGCACGTCTTCCTTCACCTTCACCCGGACGCGGACGAACTGCGGATCGGTCTCCCACAGCGAAATCTCGCTGACCTGCCCCACCGGCACGCCGGCGAAGGAGACCTGCGATCCGTTGGCGAGGCCGGCGACCGACTGCTTGAAGAAGATGTCGTATTCGTCCTGCTGCCCCTGCCCCAGTCGGGCGAGCCAGACGAAGAACAGCGCAAGCCCGGCCAGCAGCACCAGCGTGATGGCTCCGACCCAGACGTGATTTGCGCGCGTTTCCATTCGCTTGCCCTAATCCCCGCTTTGCCCGCGTTTGTCCATGCTCTCGGCCCGGCGCTTGCTGGCCTGGGCCGCGCGCCCGCGCGGCCCGTTGAAGTATTCGTCGATCCACGGATGGTCGGTTTCGAGCAGTTCGGGGATCGTACCAACCGCGATCACCTTCTTGTCCGCCAGCACCGCGACGCGATCGCAGATCTCGTAGAGCGTATCGAGATCGTGGGTGATGAGGAATACCGTCAGGCCGAGCGTCTGCTTGAGCTCGCGCGTCAACCGGTCGAAGGCTGCGGCGCCGATCGGGTCGAGCCCTGCGGTCGGCTCGTCCAGGAACAGCAGCTCCGGATCGAGAGCGAGCGCCCGCGCCAGCCCCGCGCGCTTCTTCATCCCGCCCGAAAGCTCCGCCGGATACTTGGTCACCGCATCTTCAGGAAGGCCCGAGAGCATGACCTTGTAACGCGCGATCTCGTGCATCAGGTCGGGCTGGATCTCAGGGTAGAACTGCTTGAGCGGAACCTCGACGTTCTCCCCCACGGTCAACGTGGAGAACAGCGCGCCGCCTTGGAACAGGACTCCCCAGCGGTTGCGAATGCCGAGGTTCTCGTCGGGCTCGGCGTTGGTCATCGAGCGTCCGAAGACCTCCACCTCGCCCTCGTCGGGGGTTTGCAGGCCGATGATCGAGCGCATCAGCACCGACTTGCCCGTGCCCGACCCGCCCACGACACCCAGGATCTCGCCCCGGTTCACAGTCAGCGAAAGATCCTCATGCACCGTCTGATCACCGAAGCGATTGACGAGCCCTTCCACCACGATCGGGTGATCACCGCGGAATCGCTCGTAGCGGCTCAGGCCGCGCTCCTCGAGTTCGTGATCGAGATCGTCGGCCATCTCAGCTCCAGCCGATCTCGGTGAAGAACACCGCGAAGAACGCGTCGAGCACGATCACCATGAAGATCGCCTGCACGACGGCCTTGGTCGTCTTGAGGCCGACTTCCTCGGAATTGCCCTGCACCTGCAAGCCCTGATAGCAGCCGGTGAGCGCCACGATCAGGCCGAAGACAGGTGCCTTGGCCAGCCCGACATAGAGATCGTAGATCGGCACGACTTCCTGAATACGCGTCAGGAATGTCAGGAACGGAATGCCCAGCATCAGATCGCCAATCACCGCACCTCCGATGATCGCCATGCACGAGGCGAAGAACCCGAGCAGCGGCATCATCAGCACTGCGGCAAGGATGCGCGGGATCACCAGCGCTTCCATCGGCGAGATGCCGATCGTGCGCATCGCGTCGACTTCCTCGGTCAGCTTCATCGTGCCGAGCTGCGCGGCGAAGGCCGAGCCAGAACGGCCCGCGACCATGATCGCAGTCATCAGCACGCCGAGCTCGCGCAGGGTGATGCGGCCCACGAGATTGATGGTGAGCGTCTCCGCCCCGAACTGCGCAAGCTGCACCGCGCCCTGCTGCGCAATGACGATACCGATCAGGAAGCTCATCAGACCAATGATCGGCAACGACGATACGCCGACCAGCTCGAGCTGATGCACCAGCGCCTTGCCGCGGAAGCGCGAGGGGTGGCGGATCAGGCTGCCCGCGGCGAGCAGGATCTGGCCGAGAAACCCGACCATGCCGACCACGCCCTGGCCAAATTCGTGGACCAGCTCGCCCACACGCCCGGGCACGCGTTCCCACATCGGAAGGCGCGGCGGGCGTATATCCGCGCCATCGCCCGCGGGTTCGACCGCCTTCAGCAGCCGCTGCGCGCGCTCGCTGGCGCCGACGATCTCCGCATTATGCCGTTTGGCGAGGCTGCTCGCCACCCATGCGCCGACGGTATCGATCTCGCTGACGTTCGAAAGGTCGACAGTGGCGAGATCGCCCTCGATCGATCGCAGGTCGCCGTCGACTGCGCCGATCGTGGAAACCAGATAAGGCCCCGAAAGGATGAGCCGCGCGCCACCGGCGCCGCCATCCTCGACCTCGAAGAACGCCCCATCCTTCATCTCGGCGACCTATGCGGCCAAACCGGGTGCACTACAAGCGCACAATCAGCTGTGTTGCGCCGCAGCGCACCCGCTGGCAAAGGCCGCGAACCTATGAACACCGAACTCTCCAAGACTTTCGACCCGGCCCAAATCGAGGCGCGCTGGTACGCGCATTGGGAAAAGGGCGGCCTGTTCCGACCCGAGCGGCCCGACGCCCAACCTTTCACCATCGTCAACCCGCCGCCCAACGTGACCGGCAGTCTCCACATCGGGCATGCGCTCGACAACACGCTGCAGGACATCGTCGTCCGCTACGAGCGGCTGCGGGGCAAGGACGCGCTGTGGGTGGTCGGCACCGACCACGCGGGCATCGCCACGCAGATGGTGGTCGAGCGCGAGCTGGAGAAGCAGCAGGACAAGCGCACCAATTACTCGCGCGAGGATTTCATCGCGAAAGTGTGGGAGTGGAAGGAGGAAAGCGGCGGCACGATCACCCGCCAGCTCCGCCGCCTCGGCTGCTCGATGGACTGGAGCCGCGAGCAGTTCACGATGAGCCCCGAATTCACCCGCGCGGTGACCAAGGTGTTCGTCGATCTCCACAACGAGGGCCTGATCTACCGCGACAAGCGACTGGTGAACTGGGACCCGAAGCTCAAGACCGCGATCAGCGATCTGGAGGTCGAGACGCAGGACGTGAAAGGCCACTTCTGGCACTTCAAATACCCGCTGGCGGACGGCGTCACCCTCGACAGCGGGCAGGACTACATCCAGGTCGCGACCACCCGGCCGGAGACCATGCTGGCCGACATGGCAGTGGCGGTGCATCCGACCGACGAGCGCTACGCCAGCGTGATCGGCAAGGAGATCGTCCAGCCGATCACCGGCCGCCGCTTCAAGGTGATCGCTGACGAGCATGCCGATCCGGAGCTCGGCTCGGGGGCGGTCAAGATCACGCCAGGGCACGACTTCAACGACTTCGAGGTGGGCAAGCGCGCCGGCATCGCGCCGGGCGAGATGCTCAACATGCTCGATGCCGAAGGCAACGTGTGCCAGACCGCCGACGGGCTGGTGCCCGAGGAATTCCTCGGCCTCCACCGCTTCCGCAAGGATGGCGTGGACGGCGCCCGCGAACTGGTGGTCGCGCGGATGAAGGAACTCGACTGCCTGATCCCGCACGTCGACAAGGACGGCGAGGAGCACGACGCCGAACCGCGCACGATCGCCACACCGTTCGGGGACCGGGGCGGCGTGGTGATCGAACCTTGGCTGACCGACCAGTGGTACGTCGACGCCGAGAAGCTCGCGCGGGCGCCGATCGAGGCCGTGCGTTCGGGCAAGATCGAGATCGTCCCCAAGAGCTGGGAAAAGACGTTCTTCAACTGGATGGAGAACATCCAGCCGTGGTGCGTCTCGCGCCAGCTCTGGTGGGGGCACCGGATCCCCGCGTGGTACGACGAGGATGGCAAGGCCTACGTGGCCGAGAGCGAGGAAGAGGCTCAGGCCCTCGCCGGCAACAAGGCGCTGACCCGTGACGAGGATGTCCTCGATACCTGGTTCTCCTCCGCCCTCTGGCCCTTCGCGACGCTCGGCTGGCCGGAGCAGACCGATCTCCTCGCCAAGCATTATCCCAACGACCTGCTGATCTCGGGCTTCGACATTCTCTTCTTCTGGGATGCGCGCATGGCCATGCAGGGAATGCACCTCATCGGGGAAGCGCCGTGGAAGCGGCTCTATCTCCACGGGCTGGTGCGCGCGGCGGACGGGCAGAAGATGTCCAAGTCCAAGGGCAACGTGGTCGATCCGCTGGGCCTGATCGACCAATACGGCGCCGACGCGCTGCGCTTCTTCATGGCGGCCATGGAAAGCCAGGGCCGCGACGTGAAGATGGACGAGAGCCGGGTCGAGGGATACCGCAACTTCGCCACCAAGCTGTGGAACGCGACGCGGTTCTGCCAGGCGAACGGAATCGGCGGTTCACGATCGATTGCCGCCCCGCAGGCGACCAGTGCGATCAACAAGTGGATCGTCGGCGAAGTGGTCGAGACGCTCGCCGCGCTCGACAAGGCCATGGCGGACCTGCGCTTCGATGCGGCAGCGAACGCGATCTACCACTTCGTGTGGGACACGTTCTGCGACTGGTATCTCGAGCTGATCAAGGGCCAGATCGACGACGAGACCCGGGCGGTTGCCGGCTGGGCGCTCGACCAGATCCTGGTCATGTTGCACCCGTTCATGCCGTTCATCACCGAGGAACTGTGGCACGCGCAGGGTGAGCGGCCGTACGAGCTGATCCTCGCGAAATGGCCCGAGCCCTCAGCGAAGATCGACCCCCAAGCCAAGGCCGAGATCGAGTGGCTGATCGACCTGACGCGCAACCTGCGCGCGGCGAAGAACGAGATCGGCCTCGCCCCCGGCGCGAAGCTGGAAGCCTGGCTCGCGCAGCCGTCGGCGATCGCGGGCAAGGTTCTCTCGACCAGCACGGCAGCGCTGGACCGCGTCGCGCGCCTGTCCGCTGTCCATGCCGGGGCCGCGCCGGGTGGCGCCGCGCTGCAGGTCGGCGTCGGCAGCGACAGCCTGGTGATCCCGCTGGAAGGCCTGATCGACGTCGAAGCCGAAAAGGCCCGCCTCGCCAAGGCGCTCGCCGCGTCGGAGAAAGAGGCCAGGTCTCTCGCAGGCCGCCTCTCCAACGCGAACTTCGTCGAGCGCGCGAAGCCGGAGGCGGTCGAGAAAGCCCGCGCCGATCACGCGCACCATGCCGCGGAAGCGGAACGCCTCAAGGCCGCGCTGGACCGGCTGGGATGAACCGGATCCTCCCCGTGCCAGGGAGGATCTGGTGCTGACTCTCGCCACCCAGGTTCCCGGCGAGCCGGAGATCTTCGCCTCGCTGCAGGGCGAAGGGCCGAGCGCCGGCGTGCCGGTTGCGTTCCTGCGCCTCTCGCGCTGCAACCTTGCGTGTCAGTGGTGTGATACGGCTTACACGTGGCACTTCGAGGGCGACGAGCGGCCGCATCGCTCCGGCGAAACGTTCGAGCGCAGGGCCAATCAGATCACGCTGAGCGAGGACGAGGTTGCCCGGCGGATCGCAGCACTGGGCCAGAAGCGCCTCGTGATCACCGGCGGCGAGCCGTTGCTGCAGGCGAGCGCGCTGGCGAAGGTCCTCGAGCTGCTGCCCGACATGACCGTCGAGATCGAGACCAACGGCACCGTCGCCGTGCCGCCCCGGCTGGATGTGCGGGTGGACCAGTACAACGTCAGCCCCAAGCTCGCGCACAGCGGCAATCCGTCCGAACTCGCGCTGCTGCCCGAGCGGCTCGACGCCTATGCGTCTGACTCGCGCGCGTGGTTCAAGTTCGTGATCGCCGCGCCCGAGGATGTCGCGGAGGTGCTGGCACTTCAGGCGCGCTATCGCTTCCGGCCCGGGCACGTGTTCCTGATGCCGGAGGGCACCGACAGTACGACGCTACGGGCGCGGCAGGCGTGGCTTGCGCCGTTATGCCTGGAGCATGGTTTCCGGATGAGCGACCGCCTGCATATCCATCTTTATGGCGATTCGCGCGGGACCTAGAGGAACCTGGGGGTACCTAGCGGCACCTAACGGCCCTGAGAGCGCCAGCGGCGCACCACACGCTGCACAGCCTCTTCCTCGCCGCCGCTTTCGTTCCAGAGTTCGACGAAGCTCGGGTCTTCCGACGCCGGGCGCTTCGCTTCTTCCAGGCTGTCGAAGCTGACGCGGATCGGGATCGCGACGCCTTCGCCGCAGATGATGCATTCGCGGTTGCGGAGCGCCGGGATCGAATCGAGGAAGCCGCGCGCGCCTTCGGGCATGGCGGCTTTCACGAACGCCTGGTCGCGGTCATTGTTGAGGCGCATGGCGATGATCGTGCCGCATTGCGACAGGACGCCTTCGGCGAGGTCCGACGGGCGCTGGGTGATGAGGCCGAGGCTGATGCCGTACTTGCGGCCTTCCTTGGCGATGCGGCTGAGGATGTTGCCGACCGACGATCCGTCCGCGTTCGCCTCGTTGGGCACGTAGCGGTGCGCCTCTTCACAGACGAGCAGGATCGGCCGGGTCTTCTCCTCCCGCCCCCAGATCGCGAAGTCGAACACCAGGCGGCTGAGCACCGCGACCACGGTGGAGGTGATGTCCGACGGGACGCCTGAGACGTCGATGATCGAGATCGGCTTGCCCCCGCCGGGCATGCGGAAGATCTTGGCGATGAATTCCGCCATGGTGTCGCCCACCAGCATGCCGGAGAACATGAACTGGTAGCGCGGATCGCCCTTGAGCTCGTCGAGCTTGCTCTTGATCCGCATGTAGGGCGCCGAGGACGTTGCCTTGTCGAGCTTGCCCATCTCGTTCTGAATCTCGTTCGAGAGGTCCGAGAGAAGATAGGGGATTGGCGAATCGACGGTGATCTTGCCAACCGCCTCGGCCAGGCGGTTCTTGCCCCGCGCCCTGAGCAGGCACTTGGCGAGGATGTCCATGTCCGTCTGCCGCTCGTTGCCGCTGGTGGTCAGCAGCGCCTCGCAGTGCTCCTCGAAATTCATCAGCCAGTAGGGGAGTTGAAGATTGGAGACGTCGAGGATCATGCCGGTGTCGCGGAACGCCGCGGCATATTCGCCGTGCGGATCAATCATCACCACATGTCCCTCGGGCGCCGCCTCGCAGATGCGGTGAAGGATCAGGGCCGCGCTGGTCGACTTGCCGGTGCCGGTCGAGCCGAGCAGCGCGAAGTGCTTGCCCAGCATGGCATCGATGTAGAGCCCCGCGCGAATGTCCCTGGTGGGATAGACGGTGCCGATCTGAATGCTCGCGCGCCCGTCGCTGGCGTAGATCTGCCGGAGATCCGCAGTGGTCGCCGGGTAAATCTTCGCGCCGGGAACGGGATAGCGGGTGACGCCGCGGCGGAAGCCGTAGATGCGGCCGGTCCCGCTCTCTTCCATTCCCTCACCGAGGAAGTCGACGTCGGCGATGATCCCGCCGCCTGTACGGCGGTCCTGCCGCTGGTTGCGGACGCTGGCGAGCAGCCAGGCATTGCCGGCGCGGATCTTGATCTGGCTGCCGACCTGCCCCGCAAGGGCTACAGAGGGGTCCTCATCCGCCATGCACTCGTTCAGCCGCTGCATGTCGAGCGCGATCTGCGAGCCGGAGCCGGCGACTTCGACGACCAAGCCGACCGGCTGGATGGCATTGTCGGACCGGGCTGCGGAGGCAACGGCTTGCGGCTGCGGGTGCGCGGCGGCGCCCTCGCCCCGCGTCGCCGCCATGTCGAGCGGCTGGCGCCGTTCGAGGTTGCCGTGGCCCATCTCGGTCATGAAGTGGTCGATCCCTGCGTCTGCCCGGGCGCCGGGCGTAACGCCGGTTGGTTAAGATCGGGTCAACGCGAGGCCGAAAGGCCAGCTAGATCAGCGCGAAGAGGCGCCCCGCCACCCAGCCCATCCCGACCGACAGGAAGACCGCCAGGAAGCCGTAGAACAGGGATTGCCGTTCCGAAAACACCTCCACGAACCGTTCGAAACCTACCTTGCGCACTTCCACCTCCGCAATGGCGGATGCGATCACCCGGCCGCGGGTAATGGCGAAAGTTTCGGCGGTGTAGGTGCCGGTCTGCACGTTCGAGGGAAGGGAGATGCGCACCTGATAAAGCACCTGCTCGCTGATTTGCACGCCGCTGGGATCTTCCTTGTAGAGCCCCTGCCGGCTGCGCAGGTCGACCAGGCCGGCGGTGAAGCGCGTCTGCTCTTCCGGATCGATCGCGCCAGTCGGCGAGAGCTGCAGGTAACCCAGCCCGAGTTCGTAGATCGCGGCAGTCCTCTCGTCGACGATCTCCTCGATCGGGCGCGAGGATGCGACCGCGAAGAACGAAGGGGCAGACTGGAAGGCAGTGCTGTCGGCATTGACCCAGATCCCGCCGACGCGCGCCTTCTCACGCACCGTGATTGGCTCGGTCGGGCCCTTGAGCACCACCACGATGTCGTAGTCCTCTCCCGCCCGCGCGCCGGTGGGGTCGAGGATCACGCCGAACAGGAGCAGTTCGGTGCCGGTGAAACCCTGCTGGACCTGCACGTCGTCCTGCGAGACCTCGGGCACCAGAATGGGATCTCGCTGGGCCGAGAGCATCAACAGTGCGACAAGGAGGAACAGCCGCTTCACAGCGGCACCACCGTGTAGATTTCCTCGGGCCGGACGAACAAGCCGAAGAACATCCTGGCGGTAACCAGCAGGACGATCGCGGCGAGCGCCAGGCGCAAGTATTCCGGCTTGAACTTCTGGGCCACCTGCGTGCCGAGCTGGGCCCCGGTCACCGACCCGAACAGCAGCAACGCGACCAGCACGATGTCCACCGCATGCGTCGTCAGCGCGTGCATCATCGTCGTCGCCATCGTCACGAACAGAATGTTGTAGAGCGAAGTGCCGACCACGACGTTGGCGCTCATGCCGAGGATGTAGAGCATCGCCGGCACGAGGATGAACCCGCCGCCAACACCCATCAGCATGGTCAGCGCGCCGACCACCACGCCCAGAAGCAACGGTGCGATGGGGGAGATGTAGAGGCCGGATCCGTAAAAACGCCAGCGCAGCGGCAGCGCGGCGACCAGCCGGTGGTGACGGCGTTTCATCGCAGGCTTCGCCGCGCCGCCCTCCGGCGGACGGACCGCCTGCCACGCCTCGCGCGCCATCAGCGATCCGACCGAGCCGAGCAGGAAGACGTAGAGGACGTTGATGACCGTATCGATCTGGCCGATCGACTGGAAGAACCGGAACAGCAGCGCGCCGATCCCCGCACCGAGGACTCCGCCGGCGACCATTACAGTGCCCATCCGATAGTCGACCCCGCCACGCCGCCCGTGGGCAAGCACGCCCGAGACACTGGCACCGGTGATCTGGGTCGCGGCAGAAGCTGCCGCGACCGTGGGCGGGACACCATAGAAGATCAGCAGCGGCGTCGTCAGGAATCCGCCCCCGACGCCGAACAGGCCGGAAAGAACCCCGGTGAGTGCCCCCAGCCCGACGATGACCAGCCCGTTCACCGAAAGGTTCGCGATGGGGAGGTACACGTCCATGACGAAGCCCTAACCGAGGGCAGCGGCGGTTGAAAGCGGGCGGATTAAAATCCGGTCGAAAGCGTGACCGCAATGCCTCGGCCGGGCGCGGCGTCCCCTGCGATGCGCCAGCGGTAGTCGAGCGCCAGCCGGGCAGGCGCATCGCCGAGCGCGAGGTCGAGCGACGCCGTGGGGCCGACGTCGAGCCGCGCGGCGCCCTTCTGCGCCCCGGCCCAGACGCCGGCGCCCGCCCGCACTTCCGCAAGGTCGAATCGGGCGACTTCACCGTCGACCC
>JAPSJS010000046.1 GCA_031178065.1 Altererythrobacter sp.
CGAACGAGGCCTTCCTCCGCGCGGCGGAGATCGAGCGGGAAGGGCTGCCCTCGTTCCCTTCCGATCTCGTGGTCCGGGAAGACAAGGGCGCGCTGGCCGATGCTGTGCGGCGCTTCGCACGCGGTTCGATTGCCAGTGCGGACATGGCGGTCCGGCTGCGGCACCAGCCCGACGAGCCGGTCTCGCTCGGCCTCGCCGGGGTGCGCGGGCTGGGCGAGGCGGCGGTGCTGCTGAGCCTGGTCGACACGACCGAGGAAACGCGCCTCAAGCGCCAGGTCGCGCAGGCGACCAAGATGCAGGCCGTCGGTCAGCTCGCGGGCGGCGTGGCGCACGACTTCAACAACGTGCTGACGGCGATCATCGGGTACTGCGATCTCATGTTGCTGCGCCACACGCCGGGTGACAGCGATTACGACGACATTCAGCAGATCCGCGCCAATTCGAACCGCGCGGCCAGCCTGACGCGCCAGCTCCTCGCCTTCAGCCGCCAGCAGACGCTCCGGCCCGAGGTCCTGCAACTGCCTGATGTGGTGAGCGAGGTCAGCCAGCTCCTGAAGCGGCTGCTGGGCGAGAAGATCGCGTTCAAGGTCCACCACGATCGCGATCTCGGCCCGGTGCGCGCCGATCCGCAGCAGCTCGAGCAGGTGATCGTCAATCTCGCGGTCAACGCGCGCGATGCGATGCAGGCACGCGGCGACGGGACGGGCAGGCTGACGCTGGCGACCCGCCGGGTCACCGCGGCCGACGTGCGCAAGATGGGGTCGGACATCGTCCCCGTGGCCGACTATACCGTGCTGGTGGTGCAGGATACCGGCGGCGGTATCCCGTCCGAGCTGATGGGCAAGATCTTCGAACCGTTCTTCACCACCAAGGAGCAGGGCAAGGGGACCGGACTGGGGCTGTCGACGGTCTACGGCATCGTCAAGCAGTCGGGCGGATTCATCTTTTGCGACAACCTGATCGGGTCCGACGGCCGCCCCCAAGGCGCGCGGTTCACGATCTACCTTCCGGTCCACGGAGGCGGCGCGCCGCACCAGCCGCGGCAGGCACCGGAGGAGCCGCAGGCGACCAGCGAATGGTCGGGCGGCGGCCGCGTGCTGCTGGTCGAGGACGAGGACATGGTCCGCGCCGTTGCCGAGCGGGCGCTGTCGCGCGCGGGCTACAGCGTGACGACGGCGGCGGACGGGGAAGAGGGCCTCGCCGCGATCGCCGAGGGCGGTGAATTCGATCTCGTTCTGAGCGACGTCGTCATGCCCGGAATGGACGGCCCGGCCATGGTCCGCGCGATCCGCAAGGTGCGGCCGAACATGCCCGTGCTGTTCATGTCGGGCTATGCCGAAGAGCAGCTCCGCAGCGAGATCGACCTTGCCGATATGCACTTCATCGCCAAGCCGTTCAGCGTGCAGGAGATCGGCGACAAGGTCGCGCAAGTCCTCGGCGCCGCACATCGCTAGGGTGGCGATTGGCGGTGGACCGCGGGGTTTACGCGCCGTAAAACCGCCCCTCGGCAAGGTCCATGGACTTCGCAGGGGGAGGGTTCGCGTGAAGACGTATCGCTTGTTGGCCGCACTCGGGGCGGCTCTGCCGCTCGCGCTTCTCGCCACCGCGGCTCCCGCGCAGACCGACCCTGACGAAACCGCACAGGGCGACGTTTCGGTCACGATCTACAACAACGGCCAGGCGCTGGTGCAGGACGTGCGGCAGTTGCCGATTGCGCAGGGGCGCAGCCGGATCGAGTTTCCGGACGTCTCCGCCCAGATCCGGCCCGAAACGCTGAGCTTCGCGGCCGAGGGCGCGGCGATCGTCGAGCAGAACTTCGACTTCGACCTGCTCACTCCGGCCAAGCTGATGGAGAAGGCGATCGGGCAGACGGTGACGCTGGTGCGCACCAATCCCGCCACCGGCGTCGAGACCCGCGAGCGCGCGACGGTGCTGTCCACCGCCGGCGGCGTGGTGGTCAAGATCGGCGAGCGGATCGAAGTGCTGCGCGACGACGGGCTGCCGGTGCGCGCGGTGTTCGACCGAGTGCCGCCCAACCTGCGCGCCCGCCCGACGCTCTCGGTAACGGTCGAGAGCGACCGCGGCGGCGCGCGCCCGGCCTCGATCCGCTATCTCACGCCCGGGCTCGGCTGGTCGGCGGACTACGTCTCGCTCTACGACGAGGCGACCGGCGCGATCGACATGCAAGGCTGGGTCACGCTGACCAACCAGACCGGCACGACTTTCCATCAGGCCGACACGCTGCTGGTCGCCGGAAGCCCGGGAACGGCAGTGTCCAGCAACCGGCGCTATCCGCCGCCGCCTCCGCCGCGGCCCGGCATGGTTCGCCCGGGCACGGAGAGCTCGGGCCGCGAGCAGGTCGGCGAGTTCTATCTCTATCCGATCGAAAGCCGCACCACGATCGCCAACAACCAGACCAAGCAGGTCAGCTTTCTCGACGTGCAGGGCGTGCCAGCGCGCAAGGTCTATGCGCGGACGGTGGGCTGGCTGGCGAACGACGATGCGCCGGTGAACGTGTCGAGCGAGATCGCCTTTTCGTCCTCCCGGCAGGGCGGGCTCGGTGATGCGCTGCCGGCGGGGACAGTGCGCTTCTACCAGCGAGACAGCCAGGGCACGCCGCAGTTCATCGGCGAAAGCGCGATCGGCCATACGCCGATGGGCAGCGAGCTTTCACTGCGCACCGGCGATGCGTTCGATATTTTTGTGCAGGCCGAAGTAGAGCGGCGCGAGGAGATCACCTCCGCCGAATGGGAAAGCAGCGCCCGTTACCGCGTGATCCGCGACGGCGAAGTGATCGAGCAGCTTGACGTGGAACGGCCAAAGCAGTTCTACCGCACGACCATGCGCTACACCCTGACCAACGCCAAGGCCGCCCCGGTCGAGGTCGATCTGGTGCAGGCTGGGCTCGACCGCGGATGGTGGGGCCACGATTTCCGCGTCGTCAGCGAGGACATTCCGGGCGAGCAGCTCAATGCCGATCGGCGCAAGTGGGTCGTCCCCGTGCCGGCCGAGGGTGAGCGCGTGGTGCGCGTGACTTACGAAACCCGGTACTGAGCGGCGCCGGGCGATGCGGCGCGCCGCATTCCTCCTCGTGCTGATCGCCGCCTCCGCTGCGGCGCAGGCGCGCGAGACGGTCGATGCCTCGGCGCCGGCCGCGCTTGCGGTCACCGTCTACCGCGATCCTGAGCGCGGGCCGGACGAGGCGATGGACCGCGCCTTCCCAGAAGGCTTCGCGATGATCAGCGAGACGCGCACCGTCACCCTGCCTCCGGGCGAGAGCACGGTGCGCTTCGAAGGCGTCGCCGAAGGGCTGGTGGCGGTCTCCGCGATTGTCACCGGCCTGCCGGGCGGGACGATCGAGAAGAACCGCAATGCGGAGCTGCTTTCCCCCGCGGCGCTGGTGAACGGCATGCTCGGCAACCGGGTGACGATCACGCGCACCAATCCGGCCACCGGCGTGGCGGAAAGCGAATCCGCGATCGTCCGCACCCGTGCCGACGGCGGGCTCGTGCTGCAGACGGGCGAGGGGTTCGAGGCGGTGCGCTGCGCCGGCCTGCCCGAGAAGCTGACCTTCGACCGCATTCCCGCGGGGCTCTCGGCGCAGCCCGTGTTCTCGATCGATACCCGCGATGCGAACGGCGGGACCTATCAGGTCGTGCTGACCTATCTCGCCTGGGGCTTCGACTGGCAGGCGAACTACGTGGCAATGCTGGGCGAGGGTGACGGCCGAGGCGGGGTCGAGCTCGGGCTGACCTCCTGGCTCACCCTGCTCAACGACAACGGGCAGTCGTTTCCCGACGCCGAACTGATGGCGGTGGCCGGCCGGCTCAACGTCGAGAGCGACTACGAGAGTTTGGCTGAGCCGCCCCGTGCGGAGCCGCTGCGGCTGACCTGTTACCCGATCGGCAGCACGGCGAGAGGGTCGCCGGTCGGTTATCCACCTCCGCCCCCTCCGCCAGCCCCACCCCCGCCGCCGACGGCGGATGCGATCACCGTCACCGCATCGCGCGTGCAGAGCATGGAGGCGGCCCCCGCGATCATGGCCACCGAGGAGGAGCTCGGCGATCTGAAACTCTACCGCGTGCCGGAGCCCGTCACCGTGTCGGCCAAGGGGCTGAAGCAGGTTGCCTTCCTGCAGAAGGACGAGGTCGAGGGCGAACTGATCTATGAGATCGGATGCTGGGCGAATCGCGTGAGCGACGAAGAGTTTCGCCCGGCCGAACGGCTGCTGGCGACGGTCAACGATGAAGCCCACGGCCTCGGCGTGGCGCTGCCTTCGGGCGGCGTCGCGGTGTTCGAGCCATCGTCCCACGGCCCGCTACTGGTCGGGGAGGAGCGCCTGCGCGACTATGCGCGCGGGCAGGACGTCGAGATCGCGCTTGGCACAAGCAGCCGGATACAGGTCGCCTGCACGCGCACGAGCAAGCATGATCCGGCGATAGAACCCGAGAAATGGGTGCGGATGGAGGCCGAGATCGCGAATGCCCTCAACCATCCAGCGCGTCTGCGCATTCGGCTCGGCACAGCGGCCGATTGGGAAGTTCGCGGGCGCGGACTGCGGATCAAGGACGGTGAGCGCGTGATCGAGACGACCATTCCCGCCAGTTCGGATCGAAAAATCCGCTGGCGAGTCCGCTCGTCGCACCGCTGACCGCCAAGAGCCGGCGGAAATCCGTCATTTTTCGGCTTGGTGAAAAAATTACTGTTCCACTCTTGTTCTGCCGGAACAAAGCGGATACATAGCTCATCAGTCGATAACGGGAACGAAGCCCTAGGCAAGCGAAGGAGCCCATGCGATGGCGGCCGAACTGAAGCTGGTTGAGAAGGAAAGCAACGTGGACCGTCAAAAGGCGCTCGACGCCGCACTGGCACAGATCGACCGGGCATTCGGCAAGGGTTCGGCGATGAAGCTGGGCCAGAAGGAAGCGATGCAGGTCGAATCGATTTCGACCGGTTCGCTCGGTCTCGACATCGCACTCGGCGTCGGCGGCTTGCCGCGCGGCCGGGTGATCGAAGTCTACGGGCCGGAAAGCTCGGGCAAGACGACGCTTGCGCTGCACGTGATTGCCGAAGCGCAGAAGAACGGCGGCACCGCCGCGTTTGTCGATGCCGAACACGCGCTCGATCCCGTCTATGCCAAGAAGCTGGGCGTCGACATCGAGGAATTGATCGTCTCGCAGCCGGACACTGGCGAGCAGGCGCTCGAGATCACCGATACGCTGGTGCGCTCGAACGCGATCGACGTGCTGGTGGTCGACTCGGTCGCCGCGCTGGTTCCGCGCGCTGAGATCGAGGGCGAGATGGGCGACAGCCATGTCGGCCTCCAGGCCCGTCTCATGTCGCAGTCGCTGCGCAAGCTCACCGGATCGATCAGCCGTTCGAAGACCATGGTGATCTTCATCAACCAGCTGCGGATGAAGATCGGCGTCATGTACGGCAATCCGGAAACGACCACCGGCGGCAATGCGCTCAAGTTCTACGCCAGCGTGCGGCTCGACATCCGCCGCACCGGCCAGATCAAGGACCGCGACGAAATCGTCGGCAACTCGACCCGGGTGAAAGTGGTCAAGAACAAGGTCGCCCCGCCGTTCAAGCAGGTCGAGTTCGACATCATGTACGGCGAAGGCATCTCGAAGATCGGCGAGATACTCGATCTCGGCGTCAAGGCAGGCATCGTGGAGAAATCGGGCAGCTGGTTCAGCTACGACTCGATCCGCATTGGCCAGGGCCGCGAGAATGCCAAGCAGTACCTCAAGGAAAATCCCGAAGTTTGCGACAGGTTGGAAGCCGCCATCCGCGGCCGGACCGACGCGGTCGCCGAGGAGATGATGACGGGTCCGGACGCGGACGACTGACATCATCGCTTCAAGCGGGTGCCGCAGGGCGCCCGGGAAAACGGGAAACCGGCGTGCGCATCCATACGGGGCCACGCCGGTTTTTCTTTGGCGGAAAGGGCGGCCGCGCAGGACGGACCATCCGCGACCGTGATCCGGCGACGATCTCCGCGGTGGAGATCGCGGGTGTGTTGGGGGACGATCCACGAGGCGATCCGTGGCCGCGGCCGGGGCGACGGCCCCGACTATGTTCAGCGGACAACGATCCCCGCGAACGATCTCGGATAATCATCTGCGATAGCGATCCCTGATAGCGACCCCAAGAGCGTCCGCCGCCGGGGCGGAGGCTGGGCCAGGTAATCTTCGTGATCGCCCGCCAGGCTGACCGCTGCCGTGCAGCGTAGACGGCCATGGCTTCCCGGTTACGATGAGCGAACGCCCGATTCGCGAGATAACCCAGGTCCCGCCCAACAGCAGCCAAGGAGCGTATATCCATGACCGACAAGGCCGAATGGGAAGGACGCGTCGGGCGCACCTGGGCGGCCGAGTGGCAGCGCACCGACCGCAGCTTCGCTGCCTTGACCGAGCGCCTGTTGGGCGCCGCGACCGGTGCTGCCATCGCTCAGGCGCTCGATATCGGCTGCGGGGCGGGTGAAGTATCCCTCGCACTCGCGCGCGCGAATCCCGACGCGCAGGTGGTCGGGGTCGACGTCAGCAATGAGCTCCTCGCCGCCGCCCGCGTGCGGGGTGCGGACCTGCCGAACATTGCCTTCGAGCTCGGCGACGCCGCGCGCTGGACGCGTGCCGGCTTCGCACCCGATCTCCTCGTGTCGCGGCACGGTGTGATGTTCTTCCCCGACCCGGTGGCCGCCTTCACGCATCTTGCCCGCCTTGCGGCCGCCGGCGCACGGCTCGCCTTCACCTGCTTTCGCGACCCCACCGAGAACGCGTGGGCGAGCGGGCTCACCGCCTTGCTGCCCTCGGGTCTCGGCGCGCCGCCGCCGCCCGGCGAGCCCGGGCCGTTCGCCTTCGCCGACAAGGCACGGGTCAAGCGGATCCTTGCCGAAGCGGGGTGGCGGGACGCAGCGTTCGAGGCGATCGATTTCCCCTATGTTGCCGGGGGTGGGGACGATCCGGTCGAGGACGCGCTCTCCTACTTCCTTGCAATCGGGCCCGCGGCGCGCGCGGCGGCGCAGATGGAGAACGGCGAACGCGCGCAGTTCATCGAGCGCGTGCGGGCGTTCCTGCACGATCATCTCGAGGACGGCCGGGTCGCGCTGCAAGCGGGCGCCTGGCTTTTCACGGCGCACGCCCCCGACGGCTGATCGCCCGCCTGGCCTGGGGAATGCGCCTTAATCCGCTTGTCGCACCGCGCTCCAGCAACTAACTGCGCTGCATGATTTCGACCAACGACGTTCGCCGGTCCTTCATCGACTATTTCGCGGGTGCCGGCCACACGCCGGTGCCGAGCGCGCCGCTGGTGCCTTACAACGATCCCACGCTGATGTTCGTCAACGCGGGCATGGTGCCATTCAAGAACGTGTTCACCGGGCTCGAAGCGCCGCCCGCGTCGACCGCTGTGTCGAGTCAGAAATGCGTGCGCGCCGGGGGCAAGCACAATGACCTCGACAACGTGGGCTACACTGCGCGGCATCACACGTTCTTCGAGATGCTCGGCAATTTCTCGTTCGGCGACTACTTCAAGGAACAGGCGATCGAGCACGCCTGGACCCTGCTGACGAAGGAATGGGGCCTCGCGCCCGGGAAGCTCACCGCCACCGTCTACCACACGGACGACGAGGCGTTCGATCTGTGGCGCAAGATATCGGGCCTGTCCGAAGAGCGGATCATCCGGATCTCGACGAGCGACAACTTCTGGTCGATGGGCGACACCGGCCCCTGCGGCCCATGCAGCGAGATCTTCTACGATCACGGCGAGCATATACCCGGCGGTCCTCCGGGCTCGCCCGATGAGGACGGCGACCGCTTCATCGAGATCTGGAACCTCGTGTTCATGCAGTTCGAGCAGTCGGCCGACGGTTCGCGCGCCGCTTTGCCCAAACCGAGCATCGACACCGGCATGGGCCTCGAACGCATCGCCGCCGTCATGCAGGGCGTGCACGACAACTACGACATCGACACGTTCAAGGTGCTGATTGCCGCGAGCGAGAGCCTGACCGGCGTTGCCGCCGAGGGCGAGCGCCGCGCCAGCCACCGCGTCATCGCCGATCACCTGCGCTCCAGCGGCTTCCTGCTGGCCGACGGCGTGCTGCCGTCGAACGAGGGCCGCGGCTATGTCCTGCGCCGCATCATGCGCCGCGCGATGCGGCATGCGCACCTGCTCGGCGCCGAGCAGCCGCTGATGCACCGCCTCGTACCCACACTCGTCACCGAAATGGGCCAGGCCTACCCTGAACTCCAGCGCGGCCAGGCGTTGATCGAGGAAGTGCTCGAGCGCGAAGAGACGCAGTTCCGCCGCACGCTCGACAAGGGTCTGCGCCTGCTCGACGACGAAACGGCCGGGCTGGGCGAGGGCGGCGAACTCGAAGGCGAGACGGCGTTCAAGCTCTACGACACCTACGGCTTCCCCTACGATCTCACCGAAGATGCCTTGCGCGCGCGCGGCATCGGGGTCGACCGCGCCGGCTTCGAAGCGGCCATGGAGCGCCAGAAGCAGGCCGCCCGCGCCGCATGGAAGGGTTCGGGCCAGGCCGCGGATAGCGAGCTCTGGTTCGACATCGCCGAGCGTGAGGGCAGTACCGAATTCACCGGCTATTCCGCCACTGAGGGCGAAGGCTGCGTTGTCGCGATCGTCCGCGACGGCGCCGAAGTCGATTCAGCGGACGCCGGGGACGAGGTCATGGTGCTGACCAACCAGACCCCGTTCTACGGCGAGAGCGGCGGGCAGAGCGGCGATGCCGGCACGATCTCGACCCCTGAGGGGCTGCGGATCGAGATCACCGACACCTCCAAGCCCCTGGGCCGCCTGCACGCGCATCATGGCCGGATCGAGGCCGGCAAAATCACGGTCGGCGACAACGTGCATTTGACCGTCGATGCCGAGCGGCGCGACAGGATCCGCGCAAACCATTCGGCCACCCACCTGGTCCATGCGGCGCTGCGCAACCGGCTCGGCGATCATGTGACGCAGAAGGGCTCGCTGGTCGCCGCAGACCGGTTCCGCTTCGACTTCTCGCATCCCAAGCCGCTGACCGACGAGGACATTGCCGCAGTCGAGGCCGAGGTGAACGCCGAGATCCGCGCCAACCAGGAAGTCGCGACGCGCCTGATGAGCCCCGACGACGCAGTCGCGGCCGGGGCGCTGGCGCTGTTCGGCGAGAAATACGGCGACGAAGTGCGCGTCCTTTCGATGGGCCGCAAGGCCGACGGCACGCGCCATTACTCGGTCGAGCTGTGCGGCGGCACCCACGTGCGCGCGACCGGCGATATCGGCCTGTTCCGCATCGTTTCGGAGAGTGCGGTTTCCTCCGGCGTGCGCCGGATAGAGGCGCTGACAGGCGAGGCGGCGCGCCAGTGGCTTGTCGGACGCGAAGAGGCGCTGAAGGCTGTTGCCGGGACGATCAAGGCGGCCCCCGAAGAAGTCGAGGCGCGCGTTGCCGCGCTGGTGGAGGAGCGCAAACGGCTCGAACGCGAACTGGCGGAAGCGAAGAAGCAGCTCGCGCTCGGCGGCGGTGGCGGTGCCGCGCAAGGGCCGGCGGACGAGGACGTCGGAGGCGTAAAGTTCTCCGGCCAGGTGCTCGACGGCCTCGACCCCAAGGACCTGCGCGGCCTGCTCGACGAGGCGAAGAAGCGCATCGGCTCGGGCGTTACGGCCGCGGTTGCGGTCAACGACGGACGCGCGGCGATCGCCGTGGGCGTGACCGACGACCTCGCGAGCCGCTTCGATGCCATCGCGCTCGTCCGCAAGGGCGTCGAGGCGCTGGGCGGCAAAGGCGGCGGCGGCCGCGCGGATATGGCGCAGGGCGGCGGGCCGGATGGAGCGAAGGCGGATGACGCCATCGCCGCCGTGAAGGCCGCGCTCGCGGAGACCGTCTCCGCCTGAGGTTCGCTACCGTCTAACGCTACTGGAGCCGCGGGTCTCGGGCTCGCTTCCGCGCGGAAGATCACGCCCGCGGGGATCGGCCGGTTGGTTCGCGCCGCGCTTCTGGTCCTCGGTCACGTTCTGGGGCTTGAACTTCTCTTCGTTCGGTTCCGGTTTCGCCGGGTTGCGGTCGGCCATCTGAATTCTCCTTTCATCGCTCAACGCATGGAGCGCGGGAGAGTTCACGGGTTCCTCGTTCAGCCGGCTTCGGCTGTCGTCGTACGCAGCTTCGGCTTGTACTGGAGCGCGCCTTCCTCGCGGATCTGTTCCCGAAGCTGGTCACGCTTCTCGTGGATTGAGGCGATCACAGGGCCCATTGCGACGCCGATATCCGCCAGCACCGCTTCGGATAGCTGGAGCGAGCTTTCGAGTGTTTCCGGCACGGCGTGGGTTGCGCCGGCACGATAAAGTCCGGCGGCATGCCTCGAATCCCGGGCGCGAGCGACAATGAGAAGGTCGGGGTACTGCCTGCGGATCTTTTGGACGAGTCTCTGTGCGAGAATTGGCTCGTCCATGGTCAAGACGACGGCCAGCGCATTCCGCAGCCCGACCCTTTCGAGCGCGTCGCGGCGAGATGCATCACCGTAGAGCACGCGGTAGCCGTCGCGCTTGGCGCGATCGGCGATATCGGCGTCGGAATCGAGTGCGATGTAGGGCTTGTTGTGCACCGTCAGCATGTCCGCCACCAGGCGACCGACACGGCCGGAACCGACAATGATCACGCGCGGGTCCTCGCTGTATTCGGGCGGCAGCTCCGGGGCGCTGTCGATGCGCCGGGCTACCGCGCGTCCGACCTTCGCGAGGATTGGGGTGATAGTCAGGCCGATGGCCGTCACGATCTGCCAGAATTGCGCGGTGCCCGGCTGGATCAGCAGCGCGGACGTGGCGGCGGCGAGCACGATCAGAGTCGTTTCCGAGGGACTCGCCATCAGCATGCCCGTTTCGGCGGCCGTGCTGCGGCGCGCGCCCATGAGACGCAGGAGAAGGCCGGTGACCAGCATCTTGAAGCCCAGCACCAGGACCACCGCGAGAGCGATCGCGCCGAGATTCTCCCAGACGGTCATCACGTCGATGCTCATCCCCACGGTGATGAGGAAGATACCGAGCGCGAGGCCCTTGAACGGCTCGATGATCGCTTCGACCTCGCCGTGATACTCGGTCTCGGCGATCAGCAGCCCCGCGATGAGGGCGCCGACGATCGGCGAGAGACCGACCACTGCGGTGGCGAGGCTGGCGCCGATCACGACCAGCAGGCTGGCCGCGAGGAAGAGTTCGGGGCTCTTGGTACGGGCGGCTTGCGCGAACAGGCGGGGCAGGGCGATCCGGCCCACAACGAGCAGCCCGACGACCACCAGACCGCCTTGCCACAAGGTGCCGACGAGACCTTCCCATCCTTCTGCCTGTGCGTTGGGCGCCATGGCGCCGAGCAGGAAGATGATGGGAACGATCGCGATGTCCTCGAACAGCAGCATCGACAGCGCGGCGCGTCCCACGGGCGTATGCGTGCCCGAGATCGGCAGCACGATCGCGGTCGACGACAGCGCCAGGGCAAGGCCGAGACCCAGCGCGCCGGTCCAGTACTGGCCCATCATCGACAGGCCGATGGCGATGCACGATCCAATGATGAGCAGTTCGAGCGCACCCAGCCCGAAGACGAGTTTTCGCATCTGCCACAATCGGTTGAACGATAGTTCGAGACCGATCGTGAAGAGTAGCAGGATGATCCCGAACTCGGCGAAGGGCGCCAGCACCTCGGGGTCGCTGATCGTCACATGGCCGAGCAAGGGGTATTCGTAGATCAGCTTGCCGAGGCCGAATGGCCCGACCGCGATGCCGATCAGGATGAAGCCAATGACCGGTGTGATGCGGAAGCGGGTGAAGACCGGGATCACGATACCCGCCGCGCCGAGGATGACCAGAGCATCCGACAGTGCGGGGGAAGGTGCGATCTCTCCGGCCATTGGGCTTCACCTAACGGCGGCGGGGGCCGTTGTCACTGCGCACAACGCAATCGTAACGACATTGCGCTCGGATCGAACCTAGCGGCCGGTGCCGTGGCGGGAATGCTGTCGGTCCGCGCCTGCGACGTAGCAGCGCGTGCGCTCGCCTCCGTCCGACATCAGCCGCCACCCACCGTGGAGGGGCCGAGCGGTTCACGCCTGGGGCGCGGCTTGCCCGGATGCTTGCCTGCCTCGTCCCATTCGATCCGATAGAGATCGAAACGCCGATCGGCGAGATTGCGAACGGTGCCCTCCGCGCGGGCCCAGCTGAGGTCTGCCAGGTTAATATCGCTGATCGTCAGCGTCTCCACGTTCTCGCTCGCTTCGGCGGCCACTCCGTCGCGCGCGAAGGGAAAGTCGCATGGTGTGAGGATGCAGCTCTGCGCGTACTGAATGTCCACGTTACCGACGTTGGGCAGGTTGCCGACATTGCCGGAAAGTACGACGAAGCACTGGTTCTCGATCGCGCGTGCCTGCGCGCAATAGCGCACGCGCAAGTACCCCTGCCGGCTGTCGGTACAGAAGGGCACAAAGATGATCCGCGCTCCTTCGTCCGCGAGACGCCGGGCCAGTTCGGGGAATTCGCTGTCGTAGCATATCAGGACGCCGATCGGTCCCACGTCCGTGGGGATCACGTCGATGCTGTCACCGCCGCGGATGTTCCACCAATAGCGCTCGTTCGGCGTCGGATGGATCTTCTCCTGCTCGTGCACCGATCCATCGCGCAGGCATACATAGGCGACGTTGTGGATATCGCCGTCGTCCATACGCGTCGGATGCGATCCGGCGACGATGTTGATGTTGTAGCGCATCGCCATGTCGGAAATGTCCGACTTGATGCGCGGGGTATACTCCGAAAGCCGCTCGATCGCCTCGACCGGCGAGAGCTGCTTTTCCTCGAAGCTCAACAACTGAAGGGTGAAGAGTTCGGGAAAGACGATGAAGTCTGACTCGTAATCGCTTGCAACATCGACGAAATACTCGATGGCGCGGTGGAACTCCGCATAGTCCTCCACCGCGCGCGCCTGGAGCTGGCAGGTCGCCACGCGCACCGCCTCGACGCCGCGCGGGAGACGCTTCTTCACCGGCTGATCGCGCTCCACGTAGGGATTGCGCCAGACCATCAGAACGGCGTTCGCCTCCGACTTCTTGTCCTCGGGCAGATACCCATGCAGGATCCGCGCGGGTTCGAACCCATTGGCGAGCTGAAACCGCAGCACCGGATCATGGATCTTTGCCGCTACGACCTGCTCGAGATAGTCCTCCGGCCCGTCCACCTTGCGCTTGTTGCGCCGATAGTTCGGCATGCGGCCGGCGAAGACGATGCCGGTCAGATCGCGCTCCTCGGCCAACGCGCGGCGTTCCTCGTAGAGCCGCCGCCCAATGCGCACGCCGCGCACCTTCGGGTCGACGCACATCTCATAGCCATAAAGCCAGTCGCCGGTCGGATCGTGCCGGCTGCCGAAGCCGTTGCCCGTGATCTCGTCCCAGTCGTGATCCTGGAACGCGAGCGTCTCGGCGATCTGCATGGTCGCGCAGTAGCCGACGACCTCGTCGTCGAGCAGCGCGACGAAGCAGCCTTCGGGGAAATTGTTGATCTGTCCGCGGATCTCGCCGTGCGTGTAGGCGGGCATGTCGTCATAGACGCGGCGGACGAGAGCAGCGATCCCGCGCACGTCCTTGGGCCGGGCGTTACGGACTTCGAGCCGCCGCTTGCCGAACTTCTCCGGCGTCTTGCGGCGTGCCGGCTGCTTCTTCCTCGGTGCCCTGGCCACTGATGTCGTTCCCCCTTCCGTCATTGTCTGTGGTCAATGACGGAAGGGGGCAAACGTTTCATCAGGCCCAGTTGGCCATCTCCGCTTCGAGGTTGGTCACGATCGCCTCGAAGAACTGCTCGGTGGTGAGCCAGCTCTGATCGGGGCCGATCAGCAGCGCGAGATCCTTGGTCATCTGGCCGCGCTCGACCGTCTGGATGCAGACGCGCTCCAACGTTTCGGCGAACTTCACCACGTCGGGCGTGCCGTCGAACTTGCCGCGGTACATCAGGCCGCGGGTCCAGGCGAAGATGCTGGCGATCGGGTTGGTGCTGGTCGCCTTGCCCTGCTCGTGCTGGCGGTAGTGACGGGTGACGGTGCCGTGCGCCGCCTCGGCCTCCACCGTCTTGCCGTCGGGCGTCATCAGAACGCTGGTCATCAGGCCGAGCGAGCCGAAGCCCTGCGCCACTGTGTCGGACTGCACGTCGCCGTCGTAGTTCTTGCAGGCCCAGACGAACTTGCCGTTCCACTTAAGCGCGGAGGCGACCATGTCGTCGATCAGGCGGTGCTCGTAGGTGATGCCGGCCTTGTCGAACTTGTCCTTGAACTCGGCGTCGAACACTTCCTGGAACAGGTCCTTGAAGCGGCCGTCATAGGCCTTGAGGATCGTGTTCTTGGTCGAGAGATAGACCGGCCAGCCGCGGTCGAGGCCATAGTTGAAGCTGGCGCGCGCGAAGTCGCGGATCGAATCGTCGAGGTTGTACATCGCCATGGCGACGCCGCTCGACTGAAATTCGAACACGTCGAGGTCGATTTTCTCGCCGTTCTCGCCTTCGAACACGAGGCGCAGCTTGCCCGCGCCCGGGATCAGCGTGTCGGTCGCGCGGTACTGGTCACCGAACGCGTGACGGCCGACAACGATCGGGTCGGTCCAGCCCGGCACGAGCCGCGGCACGTTGTCGATCACGATCGGTTCGCGGAAGACCACGCCGCCCAGGATGTTGCGGATCGTGCCGTTGGGGCTCTTCCACATCTTCTTGAGGCTGAATTCCTCGACCCGCGCCTCGTCCGGCGTGATCGTGGCGCACTTTACGCCGACGCCGTGTTCCTTGATCGCATTGGCCGCGTCGACGGTGATCTGGTCGTCGGTCTCATCGCGCTTCTGGATCGACAGGTCGTAGTATTTCAGGTCGACATCGAGGTAGGGAAGGATCAGCCGCTCGCGAATCCACTCCCAGATGATGCGCGTCATCTCGTCGCCGTCGAGCTCGACGATGGGGTTCTTGACCTGAATCTTCTGCATGTGTGCCCTATCTGTCTGGATGGTTTGCGCGGGCTTTAGCAGAGGCGGGGGAGGGCGCAAGGGAAGCTGCCGGACGCGGCGGGTGCGGACGTGGCCGGATAATCGCAGATGCAGAAAAGGCGCCGCAATCGCGGCGCCTTTCGTAAGCTTAGTCAGCCGATGGTGGGCGTAGGAAGGATTGAACTTCCGACCCCTGCGATGTCAACACAGTGCTCTACCACTGAGCTATACGCCCAAGCCATCGATTATGCCGCGGTGAGCGGCAGGCGCGCCATCTAGCGATTGGGTCAAGGCCGCGCAAGCCCTCATTCTCATGGTCAGACCGTCGCGTGCAAGCAGTCCTCGAACACGCGCTCGATCTCGAGCACAAGGTCGCGCAGATGGAAGGGTTTCGAGAGGATCTTCGCCTGCGGCTGTTCGCGGCTGACCCGCAGCGTGACGGCGGCGAATCCGGTGATGAACATCACCTTGGTCCGTGGACTGACTTCGCTGCAGCGCTGCGCGAGTTCGATCCCGTCCATTTCCGGCATGACGATATCCGACAGGAGGAGATCGAAGTGCTGCGATTCGAGCAGCGGAACGGCCCGCGTTCCGCGGTCGACGGCCATCACTTCGTAGCCGGCATTTTCCAGCGCGCGGGCGAGATAGCCGCGCATCGCCTCTTCGTCTTCGGCGAGAAGTATCCTGAGGCCGTTGCGTTCGCTCATGAGGGTTCGCTTAGCGCCGGCGGCTTAAGAAATCTTTCGCCTTGTCGGTACTGCCCTGCTTTGACACATCGTCGCTAACGGTCCAGCAAGGATGCGAATGGACGAGCGCGATTCCAGCGGAGGCGGCGAGCGGGTTTCGGGCGGGGCGATCCCCGGCACCGACGAGCCCGCATTCACGCTGGAGATGCCGCGCGAGACGCCGATCCCGGTCCTGATCGCGGCGCCGCATGCCGGCCGCTGCTATCCCCAAACCTTGAGGGAGCGCATGCGCGATCCCGAATACAGCGCCTTGCGGCTGGAGGATCGCTACACCGACCTGCTCGCGGGGGAAATCGCCGTCGCGACCGGCGCCGCATTACTCGTCGCACATGCGCCGCGGGCCATGCTCGACCTCAATCGCGCCTGCGACGACATGGATTGGTCGATGGTTGCCGGCGGTGCACCGAGGAAGACGCGGCATTCCGCGATCAATCGCCGTTCGCGCAGCGGCCTGGGCCTCGTACCGCGTCGGCTCGGCGGGCTGGGGGAGATCTGGAAAGGGCCGATCCCCCGAGACGATCTGGAGGCGCGGATCGAGGGAATTCACCGCCCCTACCACGCGCAACTGGCTGGCGCGCTGGAGACCCTGCGTGACCGCTGGGGCGCAGCGCTGCTGGTCGATCTCCACTCGATGCCGCCGCTGCGGCCGCGTTTTCCCGGCGACCGCACTGCGGAAGTCGTACTCGGCGACCGTTTCGGCGCCTCCTGCGATCCCGCGCTCGCAGCGCAGGGCCTTGCATATTTCGCCCGGATCGAGCGGCGTACCGCGCACAATCGCCCCTACGCGGGCGGCTATATCCTCGACCGGCACGGCGTACCGGCGCGCGCCATTCATGCATTGCAGTTGGAGATCTGCCGCTCGAGCTATCTCGACGCGCGGCTGGCGGAGACGTCCGCGCGCATGCCCGCGGTCGCGCGGTTGCTGACCGGGTTCGTCCGGGAGCTCGGCGATGCGGTTGCCGCACTCGGGAGGAACGGGGCGCTCCCGCTTGCCGCCGAATGAAAAAACCACCTCGTGCAAGATGCACGAGGTGGCCAAGGTTCAGGGAGGAGGTGCACCGCAGTGCACCGATCGGAACAGGCTATGAGGGGAGCGCCGTTCCGACACCGATGAAATAGGTTGCGTGCCGGGATGTTTCAACCCCGGCTATCGCGAGACGATCTCGTGTTGTCGTCTCAGTTCGTCGCTGCGGGTACGATCTCGGGGCCTTTGCCCTGCTGCTGCTGGCGAGCGAAGATCGCGCGCATCAGGTCGAGCGAGAACATGTGAGCGTAAATCAGCGCGAGCAGCCCGTTCTGGCACCACGTGCGCAGCACGTCGCCGCGCACTTCGCGCAGCTTTTCCTGATTGATCATCTGGAAGCCGCGATAGACGTACGGGCGGTCAGGATTGTCCTGCATGGAGATCGCGATCTCGCCGTCCATCAGCAGGTCGTGCTTCTTCAGCTCGTCAATGAACGCCTTGGTCCGCTGACCGGCTTCCTCGAAGTGCTGGCAGAACTCGAGAGCGCGCTTGGTCGCGTCGGCGGGCTTGCCCTCGTCGTCGAACAGAGCCTCGCCGTCCGAGAACTCGCCGAGCGAATCGGTGGTCGGGTCGAAGCAGAGCGACAGCTCTTCGGAATCCGGCTGCAGCTTGGCGAGCATGAACGGATAGCGGCGGATGTAGGCCGGAAGATAGACCGGCTCGTTCACCTTGCCCTCTTCGTCCACGAAGGTGTTCACACCCTCGTTCAGGCCCATGAGCGCGAGCGGCAGCGGGTTGTCGCCCGAGGAGAAGACGATCGGGTAATCACGCTGCGCCTGGACGAATTCGTCGACCGTCAGCGGGATCGCGTGCTGGGCGGTCAGCCACTTCGCCGAATCGATACCCTTGCTGTGCCACTTCGCGTGATCGCGGCTGTTGAGCGGCATGAGGTCGTTGTAGAACAGGGGCAGGTTGGGCTGCGGCGCGCTGGCCATGGATTCTCTCCGGATCGCTAGGATTGTCTACTCGGCAAGGCATGCACCCCGCGCATGAAGGGCGCGCTTTAGTTGCTGCGTGTCTCAGGCGCAAGCGGGACGAGCTTTCCGGGATTGAGCAGGCTCTGCGGGTCGAGCGCCTGCTTGACGCTGCGCATCATGGCCAGCGCCACCGGGTCGCCCAGACGGCCGAGTTCGTCACGCTTCATCTGGCCGATACCGTGCTCCGCACTGATCGAGCCGCCCCAGCGGGTGACGAGATCGTGCACGAAGGCGCTGATCGCCTTGCCCTCGCCATCTTCCCACTCGCCGCGAACCACTCCGGGCGGCGCGAGGACATGGAAGTGGACGTTGCCGTCGCCCAGGTGGCCGAATGCGACCGCAGCCGTCCCGGGAAAGCGGGCCTCCACTTCGGGTACGGCCCGTTCGACGAACTCGGCCATCCTCGCGACAGGGACCGAGATGTCGTGCTGCATCGCCGGGCCGATCGCCCGCTCGGCCGGCGAGATAGAATCGCGCAGCAGCCAGAACTGCTCCGCCTGCGTTTCGCTCGCAGCGATCGTCGCATCTTCGATCGTCCCCGCCTCGAAAGCCTCGGAGAGCAGCGATTCTGCCAGCTCGGAAAGGCCGTCGGCCGCACCCTCCTCCGCGACGAGCTCGATCAGCGCGTGCCACGAGTGTTCGCTTGCCAGGGGGCTGCGCGCATCGGGGAGGTGATCGAGAACCGCGGCGAGGCAATGCGCGGGGACGACCTCGAACCCCTCGAGATGATCTCCCGCGCGCGCCTCGCAATGGAGCAGCAGGCGGCGTGCGTCGCCGATCGACTTGAGCCCGGCCCAGAGCACCGCACGCTCGCCGATCGCAGGCAGCAGCCGCAGCGTGGCGGCCGTCACGATGCCGAGCGTGCCTTCGGACCCGATCAGCAACTGCTTGAGGTCGAACCCGCGGTTGTCCTTCTTCAACGGAGTGAGCGCATCGAACACGTCGCCGTCCGCGAGTACCGCCTGCAGGCCGAGGACCTGCGCGCGCATGGTCCCGTGCCGCAGGACCTGCGTGCCGCCGGCGTTGGTGGCGATCAGCCCCCCGATCGTGGCCGATCCCTTGCCGCCGAGGGTGAGAGGAAAGCGCATCCGCTTGTCGGCAGCGGCCTCGTGCAAGGTCTGGAGAATCACCCCGGCCTCGCACACCGCCTGCCGCGAATCGACGTCGATCGCACGGATCGCGTTCATTCGCCGCAGCGAGAGCAGCAAGGCCTCGCCCTCGCTGTCGGGAGTCGCGCCGCCCGACATGCCGCTGTTGCCGCCCTGCGGCACGATCGGCACGCGGTGCCGGGCACAGAGCCGGACGATGGCCGAGACTTCCTCCGTGTTGGAAGGGGAGGCCATGGCGAGGGCTTTCCCCGCATAGCGGCCGCGCCAGTCGGTGAGCCACGGTGCCATTGCCTCCGGGTCCCGGGTGAAGCCGCGCTTGCCGAGCAGTTCGGCCGCGCTTGCGAGAAAGGCGTCGAGATCGCGCATGGCGAGCCCTATGGCATAGCGCCGCGCCCCCGCACCACCCGGTTTGCGTATGCGTGCTGCACGGATTAAGCCGTCGTTCAAGCGTTTGCGCTATTCCGCAGGGCCGGATATGGCCGCATCGTTTGCAGCGGCCGCACGGAGATCGCGACCAGCGCTGATGACGAGTCCCGCTGCCTTCCTTGCACCTATCGTGCTGTTGTTCAGCCCGCCGGCACCGGTGGATGAAGCAGAAAGCGTATCGACGCCGCGGAGTTCCGTCGCCCTGGGCCGTGGGGAGCCGGGCTGGCGCGCACTCGATGCCGTTCGCGGTACGCCGGTTCAGCGCCAGGTCCGGATCGAGCAGCGGGTGATCATCCGCATCGTGCCCCGCAGCGCCGCGACCCGGCAGGGATCGGCATCGTTCGTCGAGGCGCCCCGGCCCAACACGCGGCTGGTCGAGCACAAGGCTGCTGACTGCGTGCCAGCGGCCGCGGTCGGGGCGGTTCAGCCTGCTCCCGACAATCGCCTGATGCTATTCATGCGCGACCGGCGCCTCTACAGCGCGAAGCTGGAGCGCTCGTGCCACGCGCGCGATTTCTACTCGGGCTTCTACGTCGAGCGTAACGACGACGGCATGATCTGCGTCGACCGCGACAAGCTGCAATCGCGCACCGGATCGAAGTGCGAGGTCACCGCGATCAACCAGGTGGTGCCCGCCCGCGACTGACGCGCGGCAGGTCGGCGCGCTTTTCTTGACTTTTGCCCACGCGCCGCGCAAAGGGCGCGGCGCTTGTGCAAGTGCCAACGCGCTGCACATTTGTGGGCGCGCACCCTCAAAACCGGACAATTCAAACTCAGATGACATTTGCCGACCTCGGCCTCTCGCCAGAACTGCTCAAAGCCGTCGAAGCCGCCGGCTACACCGAGCCGACTCCGATTCAGGCGCAGGCGATCCCGCCCGTGCTGATGATGAAGGATATCGTCGGCATCGCGCAGACGGGCACGGGCAAGACCGCGGGCTTCGTGCTGCCGATGATCGACATCCTCGCCAACGGCCGCCGTCGGGCGCTGATGCCGCGGAGCCTGATCCTCGAGCCAACGCGCGAACTGGCCGCGCAGGTCGCCGAGAATTTCGAGAAGTACGGCGTCAACCACGACCTCAGGATGGCGCTGCTGATCGGCGGCGTTCAGATGGGCGATCAGATCAAGGCGCTGAACGAAGGCGTGGACGTGCTGATCGCCACGCCGGGCCGCCTGATGGACCTGTTCGAGCGCGGCAAGATCATGCTCAACGGCTGCGAACTGTTGGTGATCGACGAGGCCGACCGGATGCTCGACATGGGGTTCATCCCCGATATCGAGTTCATCTGCTCCAAGCTGCCCGACACGCGCCAGACGATGCTGTTCTCGGCCACGATGCCGCCGCCGATCGAAAAGCTGTCGAAGAAGTTCCTCGACAATCCCAAGCGGATCGAGGTCAGCCGCGCAGCGAGCACGAACAAGGACATCACCGCGTTCAAGGTGCCGGTGAAGAGCCGCGAGAAGCGCGATACGCTGCGCTGGCTGCTCAAGAACGACCTGGTCGAAACCGCAATCGTCTTCGCCAATCGCAAGACCACCGTGCGTGAGCTCAACAAGAGCCTCCGCAGCCACGGCTTCGCGAGCGGCGAGATCCACGGCGACATGGATCAGACGAGCCGCATCGCGGAGCTCAATCGCTTCAAGGGCGGCGACATCAATATCCTCGTTGCGTCTGACGTCGCCGCGCGCGGGCTCGATATCAAGGGCGTGAGCCACGTGTTCAATTTCGACACGCCCTGGCATCCCGACGACTACGTCCACCGCATCGGCCGCACCGGTCGAGCAGGGGCCAAGGGGCGGGCGTTCACTCTCGTTTCCGAAGACGATGCCGAAGCGATCGAGAACGTCGAGAAGTTGACCGGCGCCAAGATCCCGGTGTTCGGTAAGAAGGACGTGCGCGTCGAGCTCAAGCCCGCGCCCGAACCGCGCGAGGAGCGCGACGAGGAAGAAAAATCTCGCCGGGCGCGCCGCGAGCGCGACGACGAGGAGCGCGAGCCGCGTCCCGCAAAGCCGCGCCGTGAGAAGGCGGCGAAGCCCGAGCGTCCCGAACGCTCACGCCCTCGGCGGGACGAGGACAGCGAGCCCGTTCCGGCCGGCGAATGGAACGGCCCGAAGCCCGACTTCCTGGACGTCAGCGCGCTCTAGGCTCAAGCGTCCGGCGCCCTTCCGGCTTTTGCTGGGATGACGCTTTAGTCGAGCCTACAGCGCTTCCGCATTGTCGCCGCCTTTGCGGTTCTCGCGATCGCGCGCGTTGGAGCGATTCGGATCGCGTTCTTCCTGTTTCTGCAGCTTTTCATTCGGATTGCCGCTGCCGCGGTTTTCCTTCCGCGCCTGGGCGTTGCCGGCTTCGCTGGTCATGTCGGTTCTCCTTCACGAAAACCAACGACCGGGCCGCGGGAGGTTTCCGACCGTTTGCCTCGATGTCCGAGCTGGGGTGCGATCTAAGCTTTCGCTGGGATGGCGGATCAGCGATGCGTCGCGCGATCGCCAAGCTCGATCAGTCCATATGCTCGATGTCATCGCCGACGATCGCGACCCAGCGATGCATGCGTTCCTCGTACACCGAGAACTTCGGCGAGGGGAAATCGGGATCGGCGAACGCTCCGACCGGAACCGCGGTCACGCCCGCCATCCCCTCGTTGACGTAGGCGACGGTCGAGCCGCAATCGGGACAGAAGCGATAGGTCGCCCGCGTCCCGCTATCGCCCACCCGCGACCACTCGCGGAACGCCCCCTTCAGTTCGAACCGCTCGTCCGGCCAGCGCGCCTGAACCGCGAACGCGCTGCCGGTCCGCTGCTGGCAGGCGAGGCAATGGCAGACCGAAACGCGCACCGGGTCGCCCGTGCATCTGGCACGCAATTGCCCGCACCGGCAGGTTGCCTCGCGATCGGTCACAACGTCGGCGTCTAGAGCGCAGCGGGCGTTTGCGAAAGGGACCCGATGTGTCAGGAGGAGACGGATGACGAAGCTCGATCTGAAGAAGACGCACAGGGCGCTGTTCAATCCGCCGCAGGACAGCTTCGCCGAGATCGTGGTGCCGAGAATGGCCTTCGTGAAAGCGGACGGGGCGGGCGATCCGAACACGGCGGACGAATACAAGACGGCGGTCGAGTGGCTGTACGGCGTCAGCTACGCAATGAAGTTCGCGGCCAAGCCTTTCCTTCGCCGCGAAC
>JAPSJS010000047.1 GCA_031178065.1 Altererythrobacter sp.
CGAGCGACAGCGGAATGCGCCCGAGGAAGGGCACACCCTTCGCCGCAGCGGCAGTCTCCACGCCGCCCGTGCCGAACGGATCGCTCACCTCGCCGCAATGCGGGCAGGCGTAGCCGGCCATGTTCTCGACCAGGCCGATCACCGGAATGGAGCCCGTTTCGAACAGCTGCATCGCGCGCGTCGCGTCGATGAGGGCAAGGTCCTGCGGCGTCGAGACGATCACCGCGCCGGCGGGCTTGAAGCGCTGGAGCATGGTCAACTGCACGTCGCCCGTGCCCGGCGGCAGGTCGATCAGGAGCAGTTCGGTCTCGCCCCAGTTCGCATCGATGAGTTGCCCTAGCGCGCTGCCGACCATCGGCCCGCGCCAGGCGATCGCTCGGCCGGGCTCGACCAGGTGCCCCATGGAGAGCACGGGCACGCCCCATTTGCTCTCGACCGGCACCAGCTTGTCGTTCTCGGCCACCGGCCGTTCGCCCTGGTTCGCGAGCAGCGTCGGCTGCGAAGGTCCATAAATGTCGGCATCGACGATACCGACCTTGCGGCCCGCGCGAGCGAGCGCAATCGCCAGATTCGCGGTCAGCGTCGACTTGCCGACTCCGCCCTTTCCCGATCCGATGGCCACGATCCGGCGCTGCGGGCGGTCCGCCATCATCGCAACCCGAACCTCCTCGACGCCCTCGGCCTGAGCCAGCAGGTCCTGCACCGCCCCTTCGATATCCTGCCGCGCCGACGCATCGAGACCGGAGGCATCGAGGATAACGGTCACCTTGCCATCCGCAATGCGTAGCGATCGAACCCGCGCGGCGATCGCGTCGGGCAGGCGGGCTTTCAGCTCCTCGTCAGTCATGGCGCGGGTCACTAGCACCAAAATCGGCTGCGCAACCCCTGTTTTTCCCGCCATCGCCACCTATAAAGGCTGCCATGAACATCTTGGGCGGTTTTCAGAAACGCATAGCGCTGGCGATGGCCGGCAAGAGCCCGTGGGGCGGGAAGCCAGGGGGCAGCGGCGGCAAGGACGACGGCGAGCCGCCGGAAGAAACGCCGGCGGGGGAGGACCCGCCGCGCGGCCCCCGCAATCCGTGGCTCCCGGGCGGTGGCGGCGAGGAGCCGCGCCGTTCCGCCAATATCGAGGACATCTTCAAGCACCGCGGCGCCGAAGGTCCGCGCCGGCGAGGTGGTGGTGGTGGCGACGGCCCGCGGTTCCGGCTTCCCGACGGACCCGGAGGACGTAGCTGGTTCCCGCTCGCCATCGCGGCGATCGCCGCGCTTTGGCTGTTCGTCACCAGCATCCACCAGGTCGCTCCGCGCGAACAGGGGATCGTCACCTGGCTGGGCGGCAAGTATTCGCACACGCTTTCCTCGGGCCTCAATTTCACGCTGCCCTGGCCGATCCAGGTGGTGGAGATCGAGAACGTCAGCCAGATCCGCTCCGAGAGCATCCCCGGGACCGACGAGGAGAAGCTGATCCTCACCGGAGACCAGAACCTGGTCGACCTGTCCTATCTCATCCGCTGGAACATCAAGGATCTGCAGCAGTTCAAATTCCAGCTCGCTGATCCGGAGGAAACGATCCGCGAGGTTGCCGAAGCCGCGATGCGCGCGTCGGTTGCCGAGCAGGATCTCGACAGCGTGCTCTCCGGCGCCGGCCGCGCCATCATCGAGGAGCGTGTGCGCACCCGCATGCAGGCGATCCTCGACGCCTACCGCGCCGGCGTCGCGGTGCAGGGCATCGAGATCGAGAAGACCGATCCGCCAGCCGAAGTCGTCGAGGCGTTCAAGGACGTTTCCGCCGCGCAGCAGGACGCCGAAACCGCCGTCAACAGCGCCCGCGCCTACGCCCAGCGCGTGCTCGCACGGGCGCAGGGCGACGCGGCCGCATTCGACAAGATCTACGAGGAATACCGTCTGGCGCCCCAAGTCACCCGCCAGCGGCTCTACTACGAAACGATGGAAATCGTGCTGAGCAAGACCGACAAGACGATCATCGAGGCGGACGGCGTCGTGCCGTATCTCCCGCTGCCCGAAGTGCAGCGCCGCTCGCAGGGCTCGCCGCCCGTCGTTGCCACTCCGGAGGGCCAGTGACATGACGCGCATCTGGCAAGACCACAAGGGCAGCGTAATCGCGCTCGGCGTAGCGCTCCTGGCGCTGCTTTCGAGCATCGTCATCGTGCCCGAGACGCATCAGGCAGTGATCATTCAGGGCGGCCGGCCCGACCGCGTCGCCAACCAGTTCCAGCCGGACGCGCCTTACGGCGAGACGGGCGCCGGTATCGTGCTCCGCGTCCCTGGTTACGAGCGGGTGCAGATGATCGACAAGCGGATACTGGATCTCGACATGGAGCGACAGCAGGTGCTCTCCAGCGATCAGCAGCGGCTCCAGGTCGATGCCTATGCGCGCTTCCGCATCATCGACCCGGTGCTGACGGTCGAGAACGCGGGTTCGGAGGAAATCCTCCGCACGCAGCTCTCGCCGATCCTCACCTCGGTGCTGCGGCAGGAGCTTGGCCGCCGGTCGTTCGCTTCGCTGCTGACGGCAGAACGCGGCACGGCCATGGCGAACATTCGCGATGCGCTCGACCGCGAGGCGCGCAGCTACGGCGCGCAGATCATCGACGTGCGGATCAAGCGCGCCGACTTGCCCGACGGGGCCCCGCTCGCGGCCGCGTTTACCCGCATGCGGACCGATCGCGAGGAAGAGGCGGCGACGATTCGCGCCCAAGGCCAGAAGAACGCCCAGATCATCCGTGCCGAGGCCGAGGCCAACGCGGCTTCGACTTATGCCGCCGCCTACGGCAAGGACCCGGAGTTCTACGACTTCTATCGCGCGATGGAGAGCTATCGCCGCACCTTCGAGCAAGGCGAAGGCGAGAGCACGATGATCCTGTCGCCGGACAACGAATACCTGCGCCAGTTCCAGGGAGAGCGCTGACACGCGGATATTCAAGCCGGGTTCATGGCCTCGCGCCATCTATCCGGCACGGGACTGAGCGGCCCTTTCGAAGGGCTTTGTGACTGACGATTACGAGAGGAAGCATAAGGAAGTGAAGCCCGTGAAATACGCCTATGGCCTGACTTCGGCACTCCTTGTCGGCGGCGCCACGATCTCGCTCGCGACCGGATACCCCGCCGGCGCGCAAGTCGCCCAGAACGACGACAGCCGCATCGCAAGCGCCGTCCCCCGCGCCGGAGCCCCCGAAAGCTTTGCGGATCTGACAGCGCAGCTCCAGCCTGCGGTGGTCAACATCTCCACCCGGCAGCGGGTGGAGGTGCAGAGCGTCAATCCCTTCGCCGGCACGCCGTTCGAGAATTTCTTCGGCCGCCGTGGCGGATCCGAACCGCAGTACCGTGAGGGTCAGTCGCTCGGCTCAGGCTTCATCATTTCGGCCGACGGCTACGTCGTCACCAACAATCATGTCGTCAGCCCGCCGGGCGGCAACGGCACGGTGGAGGAGATCACCGTCACCATGCCCGACGGCACCGAGTATCCGGCGGAGATGATCGGTTCGGACGCAGCCTCCGACCTCGCGGTGCTCAAGATCGCCCGCGACGAGCCGTTCCCGTTCGTCGAGTTCGGCGATTCGCGGCAAGCGCGCGCGGGCGACTGGGTGGTCGCGATCGGCAACCCATTCGGACTCGGCGGCACCGTTACGTCCGGCATCATTTCCTCGGTCCTGCGCACCGCGGGCGCCGGCGCCTACGACCGCTACATTCAGACCGACGCCAGCATCAACCGGGGCAACTCGGGTGGGCCGCTGTTCGACATGCGCGGCAACGTCATCGGCATCAACAACGCCATCCTGTCGCCCACCGGCGGCAGTGTCGGGATCGGCTTCGCGATTCCGGCCGAGATCGCGGCCCCGATCGTCGAGCAACTCCGCCGCGGCGAGGAAATCGAGCGGGGTTATCTGGGCGTCCGCATCCAGCCGGTGACCGAGGACATGGCCGATTCGCTCGGGCTCCAGCGCAACGTCGGAGAGTTCGTGCAGTCGGTCGAACCCGGCGCCGCTGCCGACGAGGCCGGCATCCAGGCAGGCGACGTGGTCGTGGAAGTGAACGGCGAGGCCGTAACGCCCGATCAGACGCTTTCCTTCCTGGTCGCCAACATCAAGCCCGGCACGCGCATTCCGGTCGAGCTCTATCGCGACGGCAGGCGGCGGAACGTGAACGTGACCGTCGGCAAGCGGCCGAGCGAGGCCGAGCTCGCCCAGCAGCAGATGTTCGATCCCAATGCCGAACCGGAAGTTCCGCAAGGGACCGAAGGCGGCGCGATCGGAGAGAGCCTTGGCCTTCAGGCGATCGAGCTTACCCCGCAAATCCGGCGCCAGCTCGGCGTGTCGGCCGATACCGCGGGCGTGATCGTCGCCGCGGTCGACCCGAACTCGGACGCGGCGCGCAAGGGCCTGCAGCGCGGCGATATCGTGCTGAGCGCCAACTACACCGAGACTGGGTCGGTGTCGGAGCTCGAACAGGTGGTGCGCCAGGCCAAGGAAAGCGGCCGCGAAGCCGTCCTCCTGCGGATCCAGCGGCGCGGCCAGCCGGCGATCTACGTACCCATCAGGCTCCGCTAAGCACCGGACGCAGTTTGAACGAACCAAGGCCCTCCCCGCCGGGAGGGCCTTGGTTCGTTGCAGCACGGCGGCGTGCTGATCGCGAATTACGGGTTGAGTCTCATCGCCTTCGATGAATCCTGCGGGCGCGAGAGCGGCAGCCCCTATTCGGTCCCGCCGGTTCCCGGCTGGGGTGTGGGCGCCGGGGCGCGGGGCTGAAGCCGGATCGGCGGCGGGGACGGCCTGCCCTGCGGCTCGGCGCGGCCCGTCGCGCGATCGAGGAAGTCGTCGCTTGCGGCCTGGCCGGGATCGCCACTGCTCGCTGGAGGTGGCGGCTGGCGCGGGCGATCGCCGGGCGGCAGTTCGCCTTCGATCGGGAAGGGGAACTCGCCTGGCTCTTCAGGAACACCCGGTTCGATCAGGTTCCCCTGCTCGTCGATGTAGTAGTAGTCGTCCGGCTCGCCGTAATAATACTCATCATCCGGCTCGAGCTGCCACTCGGGCAATTGCACTTCGGTATCGAACTGCTCGACCGGGCGGTCTTTCACTGCATAGCGCATGTAGGCCGCGAAGGCCTGCGCCGGCGCGCGGCCGCCCTGCAGGCCCGGCACCGGATCGGCATTGTCGCGGCCCATCCACACGCCAGTGGTCACACCGCTGGAGAAGCCCAGGAACCAACCGTCCTTGTTCGAATTGGTCGTGCCGGTCTTGCCTGCGACCGGCCGGCCGATCTGAGCCGCACGCCCGGTCCCGGTGTTGACGGTCGTCTGGAGCAGGTCGGTGATACCCGCCGCCACGTAATCCGGCACCAGTTGGGTCGAACGCGGCGCTTCATGCTGGTAAAGCACTTCGCCGTCGGCTGTCGTGACCTTGACGATGCCGTAGGGTTCGACCGAGGTGCCTTTCGCCGAGATCGCGGCGAAGGCGCGCGTCATATCGATCACGCGCACTTCCGAACTGCCGAGCACCATGGCGGGATAAGTGGAGATCGGCGTGGTGATGCCGAAGCGCTTGGCCATCGAGGCTACGGTGCCGAAGCCGACCTCGTTGCCGAGCTGCGCCGCGACCGTGTTCTTCGAGTAGGCGAAGGCGGCGCGCATATCGATCTCGCCGGCGTAAGTGCCGCCCGAATTGCGCGGGCTCCAGCCGTCGATCGTCACCGGCGCATCGACCACGCGGTCGTCGGGCGTGTAGCCGGCCTCGAGCGCAGCGAGATAGACGAACAGCTTCCATGCCGAACCGGGCTGGCGCAGCGCGTTCGTCGCGCGGTTGTAGTTGGTTGCGACGTAGTCGGTCCCGCCGACCATCGCCAGGATCGCGCCGTCGCGGTCGAGGCTGACGAGCGCCCCCTGCGCGCCGGCGGGCGTGTTCGACTTGACCGCCGCAGTCGCTGCGCGCTGCATGCCGACGTCGATCGTGGTCCAGACCTCGATCGGCTCGAACGTCTCGGGCAGCAGCAGGTCGAGCTGCGGCAGCGCCCAGTCGGTGAAGTAGCGCACCGAATTCTGCGCGCGCTCTTCCTTGAGATTCACGGTCGAGGGATCGACGCTCGCCTCGCTCGCGGTGATGCGTCCCTGTTCGCGCATGAGCCGCAGCACGACGTTCGCGCGGCCCACCGCGGCCTCGACATCGGCGGTCGGCGAATAGCGGCTCGGTGCCTTCACCAGCCCAGCGATGATCGCCGCCTCGGCGGTAGAGAGCTCGGTCGCCGGATGGCTGAAGAACTTCCGGCTCGCGCTGTCGATACCGTAGGCGCCGCCGCCGAAGTAGACCTTGTTGAGGTAGAGCTCGAGGATCTCTTCCTTCGAGAACTTGCTTTCCAGCGCGATCGCAAGGACCGCCTCGCGCAGCTTGCGGTCGAGCGAGCGGTTGGAATTGAGGAAGACGTTGCGTGCGAGCTGCTGGGTGATGGTCGAGGTCGCGGAAATGCGTCCGTCGCCCGTCATCGCCACCCAGAGCGCGCGGGCGAGGCCGTAGGGATCGATCCCGAAATGCGAGTAGTAACGCCGGTCCTCGACCGAGATCATCGCATCCTTCATCACCTGCGGGATCTCGGAGCTGTCGAGCCACTCGCCGTAGCTCGGCCCGAGTTCGACGATTTCGGTCCCGTCGCGTGCGCGTACGATGATCGTCTGGGCGTTGTCGGTCGCCTTGAGCTCGCCGTAGCTGGGCAGCGAGCGCGCCGCGAAGGCGACCGCGAGGCCGAGAAAGAGGGCGCCGAGCAGCGCCAGTGCGCCGGCCCAGATGAGCAGGCGCCGGGCCCACAAGCGCCAGCCGCTCGCCGTGCGCTTGCCGGTCGACTTCGGTGCCTTCCGCCGGCTCCCCCGCTTCGCCATCAGTATTCGCTTACCTTCTTGCGGACCGCAGCCCGATTACCCGTCGTGCGCGCGATGCATAGGGCAGTTGTAACCCGGCGTGAACGGGGCGGCGGGATTATTCCTCGGGCTTGAAATCCAGCGCCGCACTGTTGACGCAGTAGCGCAGGCCGTCGGCTCCCGGCCCGTCGGGGAAGACGTGCCCCAGGTGCCCTTCGCACTTCGCGCAGACGACCTCCGTCCGCACCATGCCGTGCGAGGTGTCGCGATGCTCCTCGACAGCATCGCCTTCGGCAGGCGCGGTGAAGCTCGGCCAGCCCGACCCGCTGTCGTACTTGTCGGCGCTCTCGAACAGCAACTGGCCGCAGGCGGCACAGCGGTATTCGCCGGGCAGCTTGTTCTTTTCGTACTTGCCGGTGAAGGCGCGCTCGGTCCCGCCCTCGCGCAGCACGTGGTACTGCTCGGGCGTCAGGCGTTCGCGCCAATCGGCATCGGAAAGCTGGATCTTGTCGGGCATCGTGCATTCTCCTCGACAGGAGATATGGGAAACTTGCGGCGCGCCTTCAAACGTCCAGTTCGGCGTAGTGACGCGGCGGCTGGATCACTTCCATGCGCTCCGACAGAAGCGGCCGGAAGGAGGGGCGGCTCTTGAACACCGAATACCACCCGCGCGTCTGCTCGTGCCCGGCCCAGTCGATCCCGCCGAGGTAGTCGGCGACCGAGATCTGCGCCGCGGCGGCCAGATCGGCAAGGCTCATCGTCGCACCGGCGAGCCAGGTGCGATTGTCGATCAGCCAGTCGATGTAATCGAGATGCCCGTGCGCCAGCTTCATCGCCTCGCGCAGAATCCGCGAGTCCGGCGGCTGCCGCAGCACGAGCCGCTTCTTCATCCGCTCGTGCAGCAGCGGCATGGTCACGTCGCCGAAGAAGTTCTCGTCGAACAGCGCCACCAGCCGGCGGATCTCCGCGCGGTTGGAGGCGGTGCCGTTGATCATCGGGGCCTTGTCGACCGTCTCTTCGAAATACTCGCAGATCGCGCGGCTGTCGGACAGCGCCAGGCGCCGTTCCGGATCGTAGAGCACCGGGGTGCGCCCGGCGGGGTTCAGCGCCCAGAACTCGTCGCTCGCGTCCCACGGGTTCTCCCGCCACAGCTCGTAGCCGACGCCTTTCTCGCTGAGGAGCAGGCGGACCTTGCGACTGAACGGACAGAGGGGGAACTGATAGAGGCGCCACATATGCGCCCTTGCTCATGCCGCAAGTGCGCGGGGCCGTCTACAGGGGCGGGCTCGAGAGAGCAGGTTATGCGCAAACGAAAGCGCCCTCCTCCTTGAGGGAGGGGAAGGAATTCAGGTGCGTATCAGCGCTGGCCGCGGGTCGCCTGGTCGATGCCGAATTCCAGTCGCTCGGCCATTTCGCGGAGCGCCGGGCGCATCGCTTCCAGGCTGTCCGCCATCGATGCCATCGCGCCCATGGCGCGCGGCAGATCGCGGGCCACGCGGGCAGGCACGTCGCTCGTCTCGGGTCGCATCTTGCGCAGAGTCAGGTCTGGATCGACGCTGCCGGGATTGCGCCCGGCAATCTCGGCCATCGGCTCGACGATCGGCGCCAGCGGCATGTCGAGCAGGATTTCACCGAGCACCGCGACGGTGCTGGCAAGCTCGTTCTGCACCACGGGATCGGCGAGCCGCTGCGACAGGGGCTCCTCGTACTCGACCTCCGGCGCGTAGAGCGGCGCGTCGTAAAGCTCGTAATCGGGCAGCGGCGCGGGTTCGGAGGCGCTGGCGGCCGCCGGAAACGCGAGCGCAGCGGCTGCGCAAAGAGCGAGAATACGCATGGTCGTTCTCCGATTCGTTCGCGGGGCACAAAGTGCCCGAGAGTGCCTGACCGGGTACTGAACGGCTCTCAAAGGCCTGAAGCGTCGAGCAGCAGCATGCACGGCGACATGACCCGGTCGAGCGCCCCTTCCTCGCGTAGCGATTCGACCTCCGCGCCGAGGAGGCCGGCGACCGCGTCGCGGCTCATGCCGGTCTCGTCCATGATCCGTGCGGAGGTGCGGACGAAGAACTCGCGCCCTCGCTCGCCAAGCACGGGGTAGGCGGCCATCGCGGCATCGCCGCGCGCCTGCCCCTCGGCAACCAGTGCGAAGGCGACCGCGCAGCGCAGTGCGGTGCGCTGCTCGATGGTGAGATTCGGCTTCGGCGGCTCCTGCGCCTGCGCGGTGGAAGCGAGCGAGGCCAGCACCAGTGCGGCGGTGGTGAGAAAGCGGATCATGGCCGGCGCCCTATACGAGCCAAGCTGAACGCTTGCCTAGACCGCGCAGGTTGACGCGACTCATGCGTGCGGCCATCTCCCGCGCAAACGCGACAAGAGGAGCTGCACCAATGGCCGACTATCCCTCTCTCCATCTCCTGATCGGCGGCGAACAGGTGTCCGGCGGCGGGCGCGAGACCGAAGAGGTGATCGATCCGGCCACCGGCGAGACGATCGGCACCCTGCCCCGCGCGAGCGCCGAGGATCTCGACCGCGCACTCGATGGCGCGGAGAGAGGTTTCCGCCAATGGCGCAACGCCCCGGCCGACAAGCGCGCCGCGATCCTGGTCAAGGCCGCCGCACTGCTCAAGGAGCGAGTGAGCCAGATCGCCCCCGCGATCACGCGCGAACAGGGCAAGCCGGTCAAGGAAGCGATGGGCGAGGTCATCTATTCGGCCATGCTGCTCGAGTTCTACGCCGGCGAGATCAAGCGCATCTACGGCCGCACGCTGGTGCGCCCCGCGGGCCAGCGGGTCGAAGTGCAGTACCACCCGATCGGCCCGGTCGCGGGCTTCGCCGCGTGGAACTTCCCGATGATCAACGTTGTGCGCAAGATCGGCGGCGCGCTTGCGGCCGGCTGCTCGGTAATCGTCAAGCCCTCGGAAGAGACCCCGGCGGGCGGCATTTCTCTGGTCCAGGCGCTGCTCGACGCGGGCGTGCCGGGGGACGCGGTGCAGTGCGTGTTCGGCGTGCCCGATACGGTCAGCCGCCACCTGCTCGGCTCGCCGGTGATCCGCAAGCTGACCTTCACCGGCTCGACCGCGGTCGGCAAGCACCTCGCCCGCCTCGCGGCGGACGATCTCAAGGTCGCGACGATGGAGCTCGGCGGCCACGGCCCGGTGCTCGTGTTCAACGACAGCGACGTCGACAAGGTGCTCGATACGATGGTCGCGGCCAAGTACCGCAACGC
The DNA here is from genome assembly GCA_031178065.1 of Altererythrobacter sp. Classification (GTDB taxonomy): domain Bacteria; phylum Pseudomonadota; class Alphaproteobacteria; order Sphingomonadales; family Sphingomonadaceae; genus Pelagerythrobacter. Next base: position 10,083 of record JAPSJS010000047.1, read on the forward strand.
GGGCCAGGTCTGCGTCAGCCCGACCCGCTTCCTGATCGAGGAGGACGTGTTCGAGCGCTTCCGCGACGGCTTCGTCGAGCGGGCGAAGACGGTGAAGGTCGGCAGCGGCTACGAGGAGGACACGCAGATGGGGCCGATGGCCAATGCGCGCGGACTCGATTCAGTCGCGAAGCTGATCGGCAACGCGCAGGAAAAGGGGGCCGCGCTGCTCACCGGCGGCGAGCGGATCGGCAACCGCGGCTTCTTCCACGAGCCGACCGTGCTTTCCGAAGTGCCGGTCGACGCCGATATCATGAACAACGAGCCGTTCGGCCCGGTCGCGCTGCTCAACCCGATGAAGGGCGAAGACAGCATGATCGAGGAGGCGAACCGCCTGCCCTACGGCCTTGCCGCCTACGCCTGGACCCAGGACCCGGCGCGCCGCAGCCGCCTCGCCGCGGAGATCGAGACGGGTATGCTGGCGATCAACGGCGCCAACGTGTCGGGAGTCGACGCGCCGTTCGGCGGCGTGAAATGGTCAGGCTACGGCAGCGAGGACGGCCGCGAGGGCGTCATGGCCTGCATGGTGCCCAAGACCGTCCACGAGGCAAGCTGACTTGAATAACCTATTTGGTTTTTCTTCTTGACTTTTCTCCGCTGTTTGGTTAGAAGGCAGAAGATCAACGCCAGTGCGATTCGACCCATGATGTTTGCAGGAGTGCCCGATGAAAACCCGCGCCGCCGTCGCCTTCGAGGCGAAGAAGCCGCTCGAGATCGTCGAGCTCGACCTCGAAGGGCCGAAGGAGGGCGAGGTGCTGGTCGAGATCATGGCGACCGGTATCTGCCATACGGACGCCTATACGCTCGACGGGCTGGATTCCGAGGGCATTTTCCCCAGCGTGCTTGGCCACGAGGGCGCGGGGATCGTGCGCGAGGTCGGCGCGGGCGTCACCAGCGTGACGCCGGGCGATCACGTGATTCCGCTCTACACCCCCGAGTGCCGGCAGTGTAAGTCGTGCCTTTCCGGCAAGACCAACCTGTGCACCGCGATCCGCGCCACGCAGGGCAAGGGCCTGATGCCGGACGGCACCAGCCGCTTCTCCTACAAAGGCCAGACGATCCATCATTACATGGGTTGTTCGACGTTCTCGAACTTCACCGTGCTGCCGGAGATCGCGGTGGCGAAGATACGCGAGGACGCGCCGTTCCAGACGAGCTGCTACATCGGCTGCGGCGTCACGACGGGCGTGGGCGCGGTGGTCAACACCGCCAAGGTCCAGGTCGGCGACAACGTCGTGGTGTTTGGCCTCGGCGGGATCGGCCTCAACGTGATCCAGGGCGCGAAGCTCGCCGGGGCGAACATGATCGTCGGCATCGACATCAACTCCGACCGCGAGGAATGGGGCCGCAAGTTCGGCATGACCCACTTCCTCAACACCAAGGGCATGAGCCGCGACGAGGTCGTCGCCAAGGTGGTCGAACTGACCGATGGCGGCGCGGACTACAGCTTCGACTGCACCGGCAACACCGAAGTCATGCGCACCGCGCTCGAATGCTGCCACCGCGGCTGGGGCACCAGCATCGTCATCGGCGTGGCCGAGGCGGGCAAGGAAATTGCCACCCGCCCGTTCCAGCTGGTGACCGGCCGCAACTGGCGCGGCACGGCATTCGGCGGCGCGCGCGGCCGAACCGACGTGCCGAAGATCGTTGACTGGTACATGGACGGCAAGATCCAGATCGATCCGATGATCACCCACGTCCTCAGCCTGGAGGAGATCAACAAGGGCTTCGACCTGATGCACGCCGGCGAGAGCATCAGGAGCGTGGTCGTCTATTGACCGGCGGTTCGCACCCGATATAGGTGGCGAATAGAAACTGAACGGGAGGCTTGGCGATGTTCAATCATATCATGGTCGGCGCGAACGACATCGAGAAGGCGAAGACGTTCTACGACGCCGTGCTCGGCACGCTGGGTTTCACGGGTGAGGCGATGCACAATGTCGCGAGCAGCGGCCACGCGCGCCTGTTCTACGTCCACAACGGCGGCACGTTCTGTGTCTCCGAACCGATCAACGACGAGCCTGCGACGTTCGCCAACGGCGGGACGATCGGTTTCAAGTGCGATTCGCCCGAGCAGGTGAAGGCCTTCCACGACGCCGGCGTCGCCAACGGCGGCACCTCGATCGAAGATCCGCCGGGCCCGCGCGACGGCGGCGCACTCGGGACCATGCACCTGAGCTACGTGCGCGATCCTTCCGGCAACAAGCTCTGCGCGCTTCATCGGGCGAAATCCTGACCGCAATGCGCGGCGAAGCCGGATTGCTGGCCGACCTCGCGTCGTTCGCGATCCCGCATTCGCTGCACGAGCATCCGGCGGTCTTCACCGTCGCCGAAAGCCGCACGCTCGACCGCGACATTCCGGGCGAGCACACCAAGAACCTGTTCCTGAAGGACACCGCCGGCGCGTTCTGGCTGGCGACCGTGCCGGCCGAAGCGCGTGTCGACCTCAAGGCCCTGCCGCAGGCGATCGGCTGCAAGCGGGTGAGCTTCGCCAAGGCGGAGGACATGCAGCGCCTGCTTGGCATATCGCCGGGCTCGGTCACCCCGCTCGCCATGATCAACGCCGCACCGGGCAGCGTGACCGCGGTGCTCGACACGAGGTTGGCCGAAGCGGAACGGATCAACGTCCATCCCCTGCGCAACACCGCAACCGTGGGGCTGACGGGCGCCGACGTCCTGCGGCTGCTCGAGCATTGGGGGCACGCTCCACTGGTGGCCGAGGTGCCCCTGTCGTAGCGCGAGTCCCCGCGAAGGCGGGGACCTCAGGCAGAAACCGACCGCACACCCCCCGACGACCAAGTGGCCCGAGACCCCCGCCTTCGCGGGGGATCGGTTTCGTGTATGGAGGCACCATGACCATCGAAACCATCAGCACCAATCGCAGCCACGGCGGCACGCAGGGCGTCTATTCGCACCAGTCGGCGGAGACCGGGACCGAAATGACTTTCTCGGTCTTTGTGCCCGAGCATGCGGACGGCGCGAAGCTGCCCGTGCTCTGGTATCTCTCGGGCCTGACCTGCACCCATGCCAACGTCACCGAAAAGGGCGAATACCGCGCGGCCTGCGCCAAACACGGCGTGATCTTCGTCGCCCCCGACACCTCCCCGCGCGGCGAGGACGTGCCCGATGCCGAGGGCGAGTACGACTTCGGCAAGGGCGCTGGGTTCTACGTCGATGCGACGGAGCAGCCCTGGGCGGCGCACTACCGCATGCGCAGCTATATCGAGCGCGAACTGCCCGAGGTGATCGCGGCGAACTTCCCGGCAGACATGGCGCGCCAGTCGATCACCGGCCATTCGATGGGCGGCCACGGCGCGCTGACCATCGGCCTGCGCAACCCGGAGCGCTTCCGCTCGATCAGCGCCTTCTCTCCGATCGTCGCGCCGGGCGAGGTGCCGTGGGGCGAAAAGGCGCTCGGCCGCTATCTCGGAACCGACCGCGCATCATGGCGCGAATACGGTGCGGTCGCCCTGATCGAAGGCGGCGCACGCCACGACCACATCCTCGTCGATCAGGGCACCGCCGACGACTTCCTGGTCGAACAGCTCCGCACCCACCGCCTCGCCGAAGCCTGCGAAGCCGCCGGCCTCGACGCGACCATCCGCCTGCAGGCCGGCTACGACCATTCCTACTACTTCATCTCGACCTTCATGGCCGAGCACGTCGCCTGGCATGCGGAGAAGTTACGCTCCTGAGAGCCGTGAGTCCCCGCGCAGGCGGGGACCTCGGGCCATCGGGCGGAACGCCAGCGGCCTGAGGCCCCCGCCTGCGCGGGGGCTCGCAGCAAACTACCCCCGCCGCACCTCGAACAGCGCGTATTCGGCGCGCCAGTTGGCGCCGGCAGGGCCGATCTCGCGTTCGCGGGTGAAGAACCAGCGGTTTTCGATGGCGATGCCGAGATCGCGCGCCAGTTCCTCGAAGTCGCGCACGGTCATGTGATGAATGTTCTCGGTCTCGTACCAGGTCACCGGCAGGTGGCGCGTGACTGGCATGCGGCCGCGGCTCAGCAGCGCCCAGCGCATCCGCCAATAGGCGAAGTTGGGGAAGCTGACGAAGGCGCGGCGGCCCACCCGCAGCAGTTCGGCCAGCATCCGGTCGGGCCGCGCGGCGGTCTGCAGAGTCTGGCTGAGGATCGCCACGTCGAACGCGCCGTCGGGGTAGAAGGCGAGGTCGCGGTCGGCATCGCCCTGCACCACGCTGAGGCCGCGCGCCACGCAGCGTTCGACCAGGGCGCCGTCGATCTCGATCCCGCGCGCATCGACTTGCTTGCCGTCGCGCAGGGCCGCCATCAGCGCGCCGTCGCCGCAGCCGATGTCGAGCACGCGCACGCCGGCGGGCACGTGGCGCGCAATCACCGCGAGATCCGAACGCAAGGTTGACGCGTCAACCATCGAGGAAGCCTTTCACCACGCGGTCGAGCGCCGGCACGTCGAGCAGGAAGCTGTCGTGCCCGAACGGCGCCGAGAGCTCGACGAAGCTGACCGGCGCGCCCGCCGCGTTGAGCGCATGCACCACGTGGCGGCTCTCGGCGGTGGGATAGAGCCAGTCGGTGTCGAAGCTGACAAGGCAGAAGCGCGCGCCCTTGCCCATGGCGTGCCCGGCGAAGGCGTCGGCCAGCTTGCCGCCGTGTTCCTCCGCGATGTCGAGGTAGTCCATCGCGCGGGTGATATAGAGGTAGGAATTGGCATCGAACCGCCGCGTGAAGCCACTGCCCTGATAGCGCAAGTAGCTCTCGACCTGGAAGTCGGCGTCGAAGCCGAAGCTCTTCGCGTCCCGGTCCTGCAGGCGGCGGCCGAACTTCTCGGTAAGGCCGGCTTCGGAGAGATAGGTGATGTGCGCCGCCATGCGCGCGACCGCGAGGCCCGCGTCGGGTGCGCTGTCGTGGCTGTAGTAGTCCCCGTCGCGCCAGTTGGGATCGGCCATGATCGCCTGCCGCCCCACCTCGTGAAACGCGATGTTCTGCGCCGAATGCCGCGCCGTCGTCGCGATGGCGAGCACGCGCGCGGCGCGGTCGGGGAAGTTAGCCGCGAGGCTCAGCGTCTGCATCCCGCCCATCGATCCGCCGACGACCGCGTGCAGCCGCTCGATGCCGAGCCCGTCGAGCAGGGACACGAGGCCGCGCACCATGTCGCGGATGGTGATGACCGGGAAGCGCATCGCCCATGGCCGGCCGTCGGGCGCAGCGCTGGCCGGGCCGGTCGAGCCCATGCAACTGCCGATCACATTGGCGCAGATCACGTGATAGCGGTTCGTGTCGATCGGCTTGCCGGGGCCGACCATCCGCTCCCACCAACCGGGCTTGCCGGTCACCGGGTGGGGGCTCGCGACGTACTGGTCGCCGGTAAGAGCGTGGCAGACGAGGATCGCGTTGGACTTGTCCGCCGCCAGCTCGCCGTAGGTCTCGTAAGCGATCGCCGCGCCCTCGAGCGCCTGCCCGCCGTCGAGCGGCAGCGGCTGGGGAAGCGTGTAGGTGAGGGACGGGGCGGCCATGCAGCTCTCGAAACCAGAAGTGCAGTGCCTCGGCAAGCTCAGCACGAACGAAGATTGGGAAGGCGCCCCTTACCCATTCGCCCCGCCCTTGTCTAAGCATGTCCCGAGCGGCGGTTGAAAGCCTGCCTGCCCGGGGGGAGTGCATTTTCTTTTTTGCCCGCCCTGTCCGTTCCCCTAGGAGGCTCCTCGACATGAGCGACGGCCCCGCCCCCAAGCCCTGGATCGAGGGCATTCACGCCTATGTACCGGGCAAGGCCCGAGCTGCCGACGGGCGCGAGCTGGTCAAGCTCTCGGCTAACGAGAACCCGCTCGGTACGAGCCCGGCGGCGCTGGCTGCACTGGCCGATGCCGCACCCCCGGCGCGCTACCCCGACCCGGATGCGAGCGCGCTGCGCGAGGGCATCGGCGCGCTCCACGGGATCGACCCCGCGCGCGTGGTCTGCGGCACCGGTTCGGACGAACTGCTGAACCTCGCCACCCAAGGCTACGCCGGGCCCGGCGACGAGGTGCTGTTCACCCGCTACAGCTTCGCCGTCTACGACATCGCCGCGCGCCGCTGCGGCGCGGTGCCCGTCGAGGCGCCCGATGCCGACTACGGGGCTGACGTCGATGCGCTGCTCGCGGCGGTGACCGGCCGGACGCGCGTGGTCTTCCTGGCCAATCCGAACAATCCCACGGGCAGCTTCCTTCCCGCCGGCGAGGTCGCGCGGCTCCATGCGGGACTGCCGCGCGAGGTGCTGTTCGTGCTCGATCAGGCCTATGCCGAATACCTCGCGCCCGAGGACGACGACGGCGGACTCGCGCTCGCTGCGCGGCACGACAACGTGCTCGTCACGCGCACGTTCTCCAAGATCTACGGCCTCGCCGGCGAGCGGATCGGCTGGGCGACCGGGGCGCCGGGGATCATCGATACCCTCAACCGTATTCGCGGCCCCTTCAATGTCACCAACCACGGCCAGGCGGCGGCGCTCGCCGCGCTCGGCGACCAGGGGTTCGTCGAGCGTTCGCGCGATCACAACGCCGCCGAACTGGCGCGATTCTCGGACGCGATCGGCGCGCTCGGCAACCACGGGCTGCGCGCCTTGCCGAGCAAGGGGAACTTCGTGCTCGTGTTGTTCGAGGGTGCGCTCGATGCCGCCACTGCGCTCGATGGCCTGGCCGATGCGGGCTTCGCGGTGCGTCACCTGCCGGGCCAGGGGCTCCCGCAGGCGCTGCGCATAACCGTTGGAACGCACGAGCAGATGGATGCCGTCGCCCAGACGCTGCGCGCCATGGCGGAGGCGGCGCGGTGACGATCGAGCGCGTCGCGATCATCGGACTGGGCCTGCTCGGCGGCTCGCTCGGCCTCGCCATTGCCGAGCATTTGCCGGACGTGAAAACTACCGGGTACGACGCCGACCCGGCCGTGCGCCGCCGCGCTGCCGAGCGAGGACTCGCCGGGACCGTCTGCGAAACGGCCGGCGAGGCCGTGGCCGGCGCCGACCTCGTTCTCTTCTGCGTGCCCGTAGGTGCGATGGCGCAGGCGGCTGCCACGATTGCCGACCATCTGTCCGGCGACGCGATCGTCAGTGACGTAGGATCGTCGAAGCAATCGGTGATGGACGCGCTTCGCGAGGCATTGCCGGGCCACATCGTCATTCCCGCACACCCGGTGGCGGGCACAGAGCAGAGCGGTCCCGATGCGGGATTCGCGAGCCTGTTCCGGCACCGCTGGTGCATTCTCACACCGCCCGCCGATGTCGAGCGTAAAGCCGTCGCCGCGCTGACCGGTTTCTGGGAAGCGCTGGGCGCGAAGGTGGAGATCATGGACGCCGCTCATCACGATCTGGTGCTCGCCGTGACCAGCCATATTCCGCACCTGATCGCCTACACCATCGTAGGCACGGCCTCCGACCTCGAGGAGGTCACCCGCAGCGAGGTCATCAAGTATTCGGCCGGCGGTTTCCGCGACTTCACGCGCATCGCAGCCAGCGACCCGACGATGTGGCGCGACGTGTTCCTCTCCAACCGTGATGCGGTGCTGGAGATGCTCGGCCGGTTCAACGAAGACCTGACCGCGCTCCAGCGAGCGATCCGGCGCGGGGACGGGGAGGCGCTGTTCGAACTCTTCGCCCGCACGCGCGACATCCGGCGCTCGATCGTCGAACAGGGGCAGGACGATGCGCGGCCCGACTTCGGGCGCAAGGATCACTAGCGCGCGCGCGGCCTCGCGTTCAGCGCGTTGATCGCCTCGATCACCTGCCGCTCGACTTCGGCCCGCGGCAGACCCGGCGCGATCGGTTCCGCAAACCGATAGGTGATCGTGCCGGGCCGCTTGAGCCGGCGGTGATAGAGCGGGCCGCTGTCGACCGCCACCGGCACCACCGGGAGCCCGAGGAGCTTGTAGAGGCCCGCAAAACCCGCCTGGAGCTGGCGCTGCTCCCCATGCGGCACGCGGGTGCCTTCGGGAAAGATCACCAGCGGCCGGCCCTGCGCGGAATAGGTTCGGGCGGAGGCGACCATCGCGCGCAGCGCCCGCGCGCCTTGTTCGCGGGCGACCGGGACGCAGCCATAGGCCTCGGCCGCACGGCCCCAGCCCGGGATACGAAACAGCTCGCGCTTGGCGAACGGCGCCGGCCGGTCGAACAGGCACGGCGCATCGATCGCCTCGAAGAAGCTCTCGTGCCGGACCGCGTAGAGCGCTGCGCCGGCGGTGGGTGCACCTTCCAGTCGAACCGAGATGCCGAGGAACACCTGCGCGCAGGTGCGGTGGAAGCAGCACCAGCGGTCCACCACCCGGCCGAGCACGCGGGCTCCCAGGGGAATAGAGGCGACCGCCGAGAGCACGTAGATCACGCTCCCAAGGTAGAAGACGAGATAGAACGCGAGATTACGCAGAAGGAGCATCGCCTGCCTCATTGCCACAGCCGACTGGCCGTGCTGGCAAGTAGCTTGTGATACTCGAGGAACAGGTCGCCGAACGACGGATGCGAGGGGACCGCATCCCACACCACGGTCACGCCGCCGGGAAGCGTGCGCGCCAGCTCACCCGCCGCGCGCCGCATGTGCCAGTCGGTCGTAACGAGGCGGAGCGACCTGACCTCGCGCGCATCGACCCAGCGCGCGGTTTCCGACGCGTTGCTGCGCGTGTCCACCGCCGCGAAGCCGAGCGCAACGCAGCAATCCATCAGATCCGCCGGCACGTCGAACTGCGTGGCGAATTCGCGCGGCCTGACCTCTGGATCGACCCCGGTCACGAGCAACGCTTCGGCCTGCCCGTCGCGAAGAATTTCGAGGCCGCGCTCGATCCTGCCGGCGCCGCCGGTCGGCACGATCACCGCGTCGGAATGAATGTCCTCCGCAGGCCCCGGCAGCGCGACCGCGAACCACAGGAAGCCGAGCGCCCAGAGCATGACCACGGTGGAGACGATGCGGCCGATCACAGCATGCGCCTCACGGAAGCGAGCACCGTCAGCCGCGCGGTGACGATCGCGATCACGACGCCCGCGACCGGAATTCCCGCAAGCATCAGCCAGTCGAACAGGGTCAACCCGCCGCCCGCCATCATGCCCGAACCGAGCGCCGCAAACTGCCTGCCGAGCACCATGACCCCGGCGACGCCGATCGCCAGCCCGACCGCGCCGCCGAGCAGCGCGTCGTAGCCGATCGAGCGCTGGAAGATGCGCGCGATCTGCCCATCCGTGCCGCCGAGCAGGTGGACGATCTCGATCGTGTTGCGGTTGCTGCCGAGCGCCGAGCGCGCCGCGAGCCATACCGCCGCGGCGCTCGTCAGCGCCAGCAACACCACCAGTGCGATCGCCAACCACTGGAGCGATGCGATCGCCGCGAACACCGGCTGCAGCCAGCCCGACTGCGCATCGACGCGCGCATCGGGCGCGATCGCGAGCAGCCGCGTCTGAAGATCGTCGATCGCGGCACGGTCGGCAACGCCGCGCAGGCGCACGTCAATCAGGGCCGGCACAGGCACGGTCGCGTCGGTTGCGCCGACGCCGAGCCAGGGTTCGAGCAGCGCGTCGAGCTCGGCTTCGGGCACGCGGCGGTAGGTGGCGATCCCCGGATCGCTTGCGAGCGCTTCCATGACCGCGTCGGCCTGGCGCTCGCGCGCGGCGGGAAACGCCTCGATCACCTGTACCGTCACCCCGCCCGAAAGCTCAGCACGCGCGGTGTCGGCCATGTTCTGCAGCGCGAGCCCGCCCGCGGCCGCGATCACCGTCAGCGCGACCATGATCGCGATCACCCACGGCATCGGTCCAACGAGCCGCGCTTGCGGCACCAGCCGCGCCGCGCGGTCGCCGCCGAACGGCGAGAACCCGCGAACGACCGCGCGATGGAGCGCCTCCGGCCGCGTCATGGCGCCGCGCTCTCGCGGCTGGCGGCACGCGGCGGGTAGCGCAGCGCGCCCGTGGGATCGGAGAGACGCCCCTTGTCCAGCCGCATGATCAGCGAGTCGGGCACCTTCTTGAGCAGATGCACGTCGTGCGTCGCGACGACGACGGTCGTGCCGAGGCGATTGAGCGCCTCGAACAGGCGCAGGAGCTTCAATGCCATCTCGGGATCGACATTGCCCGTGGGCTCGTCGGCCACCAGCATGTCGGGACGGCCGATCACCGCACGGGCGATCGCCACGCGCTGCTGCTCCCCGCCCGAGAGCGTCGCCGGCCGCGCCTCGTATCGGTGCGAGAGGCCGACCCAATCCAGCATATCCGCAACCGGCTTCGCTACTTCGGATTCCGGCATCCCAGAGACACGCAGCGGAAGCGCCACGTTGTCGAAGGCGGAGAGGTGCGGCACCAGGCGGAAATCCTGGAACACGACGCCGAGCCGCCGGCGGAATGCCGGCAGGCGCGCGCGCGGCAGGGTGATGACGTCGGAACCGAACATCCGGATCGCCCCGCGCGAGGGACGCTGTGCCAGGTACAGCAGCTTGAGCAGCGAGGTCTTGCCAGCCCCGCTCGCGCCGGTGAGAAAGTAGAAACTGCCCGGATAGAGCGTGAACGATATGTCGCGCAGCACTTCCCCGTCGGTGCCATAGCGCAGGCCGACGTTGTCGAAGGCCACGATCTCGCTGTCGAAATCGCTCATGGACGAAGGTCCGTCCGGGGTGTCGGGAAATCGCAGCTTGGCATGTGCGCGCGGCTATAGCGGCGCTTCGATGTGGAAAAAAGCCGCTCGCTCGCTTCCGCATTGCGGGCAAGCCTTGTGCGATCTGTGGCCCGTCGTAAGGATGCCCGTTACGATGATCATCGCCTGCCCCGCCTGCTCGACCCGCTACGTCGTGCCAGACAGCGCTATCGGAGTCGACGGGCGCACCGTTCGATGTGCGAAATGCAGGCACAGCTGGTTTCAGGAAGGCACCGGCGCGGAGATCGGCGAAGACGCTCCGCTGCCCGCGGCTCCCGCGCCGCCGCCGGTCGCTTCTCCTGCACCGCCACCCCCTCCACCTCCGCCTCCGCCTCCGGTCGCGGAACGGCCTGCACCGCAGGACGAGCCGGACGTGGCGGAGGATGCGGCGCCACCGGCGCCCGCCTTCGACCAGCCGCCTCCCGTGGCAGAGGCGTTTCCAACGCCGCCTCCGCCCGTGGAACCCGACGACGGCTATTCCCCCTTCGCGGCCGAGCCGCCGTTCCGGCCGCGGCGCAATCCGCTGAAGATATGGACTGCGGCCGCGGCGGTGTTCGCGGTGCTGGCGCTCGGCACGATCGGCGCGGTCAGCTATTGGGGCCTGCCCGACTGGGTGCCCGTCAGCCGCCCGACGTTCGCGGTCAAGCAGCCCGATCTCGTGCTCGAGTTCCCACCCGAGCAGCAGGATCGGCGCACCCTGCCCAACGGCACCGAATTCTTCGGCGCGAGCGGCACGATCACCAACGTCGGGCGTGAGACGCGCGCCGTGCCCTCGATCCTGATCGTCATGCGCGATGCCCGCGACCGGATCGTCTATAGCTGGGAAGTCGCCCCCCCGAAGGCGCAGCTCGCCCCCGGCGAGAGCGTCACGATCAACGAGGCGGTGACCGACGTTCCCAAATCCGCCAAGTTCGCCGAAATCGGCTGGAAACCGGATTGATCCCCAACCCGGCGCAACAGGCTCGCTCAAACCGCTTGCGGAGGGGCGCACCTGTTGCTAGTGGCGCCCGCCTACCCCCCGAGGGCGCCCGTCGCCCTTCTGGCTGAGTGCGGTCGTGGCGGAACTGGTAGACGCGCAACGTTGAGGTCGTTGTGGGCGAAAGCCCGTGGAAGTTCGAGTCTTCTCGACCGCACCAAAAGACAGTGGGAACTCGGGCCGCGGTGCCCCCAACAATCGAATCCCGAGAATAGAGGCGCAATCGGCTCCGACTGGATGCATCTCCACACCCGACGCTACCGGCCGACGAGGATTTTTGCGGCTCGGCGGTGCGAACGCTTTTGACCAGCTGGAATGCGAATTGGTGAGCTCCCATCCGCGCATCTTCGGGATAGGCAATTTCTGAGGTGCGGAACGCCTTGGTGTGGGAAGCATTCAATCAGGCGAGGAGGCCTTCCTGCGGAGCACCAACATGCACCTATGGGCATTCGCCTTTGTCCGAGTCCCTTTACCGACAATCGTCTCTCCGCGCCGCTGAGGCCCAACGATCGTGGTGCACGCACAAACGTCGTCGCGCGGCCGAATAGAT
>JAPSJS010000091.1 GCA_031178065.1 Altererythrobacter sp.
GGTCCACGGTTCGGACAGCGAAGAGAACGCCAAGATCGAGATCGAGTTCTTCTTCGGCGAAGACGAGATCGTCGGCTGATCGCTCCGGTAACGAAGTTCACGAAAATTAACATTGTGCGCGAATCGGAGGCGGGTGATATGCTCGCCTCCGTGTCACCGCAGGACCGTGCGCAATCATGCGCTTAGGGGATCCGGTCCGAGAATGGGCGGCGCAGAAAGCGTAACGATGTTCGACTGGCCTACGCCCGAACCGATCAAGATCGTGAGGCAATACCTCGCGGCAATGAACGCGCGCGATGCGGAGCAGGTCGAGGCGCTGCTCGATGAACGCATCCGCTTCGTCGACAGCCGCGGCGAGTGGATCGAAGGGCGCGAGAACGTCGCCACTGCGACCCGCAGGTTCTTCGATCTCGAGCCGGACTACAAGCTGCACGACATGAAGATCGTCATGCACGAAGGGGATGTGCTGCTCAAAGGGCGCGCATCCGCTCGGGAGGAACGGCTCGCGCACGACACGCTGTGGCGCGCACGAACCCGCCGGGGCAAGCTCGTCCACTGGCAGAGCTACGGCGAGGATTCTCCGGCGCTCGCCCGGATACTCATGCCTGAAGCAGTGCGGGGCGGCGAGCTGAACTGACCTGCGCACTCCGTGCGGCAGCGTCAGAACTGGTCCGCGGCGTCCATTAGCGTCGTCAACCTTTTCGGCGCGACCGCACGCCAGCTGCGCGACAGCCACTCTTCGACCGATGCCCAGTCGGTGTCGCCGAGATCCAGCCGGATGCCAATCCACCCATCGCCGAAATAGGGCGGTCGGTAATAGCGCGCGGGGTCGCTCTCGATCAGATGCGCCTGCTCGTCCGCGCCGCTGATTTTGGCGAGCAGCGCGGTCACCCCGTCTCCGTGATGGTCCACGCTGACCCAGGCGAACTTCTTGCCCTTGACGATGCCGAAGCATGGCATGCCGTGGCTGAGCGTCTCCTCCGCCTCGGGCAGCGCCATAGCGCGTTCGCGCACGCGGGCGACGAGCCAGTCCGGGTCGAACGGGCGGGCAGCATATTCGGAAAGGACGCGCGGATAGAGCTGGTGCTCCGCCAGCTTCACCCGCTCGGCGAGCGCTTCCGGCGTGTCGCCCGGCAGGATCGCGACCTCCGCCCGGCCGAGCACTTCGCCCATGTCCAGGTCGTCGGTGACGAGATGGACCGACGCGCCGCCATGAGAGTCGCCGGCCTCGATGGCGCGGGCATGAGTGTCGAGCCCAGGGTATTTCGGCAGGAGCGAGGGGTGGATGTTGAGCATCCGGCCCTCCCAGCGGGACACGAAATCCGTGCCGAGGATGCGCATGTAGCCGGCCAGCACGATATATTCGGCGCCCGCCTCGCGCACCGCGCGGCCCATCACGGCATCGTGATCCGCGCGCGAGATGCCGCGATGGCTCAGCGCGAAGGTTGCCACGCCTTCCGCCTCGGCGAGCCTCAGCCCCTCCGCGTCGGGATCGTTGCTGGCGACGAGGATGATCTCGTAGGCCGCGCCGGCCTGACGGCTGGCGTAGAGCAGGGCGGCCATATTGGTGCCCTTGCCCGAGATGAGCACCGCGACCTTGGCGCGCTTCATGTCGTCTCTACCGCTTGGGGGAGGGGAGAAGGTCAGGAGACATGGCGGGCCTCCCAGTCCTCCCGCGCGGACCAGGTTCCGGCCGAGCCGCGGACGGTGCAGCCGCGCGGGCCGGGTTCGATCCGGCCGACGCGCAGCACGGTCTCGCCGGCCGCCGTCAGATCGCGGACCAGCGAATCGGCTTCGCCTTCGTCGACCGCCAGGACCATGCCGACGCCGCAATTGAAGGTGCGCGCCATCTCGCCCGGCTCGATATTGCCCTGTGCCTGGAGGAAGGCCATCAGCCGCGGCTGCTCCCACGCATCAGCATCGACCACCGCGTGCGCATCCTCGGGCAGGACGCGGGGGATATTCTCGAGCAGGCCGCCCCCGGTGATATGGGCGAGGGCGGCGATGCGGCCGGCCCGAATCTCGGGCAGCAGGCTCTTCACGTAGATGCGCGTCGGCTCGATCAGGGCCTCGATCAGCAGCCGGTCCTGATCGAACAGGGCGGGACGGTCCAGCCGCCAGCCCATGTCCTCGGCCAGCCGGCGGACGAGCGAATAGCCGTTCGAGTGCACGCCCGAACTCGCGAGGCCGAGCAGGACCTGGCCGGGCCGCACCCGCTCGCCGGTAAGCTGCTCGCCGCGCTCCACGGCGCCGACGCAGAAGCCTGCGAGGTCGTAGTCGCCCGCCGCGTACATGCCCGGCATCTCGGCCGTCTCGCCGCCGATCAATGCGCAGCCGGCCTGCTTGCACCCTTCGGCAATGCCCGCGATCACGCGCTCGGCGACGCCCGTCTCCAGCTTGCCGGTTGCGAAATAGTCGAGGAAGAACAGCGGCTCGGCGCCCTGAACGATCAGATCGTTGACGCACATCGCGACGAGATCGATGCCGACGGTGTCGTGCCGGTCGTGGTCGATCGCGAGCTTGAGCTTGGTCCCCACCCCGTCGTTCGCCGCAACCAGCAGCGGATCGGAATAGCCGGCGGCCTTGGGATCGAAGAACCCGCCGAACCCGCCGATCTCGCCGTCCGCCCCGGCGCGCGCGGTCGCCTTGACAAGCGGCCCGATGGCCTTGACCAATGCGTTGCCGGCGTCGATCGAGACTCCGGCCTGTTCGTAGGTGTAGCGCCCCGGTGGCGGGTTGTTTGCGGACATGGTTTCGGTCCTTAGTCATTCACGCTTGGAATTCCATGCCCGTTTCGGCAAAAGGCCGCGAGTTTTCCCCGATGGCCCAGCCCCTTTCGCTCCCCCGCCTTCCTCGCAAGGCCGCCGTCGCAACCGTGACGGCGCTCGCGCTGCTCGCAGCCGGGGCGGCGCTGTGGGCGCAGGTGGAGGGTGACCGCGGCATCGCGCCGATCGCCAGCAGCGGCGACATCGACGTCGGCGGCATCGAGGTGGACGTGCGCGGCGACAACGCCGAAGATGCGCGCGAGAAGGGCTGGCGCGAGGCGCAGCGCAAGGCGTGGGAGAAGCTCGGCGGGCCGAGCATTCCGGACGGCCAGCTCCAGAGCCTCGTCGCCGCGGTGGTGATCGAAAACGAGAGCATCGGCCCCCGCCGCTATGTCGCGCGCCTGGGCGTCACGTTCGACCGCGGCCGCGCCGGTGCGCTGCTGGGTGCCAGCGGCCGGGGCCCCACTTCGGCGCCGATGCTGCTGGTTCCGGTGACCCGCTCGGCCGGCACCTATATGGTCTACGAGGCGCGCAATCCCTGGCAGCGTGCATGGGCCGAGTACCAGACCGGGCCGAGCCGGATAAACTACGTTCGCCCCTCGGGCGCGGGCGGCGATTCGCTGCTCATCACCTACGGTCAGACGAATCGGCGCAGCCGCATCTGGTGGCGCAACGTGCTCGACCAGTTCAGCGCGTCCGACGTGCTCGTGCCGGTCGCCCATCTCGACTACAAGTGGCCGGGCGGCCCGGTCGAGGGGCGCTTCACCGCGCGCTACGGCCCCGACAATACCTATCTCGGCAGCTTCACGATGACCGCCGAGAATCCAGAGCAATTGCAGCCGATGCTCGATCAGGCGGTGCTGCGGATGAACACGATCTTCGAACGTGCCTATGCTGAGGGCAAGCTGCGGCCCGATCCGACACTCGAGCTCGGCACCGTCGAGGCCGACCCGGCGATCCAGCGGCTGATCGAGCTCGGTCGGGCCGCGCAGGCGCGCGACCGGGCCGAAGCGGCCGCGCGCGAGGCGGCACTCACGGACGTGCTCGTTCCCACCGACGGCACCACGCCGCCGCCGGCCGCCGCACAGGTCGCGAGCTACCTCGTCCAGTTCGCGACGCCCGATGCCGGCGCGTTCGACGCGTCGATCTCGGCCGTTCGCGCGGCGCCGGGGGTGCGCAGCGCGGCGGTGACGAGCACCGCCATCGGCGGCCATTCGGTGATGTCGGTCGGCTTCTCGGGCAGCATCGAGCAGCTCGCCGAGGCCCTGCGCGCACGCGGGTTCACCGTGCGCCAATCGGGCAACGTCATCTCCATCAGCCGCTGAGCGACCGGCACGTTGTCGCAGATCGCCCTTCCGCTGGCTCCGCGGAGCAAGGACGATCCCGCGCGGATCGTGCTCGGCGCGGGGAACCGTCACGTCGCCGAAGCACTGCAGGAGCCGGAGCGGTGGCCGTTCCGCACCGCCGTCCTCACCGGTCCGCCGCGCTCGGGCAAGTCGCTGCTGGCGCGCTGGTTCGAAGGCACGGGGAAGGGCGAGGCGCTCGACGACGCCGACAGGCTCGACGAGACGGAGCTGTTCCACCGCTGGAACCGCGCGCAGGAGAGCGGCCGTCCTCTGCTGCTCGTCGGTAAGGCGCAGGGGTGGGAGATCGCGCTTCCCGACTTGCGCAGCCGGCTGGGCGCGGCGCTGCATGTCGAGATCGGCGCGCCGGACGACGAGATGGTCGCCGCACTGATTGAAAGCCATGCGGCCCGGTGCGGCCTTGCACTGGGCGAAGGCGCGCTTACCTACCTCGTGCCGCGTGCCGAGCGCAGCTTCGCGGGCGTCGAGCGGCTGGTCGCGGCGATCGACCGGCTGAGCCTGGAGCGCAAGGCGGCGGCGACGCTGTCGGTCTGGCGCGATGCGCTGGCGGCGGTGCAGGGGCCGGAGCAGGGAAAGCTCGGCTTGGACCCCGCAAAATAGCGCCCGGCTTGCCTGGCCGGGCGACAAGTGGGACAAACGTACGGATGCTGGACAATCTCGTCGCCTATCTAGACTCGATCCGCGCCCGCGATCCCGCGCCGCGTTCGCGCTGGGAAATCCTGCTCTATCCCGGAGTCTGGGCGGTGGGCCTCCACCGCTTCGCGCACTGGCTGTTCCAGGCGCGGCTCTATTTCCTCGCCCGCTTCGTCAATCACCTGTCGCGCTGGCTGACCGCGATCGACATCCATCCGGGCGCCAGGATCGGCAGGAACCTGTTCATCGATCACGGCTTCACCGTGATCGGCGAGACAGCCGAGATCGGCGACGACGTGACGATCTACCAGTGCGTCACCCTCGGCGGCACGAACCCGACCAACGGACAGGGCGGCAAACGCCACCCGACCGTGCGCGACGGGGTGATCATCGGCTCGGGCGCGCAGGTCATCGGCCCGATCGTGCTCGGCGAACGCGCGCGCATCGGCGCCAATGCGGTCGTCACCGACGACGTGCCGGACGGCGCGACGATGATCGGCCTCAAGGCGCGCTCCACGCTCGTTCCGGCCGAGGAGTGGCTCAAGGAATTCATCCCCTACGGCACGCCCTGCGACGAGCCATGCGAGGACATCGCGAGCAACGGCACGCGCCGGATCGAGGAGCTCGAGGTGCAGCTTGCCGCGATGCGCGCGGAACTGGCCGAGCTAAAGGCCGCCTCGCAGCCACCCGTCAGGCGCAAC
>JAPSJS010000048.1 GCA_031178065.1 Altererythrobacter sp.
CACATCGCGCCCTCGCCCACCGGCACAGCCGCTTGCATCGCCTGTCCGCGCAGCTTGAGCAGCCGCGCGGTATCCGCCAGCGAGAACGCACCCACGGCGCAGAGCGCGGTATATTCGCCGAGCGAGTGACCCGCCACGCAATCGCCCTTGTCCGCCAGCGCAACACCGAACTCGCGCTCCAGCACGCGCAGGGTCGCGATGGCATTGGCCATGATCCCCGGCTGCGCGTTCTCGGTCAGAGTCAGCGCGTCCTCCGGCCCTTCGCGCATGATCTTCGACAGGCCCTGCGACAGCGCCTCGTCGACTTCCTCGAACACCTCCCGCGCGGCGGCGCTGGCGTCGGCAAGCTCGGCGCCCATGCCGACTTTCTGGCTCCCCTGTCCGGGAAAAACGAATGCACGCATGTCAGTCTCCTTCGGCGGCGCGGCTTATGAGCGCAGGGCGCCGCCCGCAAGGCCGAACGGCACGATCTTGTTGTCGGCGTCGTGCCCGATATCGGCGAGGCCGAGGTAGGGGATATTCGCCTTCGCGCACCAGTACTCGGCAATATCCTGCGCGCTTCCGCCGAACGGCCGGTCGTTCTCCGGAACTTCCGAAACGCGCCCCAGACGCAGGCCAGCGATTCCGCGCAAGTGCTGGCTGATGTGGAAGAACAACCGGTCAACGGCGTAAAGATGCTCGGAAACCTCCTCCACCATCACCACGTGGCCGGCGAGATCGGGCATCAGGTCGGTGCCGCAGAGCATCGCCAGAGTCATCAGGTTGAACGCCGTAGCGGGCCGCCCGTCGAGCTTCCCTTCCAGCCCCACGTCACCGCCGGCTAGCCAGTCCAGCGCACGCCGCACTGCCGTCGCGCCGCCCTCCCGCCGCACGTCGGCAACCATCGGGCCGTGGGCCGGGCGCCCGATCCCGGCACGATAGAGCGCCGCCAGCAGGTAGCCGGTGTCGGAGTAGCCGAGGAACGGCTTGCCGCGCGCCGCGGCTTCCATCTGCGAGACCGCCTCGGCCGCGATCCGGTTCGAGCCATAGCCGCCGTGGGCGAACCACACGGCGTCCACCGCGGGATCGTTCGCGCAGTCGAGCAGCGCGGCGAGCCGCGCCTCGTCGTCGCCGGCAAAGTGTCCGTGACGGGCGAAGCATTGCTCGTGAAACCGAAGCTCAACGCCTTCGAACTCCTCCGCGATCGCGAGCACAGCATCGGCATGCTCGCGCTCCAGCGGCTTTCCGGGGGCGCAAATGGCAACGCGTGTCATGCACACGACCTAGCGAGCTTGTGTCCGCCTGCACAACTGAATACGCAGCGGGCAATGGACGATATCCCCACAGCCGACGAACTTTTCGCCCGCCCGTTCTTCTTCTGCGGGATCGGCGGGTCCGGCATGCTGCCGCTCGCGCAGATCGTGCATGGGCGCGGCGCTGAGATCGCGGGAAGCGACCGCAGTCGGGACCAGGGCCGCACGCCGGAGAAGTTCGCAGCGATCGAGGCGCAGGGCGTCGCGCTCCATCCGCAGGACGGCAGCGGGATCGTGTCGGCGGAGCAGATCCTCGTCGCCTCGGCCGCGATCGAGGACACCGTGCCTGAAGTGGTACGAGCCAAGGAACTGGGCTGCCTCAGGATGTCGCGGGCCGAACTCAATTCGATCCTGTTCAACACCAGCGGCGCCGGCCTCGCGGTGGCGGGCACGAGCGGCAAGTCGACCGTGACCGGCATGCTCGGCTGGATCATGCACGCCGCCGGCCGTGATCCGACGGTGATGAACGGCGCGGTGATGAAGAACTTCGTCTCCGCCGAACGCCCGAACGCCAGCGCGCTTGTCGGGGGGCGCAGCATCTATGTCAGCGAGGTGGACGAGAGCGACGGGTCGATCGCGCTTTACCGGCCCGCGGTCGGCGTGCTGCTCAACGTCAGCCTCGACCACAAGGGAATGGACGAGCTGCGCCAGCTCTTCGGCGATTTCCTCGCCCGCAGCCGCATCGCCGTGATCAATGCCGACGATGCCGAGGCGCTTGCCCTGCTTCCCCACGCGAACGAGGTCATCACTTTCGGCATCGATCAGGAGAAGGCGCAGATCGGCGTCGTGCCCGGTTCGGTCGCCGAAGGGCCGCTGCGGCAGGCGGCGATGATCGTCGACCGGCACGACAGCAGCGAGCACGCGCTCAAGCTGGCCATGCCGGGCAAGCATAACCTCTCGAACGCCCTCGCGGCCATCGCCGCAGCGGCCGCTGCGGGTGTGCCCGTCGCGGCTTCGGTTGCGGCGCTTGCGGAGTTCAAGGGGCTCGCGCGGCGGTTCGATCTCGTCGGCGTCAGTGCCGCCGGCATCGCCGTGATCGACGACTTCGGCCACAACCCCGAAAAATGCGCCGCGACCCTGCGCACCCTGAAGGCGCACGAGGGGCGCGTGATCGCCTTCTTCCAGCCGCACGGCTATGGCCCTCTGCGGCAGATGGGCACCGAACTGGCCGAAACATTTGCGCGCGAGCTCGGGCCCGATGACTGCACGATCCTGTGCGATCCAGTCTATTTCGGCGGCACCGTCGACCGCAGCGAAGGCAGCGAGCGGATCGTGCGGCTGATCGAGGCCGCCGGCGGTCATGCCGAATACATCCCCACTCGCAAGGCCTGCGGCGACCGCATCGTCTGCCTCGCGCAGCCGAACGACCGGATCGTAATCATGGGCGCACGCGACGACACGCTGACGACTTTCGCCCGCGAACTGCTGGAGCGGTTGGGCTAACAGACGGACCCTGGCGCCCGCGTTAGAGCGCCTGAAACATCACCAAAGCGTCGATGTATCCGAGTTCCGGATGGTCGAACGCCAGCGGCAGGCGACCGACGATGTCGAAGCCCAGCGACTGCCACAGCCGCACCGCGCGCTCATTCGAGCTGACGACGAAGTTGAACTGCATCGCCCGGTAGCCTTGGCCCCGCGCATGATCGAGCGAGTGGAGGCACATCAGCCGCGCAACCCCTCGACCGGCGGCATGGGTCGCTGTCACGTAACCGCAGTTGCAGACATGGTTACCGCCGCCCGCCTGGTTCGGGCGCATGTAGTAGGTGCCGAGAATGCGGCCACCTTCCTCGGCAACGAAGGTTTCGGTATCCGCGCGGGTCCAGTAAGCGAGCGCCGCCTCCCGGCTCATGTCGCAGTCGAAGGCGTAGGTCTCGCCCGCGCGGATGATGGGCTCGAGCACGCTCCAGATGGCATCGTGGTCGTCCGGGCGCGTCCGGCGTATTTCGACCGAACGGGCGGACACGTCCGCCCCGCCAGCTGGACTCGTCACCGGAAGGGCGGCTCGTTGAACGCGCGCAGCTTGCGCGAGTGCAGGCGATTGCCCTCCTGGCGCAGCAGGCGGCAGGTCGTGACGCCGATCTGCATGTGCGCGGCGATGGCTTCCTCGTAAAACTTGTTCGCCTGCCCCGGCAGCTTGATCTCACCGTGCAGCGGCTTGTCGGAGACGCACAGCAGCGTGCCGTAAGGGACGCGGAAGCGGTAGCCCTGCGCGGCGATGGTCGCGCTTTCCATGTCGATCCCGACC
This sequence comes from Altererythrobacter sp., assembly GCA_031178065.1. Lineage (GTDB taxonomy): Bacteria > Pseudomonadota > Alphaproteobacteria > Sphingomonadales > Sphingomonadaceae > Pelagerythrobacter. The sequence continues at coordinate 3,538 of JAPSJS010000048.1, forward strand.
GCCCGGCTGAGCGAGAGGCGGCGGGCGGACTGGGTATAGCGCAGCTCCCAGTTGCGGTCGTCGGTCGTGACGACGGTGCCCGTGCGCATCCGGCGCTTCAGGTCCGCGCCGTGGGTGCCGCTGACTTCCTCGGCCGCCTTGGCAAGCGCCTGCTGCACCTCGGCGATCGCGGGCAGCGGGATCTCGGGCGGCAGCACCGGATCGAGCACGTGATCGTCGCGCAGATAGGCGTGGGCGAGCACATAATCCCCGATCTTCTGGCTCGGGCGGAGGCCGCCGCAGTGACCGATCATCAGCCACGCCTCGGGTCGCAAGACGGCGAGGTGGTCGCAGATCGTCTTGGCGTTCGAAGGGCCCACGCCGATGTTGACCAGAGTGATCCCGCCGCGGTCCTTCCCCATCAGGTGGTAGGCCGGCATCTGGTGACGCCGCCATGCAGTGTCCGACAGCTCCGAGCGCGCATTCTGGCGTGGCGTCTCGAGGTAGAGCCCGCCGGCACCCGCGAGCGCGGTGCACTCGTCGTTGCCGAGCTGCTCGCCCGCCCAGTCGACGAACTCGTCGACGTAGCGGTGATAGTTGGTGAAGAGGATGAAACGCTGGAAGTGCGCCGGGTCGGTGCCGGTGTAATGCGCGAGCCGTGCGAGGCTGAAGTCGGTCCTGAGGCCATCGAACAGCGAGAGCGGGATCGGATCACCGGGCGCGCCGAGCTCGATCCCGTCGGCCAGCTCATCGCCGATGTCGGCCAGTTCGGTCGAGGGGAAATGGCGTGCGAGTTCCTGCGGGCTGATCCCGGCGAGCTCGGCCCCCGCCTCCCCGTCGAGCACATAGGGAAAGGGGATCTCCTGCCGCGAGGGGACGACTTCGAGATCGACGTCGTAATCGCTGGTGATCAGCCGCAACTGCTCGCTGAGGTAATCGGCGAACAGGCGCGGACGGGTGACCGTGGTGGTGTAGGTGCCAGGTGCGTTGAGCCGGCCGTAGGCGCGGCTGCGGTCTTCCGGCCGGGCGCCGCCGCGGAAGCGCAGGCGCAATTCCGGATAGGCATAGCTGCCGTCGCTGCGCTTCTCCGGCTTCGGCAGGGTGCCCTCGCGGCCGAAAGCGATGATGTCGGCCCGCAGGCGTTCGACCGCCTCGTCATAGAGGCGGGTGAGGTCTTCGATGATCTTCTCGGGTGATTCCATCGATGGCCATTAGCGCCTGTTGGATGGCGATTCCAAGTCCCCCTCTGGTCAAGGGTGTCGGTCAAGGCCGGGTTTCAAGACCTTCCTCATCCAGAGTTTGTTGCCGCAAGCGCCTCCGCATCAGGCACAAAAAAAGGCGCGGCCCTCGCAGGCCGCGCCCTCTTTTGTCCTGTCGGTGCGGATCAGCCGTTGGCTTCGTCCGCCTCGCCTTCGGCGGAGCCTTCGAGCATGTCGGCCGGGATCTCACCCGGCTCGAGGGTCGGATCGATGGCGTTGGCTTGGGCCATTTCCTCGTTCTCGGCCTGCTCGTCGGCAAAGAGCTGCGCGAGCACGTCGACGCCCTGGCGCTGCAGTTCGGCCTCGTCTTCCGAGCGGGCGACGTTCGCCTTCACGGTGACGTGGACTTCTGGGTGCAGCGCGATCGTGACGTCGTGCATGCCGAGCGTCTTGATCGGGTGGCCCATGATGACCTGGCGCTTGTCGATCTCATGGCCCTTTTCGGCCAGACCGGCGACGACGTCACGCACGTTGACCGAGCCGTAGAGGTGGCCGGCGTTGGACGAGGCGCGGATCAGCACGATCTCGACGCCGTCGACCTTCTCGCCCTGCTTCTCGGCATCGCCGCGGCGCTCCGCGTTTTCCTTTTCCAGGCGTTCGCGGTTGGCTTCGAAGACCTGCTTGTTCGACTCGTTGGCGCGCAGCGCCTTCTTCTGCGGGAGCAGGAAGTTGCGGGCATAGCCGTCTTTTACGGAAACGACGTCGCCGATGTTGCCCAGGTTCCCGATGCGTTCGAGGAGGATGATGTCCATGTTCTGTCTCCTCTTACTTCACGATGTAGGGCAGCAGGCCGATCTGGCGCGAGCGCTTGATCGCCTTGGCGAGCTCGCGCTGCTTCTTGGCACTGACGGCAGTGATGCGGCTGGGGACGATCTTGCCCCGCTCGGACATGAAGCCCTGAAGCAGGCGGACGTCCTTGTAATCGATTGTCGGCGCGTTCTTGCCCGCGAACGGGCAGGACTTGCGGCGGCGGAAAAACGGGCGGGCCATCAGTCGCGCTCCTCACGTTCCGAGCGACGCTTCCGGTCGCGTTCGTTCTTGCGCATCATCACGCTCGGGCCGCTCTCGTGCTCATCGACACGGATGGTCATGTAGCGGATGACGTCTTCGTTGATGCGGGTCTGGCGCTCGAGCTCTTCCACCACGGCACCGGGGCCTTCGATGTTGAGCAGCACGAAGTGCGCCTTGCGGTTGCGGTCGATCTTGTAGGCGAGGGACTTGAGGCCCCAGGTCTCCGTCTTGGTGACCTTGCCGTCGTTCTTCTCGACGATTTCGGTGGCGGCTGCCGCCAGCGCGTCGACCTGGCTCTGGCTCAGATCCTGACGCGCGAGAAAGACATGCTCGTAAAGAGCCATGCTTCGCTTCCTTCACTCTGTAATGCCGATCGCTGGCTGATCCGCGGGATTGCGGGGCCCCTCCGGCTTTCTTCCATTTCCCACCGGTTCGACTGGATCGGCCGCAGGGAAGGCGCGCACATAGCGGCATCGGTGCAGAATGCAAGGCATAGCTGGGGCTTGTGCGGCAGGAACGGAGGCGGCAGGGCAGCGTAAAGCTGCGAAACAGGAGATTCCATGCCCGGCGGATTGGTAGCGCTTCTCGACGACGTTTCCGTGATCGCGCGCGCCGCTGCGGGCTCCATCGACGACGTCAGTATCGCGGCCGGCAAGGCCGGCTCGAAAGCCGCCGGCGTGGTGATCGACGATGCGGCGGTGACCCCGTCCTACGTCACCGGCCTGTCGCCTGCGCGCGAGCTGCCGATCATCTGGAAGATCACCAAGGGCAGCCTGAAGAACAAGCTGCTGATCCTGCTCCCCGGCGCGCTGCTGCTGAGCGAATTCCTGCCCGCGGCGATCATCTTCATTCTCATGCTCGGCGGCGGCTACCTCAGCTACGAGGGCGCCGAGAAGGTGATGGAGAAGCTGGGCGGTGAGAAGCACGGCAAGACGCTGGAGGATCCGATCGAGGATCCCGCGGCGTTCGAGCAGCAGCGCGTTTCCGGCGCGATCCGGACCGACCTGATCCTCTCGGCCGAGATCATGGCGATCACGCTCAACGAAGTCGCGGTCGAAACCTTCCTCGTCCGCGCGGGCGTGCTCGCGCTCGTCGGCGTGGCAATCACGTTCGTGGTCTACGGCGCGGTGGCGCTGATCGTGAAGATGGACGACGTAGGCCTGCACTTGTCGGAGAAGAGCTCCGCACTCGCGCAGACTGTCGGGCGGTTCCTGCTGCGCGCGATGCCTCGTTTGCTCACGGCCTTATCGCTGATCGGCACGGTGGCGATGCTGTGGGTCGGCGGGGGAATCGTCCTCCACGGCCTGGCGCAGCTCGGGATCGCGCAGCCGGAGCACCTGGTCGAGGACATCCGGCACGGCGTCGAAGCAGCGACGGGCGCTCTGGCCGGCGCGGCAGGCTGGATCACCTTTGCCGGACTTTCCGCACTGTTCGGACTGGCCCTCGGCGCGGTGATCGCCGTCGTCCTGCATAAGGTGCTGCGGATCGGAAGCGAAGGGCACTAGAACCGAAGGAGGTTCACATCCCATTAGAAGCTGGATGAGCACTCAGGACTGAAGATCAGCCGGCGCCCGCACTCTCAGCCTTTCCCCTTGGTCTTCGTCTTGCCCGCCTGTGCATTGGCGGCAATGAAATCTATGATCATTCCGGCGATGTCCTTACCGCTCGCGGCCTCGATGCCTTCCAGACCCGGGGAGGAATTGACCTCCATGATCACGGGCCCGTGATTGCTCCGCAGCATGTCCACGCCGCACACGTTCAACCCCATGCGCTTGGCCGCGCGCACGGCGGTCGAGCGTTCCTCGGGCGTGATCCGGACCAGTTCCGCGCTGCCGCCGCGGTGGAGGTTGCTGCGGAAGTCGTCGGGGGCACCGGTGCGTTTCATCGCGGCGACGACTTTGTCACCGATCACCAGCGCGCGGATGTCGGTGCCGCCCGCCTCCTTGATAAATTCCTGCACAAGGATGTTGACGTTGGCGCCGCGGAAGGCCTCGATCACCGACTTGGCGCTCGCCTCGGTCTCGGCGAGGACGACGCCGATCCCTTGCGTGCCTTCCAGCAGCTTGATGACCACCGGCGGCCCCTTGACCGCACGGATGATCTCGCTCGTCTGCTTGGGATCGTGCGCGAACGCCGTCAGCGGCAGACCCAGCCCGTGCTTGGCGAGGATCTGCATCGAGCGCAGCTTGTCGCGGCTGCGGCCGATCGCGACGCTTTCGTTGAGCGGCCAGACGCCGCTCATCTCGAACTGGCGCAGGATCGCAAGACCGTAGTGCGTGATCGAGGCGCCGATGCGCGGGATCACCGCGTCGTAACCGGTCAGGGTCTCGCCATTGTAGGTCACTGTGGGCCGGTGCGAGGCGATCTGGACATTGCAGCGCAGCGTGTTGAGCACGTCCAGCGCATGTCCCCGCGCCTCCGCCGCCTCCACCAGCCGCCGGTGCGAGTAGAGGTTCGGGTTGCGGGCAAGCATGGCGATCTTCATGGCACGCGATCTTTCCTCGGCATGCGCCCTGGCGACTGGAGCCACGAGCTACCCGAATCAACGACGAACCGGCGGCGGAGTGCCGTGCGGCCTATCAGCAGGGGAAATTGCATGTCCGAGCGGTCGGCAAGACTGATCTCGGCACGGAATTCGACGGCGCCGATACGCATCGGCGTCTTCACGATCAAGCGCATTTGCGTCTCGCCGTTGGAGCTGGTGATCCCGCGCCGGTCGACCTGGACCGCCTCGCACACCTGGCGCACGTGCTGGCGCCCGAAATCGACCGCAAAGCGTACGTAGTTTCGCCCATTGCGCTCGAACCGGTCGAGCACGGTCGCGTGGAGCGACGACGTGCGCGCGCCGGTATCGATCTTGGCCGGAACGGCCGTGAGGCCCAGCTCGGGCAGCGCGACGAGTTCGCGCCAACCCACCGCCGGCAGCGGCTCTTTCTTCGCGCTCAACCGACGATCGCCAGCCCGTCGCCCCCGTCGCCGGTGACCAGCCGCCGCAGCACCTTGCCGCTGGCGAAGTCGACTTCGGCGATCGTGTCGCTCCCCGTCTCGGCGACGTAGATGCGTTCTCCGTCTTCGGACCAGACGATCGTGACCTGCTGGCGCGCTTCGGCCTCCTCGCGTCCGGAGACGGTGATCGTGCGCACCGCACGCGCCGCGGCCAGATCGATCACCGTCAGCGAACCGTCGGCTAGGTTGGACGTTACCGCAACGTCCCCCTGCGGGCGGATCGCCAGACGCAGCGGGAAGTCGCCGGTCGCGACCTCGTGCCGCACTTCCAGCGTCTGCGGGTCGAGCGCGAAGGCCTTGTCCGAACCGCGCGCGGAGACCCACAGCGTCTCGCCGTCCGGCGCGAGATCGATCCCTTCTGGCTCGATTCCGACTTCGACCGAACGTGGCGCGCGGCGGGTCAACAGGTCGACCAGCGTGACGGTCTTCGATCCCATGTCGACCGTCCACGCATGCCGCGCATTTGGCGCGACGGCGAGCATGTGCGTGCCTTCCTGCCCGGTTGAGAGCTCGAAGGTTTCGGCATTCTCGCTCAGCGGATTGCGGATCCAGAAGATCGACCGGCGCCCCTCGGCGCTCGCATAGAGGTCGCCACTCGCGTGCCAGACGATCCCGTGCGGCCGCGCGTTCTCGCCCAGCTCGATCCGCTTGACGCGCGAGAGATCGCTCGCGCGGAACACGTCAACGCTGGTGCCGCCGTAGCAGGCAAGCGCGACGTGCGTGCCGTCGGGCGATGTCGCGAGCTCGTGCGGATTGGCGCAGCTATCGACCCGCGCGACCTCCTCGCCGCTTTCGAGGTCGATCTTCGACAGCGAGTTGCCGAACTTGTTGGCGACGAACAGCGCGGCGCCATCGCCGGTTGGCGTGGCACCCGATTCCCCGGCAACCGGCGCGCAGGCGGCCGCCGCCAGGCATAGAAGCGATAAAACCCGCATGATGTCCTCCGAGCAGCCCTCTGCTGTGGAGAGAGGATAGCCGACCTTGCCGCCTTCTCCGAGTCCCCGCGAAGGCGGGGACCTCAGGATATCGGCGGAGCGCCAGTGGCATGCGGCCCCCGCCTTCGCGTGGACTCACACCTGTTTCACCACCCGGTCGGCTTGTCCGCGTTCTGCTCGTCGAGCCATGCCTTCAGCGGTGCGAAGTATTCGAGCATCGGCTTGGCGCTCATCTCGCGGGTGCCGGTGAACGCCTCGAGCGCGTCGGGCCAGGGCTCGCTCGCGCCCATCTCCAGCATCTGGGCCAGGTTCGCGCCAACTTCCTTGTTGCCGTAGAAGCTGCAGCGGTGGAGCGGCCCTTCCCAGCCGGCCTGGTCGCACGCGGCCTTGTAGAACTGGAACTGCAGGATTCGCGCGAGGAAGTAGCGCATGTAGGGCGTGTTGCCCGGGATGTGGTACTTCGCGCCCGGATCGAAGGCGTCGGCCGGCCGTTCGACCGGCGGCGTGATGCCCTGGTACTCGCGCCGCAGCTCGGTCCAGGCGGTGTTGTATTCGGCCGGCGTGATCGAGCCGTCGAACACGCCCCACCGCCACTTGTCGACCAGCAAGCCAAAGGGCAGGAACGCGACCTTGTCCATCGCCTGCCGCAGCAGCAGGCCGATGTCCTTCTCCTCGCCCGGCACCTGGGCACGGTCGAGCAGGCCGATCTGGACCAGGTATTCGGGCGTTATCGAGAGCGCGACGAAATCGCCGATCGCCTCGTGGAACCCGTCGTTCGCACCGTTGAGATAGAGGTAGGGCTGCTCGTTGTAGGCGCGCTGGTAGTAGTTGTGGCCGAGTTCGTGATGGATGGTGACGAAGTCGTCCGCGTTCACCTTGATGCACATCTTGATGCGGATGTCGTCGACGTTGTCGACGTTCCATGCGCTCGCGTGACACACCACTTCGCGGTCGGCCGGCTTGGTGAACAGGCTGCGGTCCCAGAAGGTCTCGGGCAGCGGCTCGAAGCCCAGCGAGGAATAGAAGCCCTCCCCGATCTTCACCATGTCGAGCGGCTTCTTCCCCTGAGCTTCCAGCAGTTCGCCGATGTCGTAGCCGAGATCGCCTGAACCCTCCGGCGCGACGATCGGGTAGATATTGCCCCATTCCTGAGCCCACATGTTGCCGAGCAGGTCCGCGCGGATCGGCCCGGTCGTCGGCTGCACCGCGTTGCCGTATTTCTCGTTGAGCTGCGTGCGCACGTAGGTGTGAAGCGCCTCGTAGAGCGGCCGGGTTTCCTGCCACAGCCGCTCGGTCATGGCGGTGAATTCCTCGGGGCTCATGTCGTAGCCCGAGCGCCACATGGCCCCCACGTCGTCGAACCCGAGCTCGGTCCCGCCGGCATTGGCGATCTCGACCATGCGGACGTATTCTTCCTTCATCGGCGCGCCGACGTTGTCGTGCCAGCTCGCCCACATCTCGGCATATTCCTCGGGCGTGTGCTCGAGGTTGCCCATCTCGGCCTCGATGTCGGAGCCGGATATCTCCTGCCCGTTCAGCGTGCCGCGGCCCTTGCCGTACTGGCTCTGCAGGCTGGTTGCGATCTCGTTGAGCTCGGTCGCGGCGCCCGGCGTGGTCGGCGCTGGCAGGACGATGCCGTTCCGCAGGATGTCCAGCTTGCGCGCGACATCGGGGTCGAGCCCCTGGACTTGCGCGTACTTCGCGGCATCGAGCGCGTACTTGACCGACTTCTCGGTCCCTTCCGCGCCGATCTGCGCAGCGAGTGCGTCGGTGTCGTCGGTGATGTAGGTCGAGTTGACCCAATAGACCCTGCTCGCATCGACCGAGTAGTCGAACAGGTCCTTCTCTACCATCGCCACCCAGGCGGCCGCACCTTGCGGCGTCATCGGATATGCCTGCTGCGCGGTCTGCTCGCTGGCGGGCGGGCTGGTTTCCTGCGCGTGAGCGGGAACGGCAAGCGAGACGGCAAGCGCGGCAAGCGCGACGGGTGCGAACTTCATGATCTGGGGCATCCTCTCATGCGGGAACCGGTTTCGGCAGATACCGGTTTCTGAACCTCCGCAGGACGCGAATCAAGCGGTTGCGCCGAGAAACTCCACCAGCGCATCGCCCAGCGCGCCTTCGGTGACCGAGCTCATGTGCGTGCCGGGTATCTCCACATGGCGCGCGTCGGGCAGCGCCTCCGCGAGTTTGGTCGCCGAGCCGTTGTCGTCGTCCTTGTCGCCGCACAGGACCAGGGTCGGCATGGTGATCTTCGCCAGCTCCTCGGGATCGGTGTCGTCCACAGCCTGGAGCAGCAGCCGCGCCGCCACGCGGTCGATCTTCATCGTCTTCATGAAGCTGACCGCCATGAACGCCGGATCGCCGCGCTCGATCTCCTCGAAGCGGTCGATCGCGTCGATGAAGAAGGCCGAGCGCCCGCTCCAGCCGGCCAGCCCTTCGAGCCCCATCCCGCCCAGCACCAGCCGCCGCGGACGGAGCCCCTCGATCACCGCACGCGCCGAGGTACGCGCGCCGAGCGAGAACCCGACGAGATCGTAATCTTCCAGTCCCAACGCTTCGACGAGAGCCGCCGCGTCCTTCGCCAGCACGCCCTGCGGATAGGCCTCCGGCTCATGCGGCTTGGCGCTGTCGCCGTGCGCCCGCAGGTCGGGCATGATTGCCTCGAATCCGGCCTCGGCCAGCTTCCGCGCATGCCCGAAGCGGATCCAGTTCATTTCCGCGCTCGAGAACAGCCCGTGCAGCATCAGCACCGGCCTGCCCGCGCCCATGCGGCGGACGGCCAGCTCCACTCCGTCGAACGACGTCACGCGCTCGCTTCTTACTCCGATGTCGGCGTTTTTCATCCTCGCCGCCTACCCGATCGACTGCGATACGCAAACCGCTTGAGTATGTAAGCACGCTTATTATATGCGCGCGCATGGACACCAATGCAGGCTATCTCCTCGCCGACAACTCGCGCCTGCTGCGCCGCGCTTTCGACGAACGGGTGCGAGGGGCGGGTGTGACGGCGGCCCAAGCGCGGTTGCTGCTCAATCTCGAGCGGTACCCAGGCCGCAATCAGGCGTTCTACGCCGAGCGGCTGGAGATCGAGCCGATCACACTGTGCCGCATGGTCGACCGGATGGAGGAAGCCGGCCTCGTCGAGCGCCGCGCCGATCCGGACGACCGCCGCGCGCGCCTGCTGCACCTCACAAGCCATAGCCGCGGCAAGATCGCCCGCATCCGCGCCGCGCTCGACGGCCTGATCGAAGCCATGCTGGCCGGCTTCGACGCGGAGGAGGAGGCGGTCTTCATGGCCATGCTCGAACGCGTTTCCACCAACCTTTCGGCCCCGTCGAAGGAGCTTGCCGCCAATGGCTGACGCCAATCCCGCAGCGCTGCCCGAAGCCGCGGACGAAGTCTCCGCGCCCGAACGAATCTCCGAACAGCCCGAACCGGCGCCCGCCAGGCCGCGCCGCTGGGGCCGCATCGCCCTGATGGCGGCCGTGCCGCTGGCGATGCTGATCGCCGGCGGCCTCTACTGGCTGAGCGTGCAGGGCGAGGTTTCGACCGACAACGCCTATGTCCAGCAGGACCGTGTCGCCGTCTCTGCCGAAGTCGGCGGGCAGATCGTCGAGGTCGCGGTCGACGACGGGCAGCGCGTCACCGCCGGCGCCCTCCTGTTCCGGATCGACCCGGAGCCCTACCGACTCCAGATCGCGCAGGCCAATGCCGCGATCGCGCAGGCGCAGGCGAACGTCACCGCGCTCAGCAACAGCAGCGACCTTTCGGGCGCATCGGTGTCCGCCGCACGCGAGGACATCGCCTTCGCCGAGGCGAATTTCGCGCGCAAGGACGAGCTCTACAACCGCGGCTTCCTGACGAAGACCGAACATGACGCGGCCGAACACGCGGTGCAGCAGGCGCGCGAGGAGCTCCGGATCGCGCTGGCCCTCCAGGCCGAAGCGCGGGCCAAGCTCGCACGAGGCGCAGCCGTGCCGGACAAGAATCCGCAGATCGCGGCGGGCGAGGCGCAGCGGGCGGCGGCCGAGCTCAACCTGCGGCGGACCGAAGTGCGTGCACCGGCTGCCGGCGTCGTTTCGCAGGCCGACCGCCTCCAGATCGGCCAGCAGGTCATGCAGGGGCTCCCGGTGGTGACCATCGTCCGCGAGGCAAGCTCCTACCTCGAGGCGAACTTCAAGGAGACCGAACTGGCCGACATGCGCGTGGGCCAGCCGGCGGAGATCCGCGTCGACGCCTATCCCGATGTCGTGCTGAAAGGCCATGTCGCCTCGATCGGCGCCGCCACCGGATCGGAGTTCTCCGTCCTCCCCGCGCAGAACGCGACCGGCAACTGGGTTAAGGTGACCCAGCGCGTGCCGGTGCGCATCAAGATTGACGGTAAGAGCCCGCGCCAGCTCATCGCCGGCCTTTCGACCGAGGTGACCGTCTTCACCGACGGCCGCGAGCGCTAGGGCCGGAACGCAAGTGGCCTCGGCTGCCCTTCCCGCCCGCTCCGGCGCACCGCCGGCGGACGTCGCGCAGCTCCCCGTCCGCAACCCGGCACTGCTGCTGGTCGGGATCATGGCCGCCTCGCTGCTGCAGGTGCTCGACACGACGATCGCCAACGTCGCGATTCCGCACATGCAAAGCACGCTCGGCGCAACCTCGGAAAGCATCACCTGGGTGCTGACGAGCTATATCGTCGCCTCGGCGGTCGCCATGCCGGTGACCGGCTGGCTGGCCGACCGGGTCGGCGGGCGGCGGCTGTTCATCCTCTCGGTTGCCGGGTTCATCGGCACCTCGATGCTCTGCGGCATGGCGCAGAACCTGGAGGAGATGGTGCTGTTCCGCGCGCTCCAAGGGGTCGCGGGCGCGTTCATCCCGGCGCTGAGCCAGAGCTTCATGCTCGATACCTCGCGCCCCAGCCGCCATGCGCAGGTCATGGCGATCTGGGGCATGGGGATCATGATCGGCCCGATCCTCGGCCCTATCCTCGGCGGCTGGCTGACCGAGAGTGCGAACTGGCGCTGGGTCTTCTACGTCAACCTGCCCGTCGGCGTCCTGGCGCTGGCGATCCTGATGGCGGAGCTTCCGCACCGCGAGGGCGCAGCGCGGCGCTTCGACCTCACAGGGTTCGCGCTGCTGGGCCTCGCCCTCGCCTCGTTCCAGCTCCTGCTCGATCGCGGCGCCCACCTCGACTGGTTCGATGCGGGGGAGATCTGGCTTTACACCTTCCTCGCCGCGAGCGCCGGGTGGATGGCGATCGTCCACATGGCGACCGCCCGCGGCCCGCTGTTCGAAGGGTGGATGTTCCGCGACCGGAACTTCACTCTGGCGCTGTGCTTCATGTTCGTGATCGGCGTCGTCATGTTCGCCAACATGGCGCTGCTGCCGCCGATGCTGCAGCACCTGTTCGGCTACGGCGTGATCGACACCGGCATTGTGCTGATGCCGCGCGGCGTCGGGGTGCTGATCTCGATGCAGCTCTCGGGCGTGCTCATCCGCCGCGGGCTCGACGCGCGCGTGGTGGTGGCCAGCGGCTTTGCGATCACCGCCTTCTCGCAGTGGCAGATGGCGCACTGGTCGCTCGGGGCCGACTCCTACCACTTCATCCTCTCGGGGCTGATCCAGGGGCTCGGCATGGGGCTGGTGTTCATCCCGCTTAACGTCACCGCCTTTTCTACGCTGGAGCCGCGCCTGCGCACCGACGGGGCGAGCCTGCTCAACCTCGTGCGCTCGCTCGGCGCCTCGGTCGGGATCTCGGTCACGACGATCCTGCTCGCGCGCAACATCCAGATCAGCCACGAGGAGCTCGGCAGCCATGTGACCGCCCAGAGCCTCGGCTCGCTGGACCTCTCGGCCGTCGACCGGTTCCAGGCGCTCGGCCAGGCGGGGCTCGCGATGATCGATGCCGAGATCAACCGGCAGGCGGCGATGATCGGCTATATCGACGATTTCTGGCTGATGATGTGGATGGCGCTCGCCGCCGTCCCGTTCGCCTTCCTGATGCGTCCTGCGAAGGGCGTCGCCGCGCCCGCCGCCGACGCCGCGGGGCACTAGGCCTCAGCCGCGGGCGGCCCAGCCCAGCGCGCGCCGCAGCTCCGCCGCGCCGCCACGCTCGTAGGGACGGCCGTGGGCCATCACGACTTTCTCGGCCGGCCAATCCAGTATCGCACGCGCAGCCTGCGCGATCCGGCGGCGGCGGAGGAGATAGGTCGCCCGCATGTCGAGCGGGGTCGAGCCATCGGCTCCGCCGAGCCGGACGATCCAGCGCATCAGCGGGTTGGGGACGCGCGCCGGCTCGAAGTTCTCGATCAGGTCGGTCAGCACGCAGACGCCCGCGTGCCGGACGAGGAAGACCGCCTCGTTCACCACCGAGCCCTGCATCAGAACCCAGGCGATCTCGTCTTGCCATGCCGTGCTCTCGCCGGGCCCCAGTGTCCGGTCGATGCGGAACGGCCGCTTCGCCCGCTCCAGCCCCGGTACGGCATGGCTGGTCGCGTCCGGATAGCACGCGAGCCAGTCGGCCATGTACCAGTAGTGGAGCGAATTGGGCGCGATCAGGTGACGCACCGGCCCCAGCGCCTCTATCCGTTCGAGCAGCGCCTGATCGGGCGCGATCGGCGAGTGGATCCACAAGTCCCCCGACAGCAGGCGAACCACCGTCATTCGCGTCGGGAACGGCACCTTGAACGGGCCGACGTCCATTCGGATTTCCGGCCCGTCGACGATCCACACGCGCTTGGCAAAGGGCTTGGGCGTGTTGAGGGGATCGTATGGGATGATGCCGCTCATAGACGCGGGATGGTAGGTTGCGAGGCGCCCGCGCGCAAACGATCAGGCGCGGGCGGCAAGCCCCTTCTGCTCCATCCGCCACGTTGCCATGTCGATCCGGTCCTGTCCGAAGAACGGCTCGCCGTCGAACACCAGCGTCGGCACGCCCCAGTGGCCTGCGTCCTCCAGTGCCTGCTGGTTGGCGGCGATCTCGCCGTCGAGTTCATCCGCCTGTGCCGCCACCTCGGCATCGAGTTCCGCAAGGTCGAGCCCGGCCCGCTGCGCCGCACCTGCTAAGTGCTCGCCCTCGTGCCAATTCTCGGCCCCGCCCCAGATCAGCATGCCCGCCTCGTGCGCGAAGGCGAGGCCCCTTCCCCGCCGCGCCGCCACCTGCCCGAGCCGGGTAATTCGGCGAATGTATGGCTGCTCCGCCGCGATCGTGCGCGTGGCGATGTCCTGCACGATCGGATCGGGCCGCGGCGGACCGAACGGAATCCCGTGAAACTGCGCCACGCGCATCATGTCGAGGAACGTGTAGCGCAGCCAGTTCGGGTCACTGCGTTCGAAGAAATCCGGCTGGCGGATCGCCAGCGGATAGACCGGCCGCAAGGCGATCTCGAGGTCGTGCGCCTCCGCCAGCGCCCGGTACCGCCCCACCGCCAGATAGCTGTAGGGACTGCGGAAGCTGAAGTAGAGATCGGCGGCGAGGGTCATGCGGAGGTTGTGCCGCATGCCCTCCCCCGCGTCACCCCTTCTTCAGGTGCCGCCGCCCGAGCAGCTCCGCGATCTGCACCGCGTTGAGCGCCGCGCCCTTGCGCAAGTTGTCGGAGACGCACCACAGGGTCAGGCCGTTCTCCACCGTCGGGTCTTCGCGCACGCGGCTGACGTAGGTGGCGCTGTCGCCGGCGCTCTCGACCGGGGTGACGTATCCGCCGTCCTCGCGCTTGTCGACGAGCATCACGCCCGGCGCCTCGCGCAGGATGTCCTGCGCCGCTTCGGCCGACAGCTCGTTTTCGAACTCGATGTTCACGGCTTCCGAGTGGCCGACGAACACCGGCACCCGCACGCAGGTGGCGTTGAGCTTGATCTTCGGGTCGAGGATCTTCTTGGTCTCGACGACCATCTTCCACTCTTCCTTGGTCGAGCCGTCGTCGAGGAAGACATCGATATGCGGGATCACGTTGAAGGCGATCTGCTTGGTGAACTTCTTCGCCTCGACCGGATCGCCAACGAAGATCGCGCGGCTCTGCTCGAACAGTTCGTCCATCCCCGCCTTCCCGGCGCCGGAGACCGACTGGTAGGTGCTCACCACCACACGCTTGATCGTCGCTGCATCGTGCAGCGGCTTGAGCGCGACGACGAGCTGCGCGGTCGAGCAGTTCGGATTGGCGATGATGTTGCGCTTGGCATAGCCGTCGATCGCATCGGGGTTCACCTCCGGCACGACTAGCGGCACGTCCGGCTCCATGCGGTAGAGCGAGGAGTTGTCGATCACCACGCAGCCCGCCGCGGCCGCCTTAGGCGCATATTCCTGGGCCGGGCCGCTACCGGCCGCGAACAGCGCGATGTCCCACCCGGCGAAATCGAAATGCTCGATGTTCTTGCACTTGAGCATCTTGCCGGTGTCGCCGAATTCGACCTCGGTGCCGATTGAGCGCGAACTCGCCACCGCGGCAATCTCGTCGCAGGGGAATTCACGTTCGGCGAGAATCTGCATTATCTCGCGCCCGACGTTCCCAGTCGCGCCGACGATTGCCACCCGATAACCCATCTGTCACTCCTCGCTTGGTGGCCGGGGCTTAGCGTTCAGCGCCTCGCCCGCAACCGCAAATATCCTTGAACCCCCGATAGCGCCCGAACGCAAAAGGGGCGCCCCGACCCGTGCCGGAGCGCCCCTCGCTTGTCTCGTTCCCGATTGAGGCGTTCAGGCCTTGTCGGTCGGGCGATTGTCGCGGCGCTCGGCGATGCGGGCCGATTTACCGGTGCGGCCGCGCAGGTAGTAGAGCTTCGCACGGCGCACGACGCCGCGGCGAACCACGGTAATCGAGTCGACGATCGGCGAGTAGAGCGGGAACACGCGCTCCACGCCTTCGCCGAAGCTCATCTTGCGCACGGTGAAGTTCGAACCCATGCCGCGGTTCGAACGGGCGATCACCACGCCTTCGAAATTCTGTACACGCTCGCGCGTGCCTTCGATAACCTTCACGCCAACGCGCAGGGTGTCGCCGGCGCGGAATTCGGGAACGTCCTTCCCGAGGTTCTCGATGGCTTCGGCCTCGAGCTGCTGAATCAGGTTCATGACCTGCGTCCTTACCTTTTTTGCCGCGCGCCAGAGGCAGACTGGTCCCGAGCGCCACTGTAGCGCTCCCAAAGGTCCGGTCTGCGTGACCGTGTGTCTTCCTCGCTGCGTTGCTTGCGCCACGCCGCGATTTTCGCATGATCCCCCGATCGCAGCACTTCAGGGATCGTGCGCCCTTCCCATTCCTGAGGTCGGGTATATTGCGGATACTCGAGAAGCCCTTCCTCGAAGGATTCCTCGGCCCCGCTCGAAGGCGCGCCCATTACGCCGGGAAGCAGGCGAATGCAAGCATCGAGAATGGCCAGCGCGGCGGGCTCTCCGCCCGAGAGGACGACGTCGCCGAGACTGACCTGCTCGATCTGCGGCCGCGCCTCGAACAGGCGCTCGTCGAACCCCTCGAACCGGCCGCACAGGATCACCACGCCCGGCCCCGCCGCCAGCTCCCGAATCCGCGCCTGCGTGATCGGCTTGCCCCGCGGCGTCATGGCGAGGATGGGTCTCTCCCCCTCCCCTTCAGGGGAGGGGGTCGGGGGGAGGGGATTGTCGGTCGGATGCACCACGTCCCCCTCTCCCAACCCTCTCCCCTGAAGGGGAGAGGGCTTCGCCAGCACCGAATCCAGCGCCGCCGCCATCACGTCGGCCTTGAGCACCATGCCCGCCCCGCCGCCGGCCGGCGTGTCGTCCACTGTCCGGTGCCTGTCGGTCGCGAAGTCGCGGATCTGCACCGCCTCGCAGGCCCAGTCCCTCCGCTCCAGCGCTCGCCCGGCAAGCGAAATGCCAAGCGGCCCGGGAAACATCTCGGGATAGAGCGTTAGGATGGTAGCGGCGAAGGTCATGCCCTCGCCCATGCGCAAGAGGGGGTCGAATGGCAAGCGACACACATGCGAGCGAAACCGACGACTGCATCATCATCGGCGCCGGCCCCGCCGGCCTGACCGCTGCGATCTATCTCGCGCGCTATCATCTCTCGATCCGACTGTTCGACTCCGGCACGAGCCGTGCGGCGTGGATACCCTGCACCCACAACCACGCCGGCTTTCCCGACGGCATCGAGGGCAAGGAGCTACTGCGCCGGATGCACGAGCAGGCCCGCAAGTACGGCGCCCTGCGCGAGGAGAAGCGGGTCGAGCATCTGGCGAAGGCCGGCGAGCGCTTCACCGTCGGCACCGACAGCGGCACCTACACCGCGCGCGCCGTCCTGCTCGCCACGGGCGTCGTCAACCGCCGCCCCGATGCCTTGGCCGACGAGGTTCACGACGAGGCGCTCTCACGCGGGCTGCTGCGTTATTGTCCGGTCTGCGACGGTTATGAGGTGACCGACCGCCGGGTGGCGGTGATCGGCACCGGCAAGCACGGCACCACCGAGGCACTGTTCCTGCGCGGCTATACCGCGGACCTGACGCTCGTCAGCCCCCACGGCGATCACGATCTCGACCGCGAATGTTCGGCGCAGCTCGAGGAAGCGGGTATCGCCCGCGTCGCCGGCCCCTGCGGTGGCTTCGCGATCGAGGGCGAGCGGCTTGCGTTCGACACCGCCGACGTGCGCATGGCGTTCGACAGCGTCTATCCCGCGCTCGGCACGACCGTCCGGTCCGAGCTGGCGCAGCTCGCCGGGGCGAAGACGAGCGAGGACGGCTGCATCGTGGTCGACGAACACCTGGAAACCACCGTCCCCGGCCTCTTCGCCGCGGGCGACGTGGTCGTCGGCCTCGACCAGATCAGCCACGCCATGGGCCAGGCCGGCGTCGCCGCCACCACAATCCGCAACCACCTGGCGAAAGAACAGCCGATCAGGCGGTAGGCGCTACTCCGGCGGAGTCAGCAGTGGCTCGGGCAGAAGGTCGGAGTCGTGATCGAGTTCCTCGCGAATCCATTCGCGGAAGCGCTCGATCTTGCGCACGCCGATCCGGCCCGCAGGGTGGACGATCCAGTTCGAGCCGCCCGGCTGGTAGAGCGTGTCAAAGGGCTGGACGAGCCGGCCGCTCTCGAGCTCGGCGCGCCACAACAGCGGCGTCATCAGTGCGATGCCGAAGCCGGCCTGGACCGCATTGGCTTCCTGCGACTGGGTGTCGAACATGATGCCCCGGCGCGGCGCCGGCGCCTCGCTCACGCCGGCCGCGGCGAACCAGCCGGCCCACCACGGATCGTTCGGACCCAGCCGCTCGACCTGCAGCAAGTCCTCCGGCCGCCGTATGCCATGCCGCTCAAGAAACTCGGGCGAACAGATCGGCGTGACGTGCGCGCGGTAGAGGAACTCCCTCCGAAGCCCGTCCCACTTTCCGGACCCGATGCGGATTGCCAGATCGAAATCGTCCCGCGCGAAGTCGATCAGACCGTTGCTGAGCGAGAGCCGCACCGCCAGGTCGGGGAACCGCAGCTGGAAGCTGCCGATGCGCGACGAAAGCCAGGTGGCGCCGAAGGAAACGGGGGCGCTGATCGCCAGCACTCCGGCGGCTTCCTCGTGCAAGCCGGCGAAGGCCTGGCGCAGTTCGGCAAAGGCGCCGCTGACCGCCGGCAGCAGGCGCCGCCCGGCATCGGACAGGCGCACGCCGCCCTTCTCGCGGATGAAGAGCTGCTGGCCGATCCGCTGCTCGAGCTGGCGGATCTGATAGCTGACCGCGGCCTGGGTCATGCCCAGCTCCTCGCCCGCGCGGGAGAAGTGTTCGAGCCGGCCGGCCGCTTCGAACGCCCGGATCGCGGAAAGGGGCGGCAGGTTCTCCATCGCCGCATCCATAAGTTTTCCTTATGACCTGCGCCAGCCCTTTTGTTGGTCTTTGCCGCCTTCCCAGGCCATTTCCGGGCCATCGAATGAAAGGGCAGACCAATGCAGGACGAATTCCTCATGCGCCTCTGGAACAGCGACCACGAGCGCGCTTCACACGACTTCACGCGGCGCCTGCGGGCACCCGCAGCGAAGCGCTCCGCACGCCGTGCGCCAAAAGCCTGGCTTTTCGGAAAGGCCGACCCGGAACGGTGAGGCTGACGCCCGGCTGCTCGGCGCCGGATTACTCGGCGAAGTCGCGGCTCACGACCAGCCGCTCGCCGTTCCACTCGGGCACGGCGGCCTCGATCATCGGCACGAGGAAGCGCTTCCCGTCGGGCTTCTCGATCTCGACCAGGTCCGTGGCGCCGTAGTTCTCGACCGAGACGACCGTGCCGACCGGTTCGCCCACGTCGGTCACGGCGGAAAGGCCGATCAGGTCCGCGTGGTAGTATTCGCCTTCCTCCAGCGGAGGGAGTGCGGCGCGCGGCAGGGTAAGCGTGGTGCCGCGCAGCTTCTCGGCCGCGGCGCGGTCGGTCACTTCGGCGAAGCGGGCGATCGCGCCGCCCTTGTTGTCGCCGCGCACTTTCGACAGCGTCAGCGCGCCGCCGTTGTAGGCCTTGTGGGCCTTCAGGTTCTCCAGCCCCTCGC
>JAPSJS010000049.1 GCA_031178065.1 Altererythrobacter sp.
ACGCTACCAACCGCGGCTGGACGCGCTCTACCGGAACTGACGCCGGCTAGGGCACGATCGTGATGAACAGGAAGGTCGCAAAGATCGTCAGGTGAATCACGCCCTGGACCACGGTGGTGCGTCCACGGCCCAGCGTTATCGCGGCGACCAACAGGGTTAGGGCAAGGATCACGATCGAAGGCATCGACAGGCCGAGTTCGAGATCGAGACCCAGGACCAGCGCCACCGTCGCGACCGCGGGGATGGTCAGCCCGATCGAGGCGAGGGCGGAGCCGATCGCGAGGTTGAGACTGGTCTGCACGCGATTGGCGCGCGCGGCCCGCAGCGCCGCGAAACCTTCCGGCGCGAGCACCAGTGCGGCGATGATGATCCCGACCAGCGCACGCGGCGCGCCGATCGCCGCCACGCCGATTTCGATCAGCGGCGAAAGATTCTTGGCCAGGAGCACCACGGCCACCAGTGCGACCAGCATGAAGGCGGCCGCCGCCAGCGCCTTCGGACGCATCACCGGCGCTTCGTGGGCATGGTCGTCCGCGTCCGGAATGTGATGCAGGAAATGGTCGCGATGGCGAATCGTCTGCGCGACGACGAACGTCGCGTAGATCAGCAGCGAGATGATCGCCACGAACACGAGCTGCTGCGAATTGTAGAAGGCGCCGCTCGCACTGGTCGTGTAGTTCGGCAGGATCAGCGTCAGCACCGACAGCGTCGCCAGCATGGCCAGGCCCGCGCTCACGCCCGACTGGGTATAGCGCTGCTCGTGATGCCGCCGGCCGCCGGCCAGAAGACAGATGCCGATGATGCCGTTGATCGTGATCATGATCGCCGCGATCAGCGTGTCGCGCGCCAGCGCCTGAGCCTGCGCGCCCTCGCTCAGCATGATCGAGACGATCAGCGAGCTTTCGATGATCGTGACCGCCAGCGCGAGCACGAGCGTGCCGAACGGCTCGCCCAGATAGTGCGCGAGGATCTCCGCATGGTAGACCGCCGCCAGAATCGCGGCGCAGAGCAGCATGCCGACCACCACCGCGAGGGCGGGGCCTTCGGGTTTGCCCAGCAGGACGGCCGCAAGCGCGACAAGCGGTGCGAAGACTGACCACGAAGAGAGGCCGAAGAAGCGCGAAGACGGATGGGCGGTCTGGGCTGCGGGCGCTGTCATCGCTTCCTCGCTAGCCTGTCGGGCCCCGCGCGCCAATTCACGATTTTTCCGGATAGCGGGATCCACCGCCCGGGCCGCTGCCGGGCGCGCGCGGGATCGGCGCGGCTAGTCGCGCCACTTGTCGTTCGTCGGGTCGTCGATACTTTCGTCATGACCGGTCCCGCTCGAAAGGAACACCAGCCCCATCAACGCGGCGGTGAGCATCATCGCCACGCCCACGCCCAGCCCTGTGGCAATGTAGAAGTGGATCGAGAGCGCGCTGTCGGTGACATAGATGTAGCCCAGGACCAGCGCGACTACGACCAGCGTGACGAGCACCATTGCGCGCATCAGCCGCTTGTAGCGGGCCCACGCGAAAGCGGCCTTGTCGGGATCGTCGAGGGGAGACCGGGATGTCATCCCGCCCCAACTGCCTATTCCCCTCCCGATTGGCAATGGCGCGCGATTCATGGCATTCTCCGATCCTAGCGAAGGAGGCCGGATACAAATGGACATTGCCAGCCTGATCGTCGGCCGGGCACGCGCCGACATCGTACAGTGCGAAGCGGCCACCCGGATGCGCGACGCCGTCGCCCTGCTCGCGGAGCGCCGAATCGGTGCCATGCCGGTCATGGAAGGCGGCAGGGTCGCGGGCATCTTCTCCGAGCGCGACGTGCTCTACTGCGTGGCGAAAGAAGGGGCCGCGGCATTCGACCGCACCGTGGGAGAGGTGATGACCGCGCCCGCGATCACCGTTTCGCCGTCGACGAAGGTCGACGAGGCGATGGCGCTGATGACCCGGCGGCGCGTGCGCCACCTGCCGGTGGTCGACGGGGAGATCATGTGCGGCTTCATCTCGATCGGCGATCTGGTCAAATCGCGGATCGACGAGGTCGAGCGCGACGCAGCCGCGATGCGCGACTATATCCGCACCGCTTGAGCGCGTGCCGCCGCATCCCCATATCGCCGTCATGGCCCACACGCTGACTCTCACGCCCGCCGCCGCGAAGCGCATCGCATGGATCGCCGAACGCCAGGCGAAGCCCGCCGTTCTGCGGCTTTCGGTGGAAGGGGGTGGCTGCTCCGGCTTCCAGTACAAGTTCGATCTCGCCGATGCGCCCGATGAGGGCGACAACGTGAGCGTGACCAACGGGGTGCGCCTGGTGGTGGATCCGGTCAGCCTCGACCTCGTCGCCGGCAGCACGATCGATTTCGTGGAATCGCTGGGCGGCGCGGCCTTCCGGGTCGAGAATCCCAACGCCGCGGCCGGTTGCGGCTGCGGCTCCAGCTTCGGAATCTAGCGCCGCGGCCCGCAAGGGCGCGCGCCGCGCTTTCGAAGCACGGCATTTTCTTCTAGCGAAGCCTTGAAGGGCAGGGCCGGGGAGGCTCCGCCAACCGTGTGCGGGAGGTTGCTCTGAGAATCGCCAGCTTCAATATCAACGGCATCAAGGCGCGCCTGCCGCGGCTGATCGAATGGCTCGAGGAAACCCGCCCCACCGTCGCCTGTCTGCAGGAGATCAAGAGCCAGGACGAGGGCTTCCCCGCCGACGCGTTCGAGAAGATCGGCTATAAGGCGATCTGGCACGGCCAGAAGGGCTTCAACGGCGTCGCCATCCTCGCCGACGGGGTGCAGCCGATCGAGGCGCGGCGCACGCTGCCCGGCGATCCGGAGGATTTGCACGCGCGCTACATCGAAGCCGACGTGAACGGCGTGCGGATCGCCTGCATCTACTTGCCCAACGGCAATCCGCAGCCCGGCCCCAAGTTCGATTACAAGCTAGCCTGGATGGAACGGCTGCGCGCGCGCATGGCCGAGCTATGGGCGTTGGAGATTCCCTGCGCGGTCGTCGGCGACTTCAACGTCATTCCCGACGACAAAGATGTCTGGTCGCCCGGCGCGATGGCGAACGACGCGCTGATGCAGCCCGAATCGCGCGCCGCCTACCGCCGGCTGCTCGCCGCCGGATGGACCGACGCGCTCGACACCCTGAACCCGCGCGGCGGGGTCTGGACTTTCTGGGACTACCAGGCCGGCGCCTGGCAGCGTGACCACGGCTTCCGTATCGATCACCTGCTGCTCGGCCCCGAACTTGCGGACCGCATGATCGCAGCGGGGGTCGACAAGGAATACCGGGGCCGCGAGAAGGCCAGCGACCACACCCCGGTATGGGTCGACATCGCCGACCGGGCATGAGGCTGCGGGGGCGTCGGCCCCCGCTCATGGATCAGCGGTAGAAGACGTGCGTGTCGATGGTGGCGCGCGCCTGCTTCCTGCGGCTCCACGACGGATTAACGTAAGTCGCGTGGAAATAGAGCGAGTCCGCGGCTTCGCTTTCCCACAGCCCTTCGTGCGCGATGTGCGCCACGGCCTTGGCACGTTCCCACGCGGCTGATCCACGCGGAATACGCGGCATCTCGCCGCCCCGCACGAAGGAGAACTGCGCGCGCTGGAACACCACGCCGCAGTAGCTCGAGGGGAAGACGCCCGAATTGGCGCGGTTGATCACAACTTGCGCCACGGCAAGCTGGCCCGCGAGCGGTTCGCCGCGCGATTCGAAGTAGATCGCGCCCGCGAGACATTCCATCTCGCGCGAAAGCTGTCCGCGGTCGGGGATCTGCGCGACCAGTTCGCGCAGCGAGCCGGCACTGGTGAGATCCTGCGCCGTCGCGGCGGCGCTGCCGGGAAGCGGCTGGACCACTTCCTTCTCGACGAAGACCGGAACGACCTCCTCGGTCAGCACCGGTTCGGAAATCTGGGGGTTCTCGCCCACTTGGGCATTGGCGCCGGAACCTTCGGCGCTGGCAATCGTAAAACTGGTCATTGCGGCAATGGCCGCGAACGACGCGAGGCGGGTCTTTCGACTCATTGATCCGTCACATTTGGGCGGTGAACGAGCGCAGTCGCAGGCTGGGACCTGAATCGCGTTGGAGCGCGTTAAAGGATGGGTCGGATGAGTGGGCCTGCCGGCCGTTCCCCGTCTGCGTGCCTGCCGCGCGGCCGAATGCCGCCCATGCCGCCTGCGCATCGGTAGTTGCGCGGCCAGATAGTCGGCGGCGTTTCGATGTCAACTTAACGCGGCAAGGATGCGACGAACCGTTCCGGGTCCGCGATGTCTGCCTCTAAAATCCAGATATCGTTGTCCTGGCGCTTGCGCCGCGCCAAATACTCTGAAAATTCCGCTGGATTATCAGTGCTCTGTTCGCGAACGAGCAGGAAAGCGCGGGTTCCGTCGAGCTGCGGCATTTTTTCGTAAAGGCGCGCCGCTTGGCCGCGAAACATCGTTACCAGCAGAATGGTGCCCGAGTCGCGTTCACCTTTTTCGATAACCGTGCCGAACCCGCCGAGCGATTCGGCGAGCCGTAGAATCGCCGCTGCTTCCAAATGCGCGGGCAGCCGGCCGTCCATGATCAGGCCTGGTCGGGGCGATAGCCCGCGAGGCTCGAAAGCGCGATGCGCGAGCGCATGAATGTGCCCGTGCCGCGGCCGATCTCCTCGCCTTCGGCATCGACCAGCCGCGCTTCGGCGACCAGCACGCGCCGCCGGCCGCTGATCCAGCGTCCCTCAGCCGTCACTTTGCCTTCGCGCACGGGCTTGGTGAAATGGAGGTTGAACGAGGTCGTCAGCAGAAAGCGGTCGGTGATCAGCGTGTTCGCCGCGTAGAAGGCGGCATCGTCGAGCATCTTGAAATAGATCGTCCCGTGCGCCGCGCCGGCGGCGTGGTATGCAGCCGGGGTCACGAGGAATTCGATGCGCGAGCGCCCTTCGGCGACGATCTCCAGCGTCGATTCGAACAGCGCATTGACCGGCGCGGAGCGGTAGAGCGCCTCGAGCGCTCGGTAGTGCGGGCCGGCGCCGGACGAGGACTCAGGCGACGTCACGATCGCTGGCGTCGGTGAGCGACGCGATGAGCGCCTCTGTGTCGGTCGCCTCGAGCAGCATCCGGTTAGTCACCTCGTCGCGCACCAGCCGCGAAACGGCGGCCAGCGCGTGGAGGTGCGCAACACCGGCGTTCTCGGGCGAGATCAGGCCGAAGGCGAGCTCCACCGGCATGCCGTCGGCCGCGTCGAAGTCGACCGGGGCGGACAGCTTGAGCACGGCCGCGACGGGCCGGTTGATCCCTGCAAGGCGCGCGTGCGGAATGGCGACGCCCCGGCCGAAGCCGGTGCTGCCGAGCTTCTCGCGCTCGTCGAGCGCCTCCAGCACGTCGGGCGCGGCGAAGCCGTAGGCGCGCGCGAAGCACTGGGCGAGATCGTCCAGAACCGCGGCCTTGGTGCCGGCATCGCTCAGCACGAATGCTTCGGGAATCAGCTTGAAATGTACGTTCATCGTTCGGTTGCGAATCAGTTCAGCATGCCGCGATCCGGCGAATAGGTCGCGCGCCGGATGCGCGATCGACCGTAGCAAGCCTTTGCGTTCCGGCGGATTTCCGTGGCCGGCGCCTGTCCGCGCGCCGCGGTGTCAACGGGGCTCGACCCAGCCGATCGAGCCATCTCGGCGGCGGTAGACCATATTATGTCGGCCGGTGCCAGCGTTTTTGAAGAACATCGCGTTCGTGTCGCGCAGGTCCAGCATCATGACCGCGTCGGCCACGCTCGTCTCGGGGATGTCGGCAGTAGTCTCGGCGACGATCATCGGTGGCTCGTCGCCCTCGATCTCCTCCACGTCCTCGCCGACCGGAGCGAAGATCGTATAGGCGGCCTCTTCCTCCTGCAGCGCGTGCACGGCCTGCGAATGGCGGTCCTGCAGGCGGCGCTTGTAGCGGCGGAGCTGCTTGTCGATCTTCTCGGCCGCGCGGTCGAGCGCCTGGTGCGCGTCCTGCGCCTCGCCATGGCTCTTGACGATCATGCCCTGCATCACGTGAGTCACGATGTCGCAACTGAAGGCCCCGGCGGGCGCCTTGCCGAACGTCACCTGCGAGGTGAGCGCTCGGTTAAAATACTTCTCGACGATCGCGTTCAGCCGCTCGGCGGCGTGATCCTGCAGGGCGGTGCCCGTCTCCATCTGGTGGCCAGAAATGCGGATATCCATCGGCGATCATTCTCCATTGCTTGGGCGAGACCCCCCGGCCCCGGTCAGCTACCCCAGAGGGGCGAAGTCATCTTGGCGATAAACGCCTGGTGTCGTGCGAGTTCCTCCGGGCTCGCGGCATGTGGTCGTGGTTCGCGGCGCACGCGCGCCACGGGCCTGTGTCGCGGCATCGCGACGATGCCGACGCTGGCGGTTTCCGCAGCGAGCGCGAGCCCGATCTGCCGGCCGCCGGTCAGTTCGACGTAGACCTGCGCGAGCAGTTCGGCGTCGAGCAGCGCGCCGTGCTTCACGCGGTGGCTGCGGTCGATGCCGTAGCGGGTGCACAGCGCGTCGAGCGAAAGCTTGGCGCCCGGATGCCGCTTGCGCGCAAGCGCCACGGTATCGATCATCCGGGTCATGCACACCGCCTCACGCTCGCACAGCGCGAGCTCGGAATTGAGAAAACCGAAATCGAATGCGGCATTGTGCGCGACGAGCGGCGAGTCGGCGATGAAATCGAGCACCGCGCCCACCGTGTCGCGAAACAGCGGCTTGTCCAACAGGAAGGCGCTCGACAGCCCGTGCACGGCCTCGGCGCCGGCCGGCATGTCCCGCTCCGGATTGAAGTAGGCGTGGAAGGTCTGCCCGGTGGGCACGCGGTTGATCAGTTCGACGCATCCGATTTCCACCAGGCGGTCCCCGCTGCGGGGGTCGAGGCCGGTGGTTTCGGTATCGAATACGATTTCGCGCATCCCTTTATCTATCGGCTTCGGACAGCCAAGTGACAAGGGGCGGCAAGCGCTTTTTTAGCCCGGGCTAACGAGCCAGTTCGGCGGCGAGCGCGTGCACCGCGGCCTCGGTTTCGGCGAGCGGTCGGCCGGTGTCGATCACGTGGTCCGCACGGGCGCGCTTTTCCTCGTCGGGCACTTGCAGCGCAAGGATCTGCGTGAACTTCTCAGCCGTCATTCCCGGCCGCCGAAGCACGCGCTCGCGCTGGACGTCGGCCGGCGCCGAGACGACGACGATTGCATCGACCTGCGCGTAGCCGCCTTTCTCGAACAGCAGCGGGATGTCGAACACGACCAGGGGGGAGCCCGCATGCTCGACCAGGAATTCCTTGCGCCGCGCGGCGACTGCGGGATGGACGATTCCCTCGAGCCGGGCGAGCGCCGCCGGATCGCCGAAAACCTGCGCACCGAGTGCCTCGCGCCGGACGCCCTCGGGCCCGGTCGATCCGGGAAAGGCGGCCTCGATCGCCGGGACCAGCGTACCGTCCCGCCCCTGCATGCGCCGCACTTCGGCATCGGCGTCGAACACCGGCACGCCGGCGCGTTCGAACATTGCGGCCACGGTCGACTTGCCCATGCCGATCGAGCCGGTCAGACCGACGATCTTCGGGCGGGTCATTGCGTGAGCCTTTCGCGCAGTTCGCCATCGCGCTCGCGCGGCGCGGTTGTGCCGAAGAAGCGCACGAAGGCGGCCGCCGCCTGCCCGATCAGCATCGAAAGGCCATCGATCGTGCCGAAGCCTGCGGCCTGCGCGCGCTGCAGGAAGTCGGTTTCCACCGGATCGGTCACGATGTCGTAGGCGACCGATCCCGGCGGCGCGTGGCTGAAGTCGAACGCGAGCAGCGCCTGGCCGCGCATGCCCAGCGGCGTGGTGTTGACCAGCAGGTCGCAGCATCCCTCGCGGTCGTCGAAGGCGAAATCGGTCACCTGCGCGAAGTGATCGAGCGCCACCGCATGATGCTCCCCGCCCGGATCGAGCTCGTCCAGCAGCGCGCGCGCCTTCCCCGGATCGCGTCCGGCGAGAACGAGCGTGAACCCGTGGTCGGCGAGGGCGGTGATCACCGCGCGTGTCGCCCCGCCGGTGCCGAACACGCGCGCCATGCGGAACAGGTGCCGTTCGCCGAGCATGCCTTCGAGCGGTTCGAGGAACCCGGCCACGTCGGTGTTGTAACCGGCCAGCGCATCACCTTCGCGCACCACCGTGTTGACCGCGCCGACTCGCGCCGCGAGCGGATCGATCCGGTCGAGCAGGGGAATGATCGCCTGCTTGTGCGGCATCGTCACGTTGCACCCGCGCCAGGCGGGGTCTGTCCGGCGCTCGGCGAGGTAATCGGCGAGCGCTCCCTCGGCCACGCGGTGCGCGCGGTAGTCGGCGTCGAGCCCGGCGCCTTCGATCCAAAAGCGGTGGATGAGCGGCGACTTCGACTGCGCGATCGGATCGCCGATCACTTCGGCATAGGCGGCGCTCATCGCGGCAGCTCCCCCATGTCGCGCAACGCGCCGAGCACGGGGAGCAGCGGCATTCCGAGCACTGTGAACTGATCGCCTTGGATCCGTTCGAACAGTTGCACGCCGGGGCCTTCGATTCGGAACACCCCGACGCAGTGGCTTACGGCGGGCCATTCGGCGTTTAGGTAGGTCTGGATGAAATCTTCAGTAAACTTGCGCGTGTGAAGCATGGCGAGTGAAGTTTCGCGCCAGACGACCGAGCCGCCGCGGGCGATGGCGGCGGCGGAGTGGAGGTGCATGACCCGGCCCGAGAACGCGCGCAGGTGCTCGGCCGCTTCCTCGCGGCTGGCGGGCTTGTCGAAACGCCGGCCGCCGACGACGACCAGCGAATCGCTGCCGAGCACCGGCCGCTCGGGCTCTGCAACCGCAAGCGCCTTGGCCTCGGCGAGCGCCAGGGCGACCTGATCGGGCGGAGCGGTGCCGAGCTGCGCTTCGAGCGCCCGCTCGTCCACGCGCGCCGGCCGCGCCTCGAACGCGACGCCCGCCGCCTCGAGCATGGCCGCGCGCGAGGCGCTCTTCGATGCGAGCACCAGCGTCATATCGGCTTCGATCCGGCGACCATGTCGTCGCCATCGCTCGGCCGTTCCCCCAGCAGGCGGATGATCGCCGCCGCGGTCTCCTCGATCGAGCGGCGCGTGACGTCGATCACCGGCCAGCCGTTATCGGCGAACATGCGGCGGGCGAACTGGACCTCGCTGCGCACCCGCTCGGCATCGACGTAGGAAGTCTCGGCCGTCTCGTTGAGCGTGAGCAGGCGGTTGCGGCGGATCTGCACCAGCCGCTCGGGCGCGGTGGTCAGGCCCACGACCAGCGGATGGCGCAGCGCGAACAGGGCGGGCGGGGGCGGGCTTTCGATGACCAGCGGAATGTTGGCGACTTTGTATCCGCGGTTGGCGAGATAGATGCTGGTCGGCGTCTTCGACGAGCGCGACACGCCGGCGAGCACGATGTCAGCCTGCTCCCAGTCCTCCCACCCAAGCCCGTCGTCGTGCGCGATCGTGAAGTGGATCGCGTCGACCCGGCGGAAATAGGCGTCGTCCATCGCATGCTGGCGGCCCGGGCGCCCGTGCGCTTCCTGCCCGAGCTGCGCCTCGAGCGCTTCGGTCACCGCGTCGAGCGCGGGCACCGCCGGCAGGCCGAGCTGACGGCAGTGCTCCTCCAGCGTCGCGCGCGTCTCGGGATTGACCAGCGTGAACAGCACGAGACCTGGATTGTCGGCAAGATCGGGCAGGATGCGCGAGAGATGCTGGCGCGAGCGGACCATGGGCCAGAAATGGCGCACGACTTCCGCCGCGTCGAACTGGGCAAGCGCGGCCTTGGCCACCATTTCGAGCGTTTCCCCGGTGGAATCGGAGACGAGATGGAGGTGGAGGCGGCTCATCCGGGCGTGTATGTTCTGGGGCGCGATCGGCTGTGGAGAATGCCGGCATAAACCACGGGAGAAAGCTGGCGACAAGTTCGGCGGCGGAATTCGTTCCCGCTACCAGCCATTCCGCACCGGCCTTGTGGACATGGCGCGCGGCTTTTCGACAGGCTGGGGACAGCGGGGATAAGGATCGGTTGACGCGGCGGGCGGGCGAGTCGCGAAGCCGGCGGGCCTGTTCAATCCGGGAGAAATCGGGCAGGGCGCGCTTGTCCCCGATATCCACAGGGCCAACAAACACCATCATCCTATTTAAATAACTATATTATTTGGATTGGACTCTCTCGAATGCCCGGTCTCCTCCTCGAAACCCTGCGCGGGAAACGCGGCGAGCACGTGCCGCTCTGGCTCATGCGTCAGGCGGGCCGCTACCTGCCCGAGTACCGCGCGCTGAGGGCCGAGAAGGGCGGCTTTCTGGAGCTGGTTTACGACAGCGAAGCGGCGGCCGAGGTCACGCTGCAGCCGATCGAGCGCTTCGGGTTCGACGGCGCGATCCTGTTTTCCGATATTCTCATTGTGCCTTACGCCATGGGCCAGGACCTGCAGTTCCTCGCCGGGGAGGGGCCGAAGCTCTCGCCGCCGCTGGTCGATACCGCGCTGGCGAGTCTGGAGGCGGTTCCGGGCCGTCTTGCGCCGATCTACGAAACGGTGCGGCAGGTGCGCGCGCGGCTTTCGCCCGAGACGACCTTGCTCGGCTTCGCCGGCAGCCCGTGGACCGTCGCGACCTACATGGTGGCGGGGGAGGGCAGCCGCGACCAGCATGCCGCGCGCGAAATGGCTTACCGCGATCCCGCGGCGTTCCAGGCGCTGATCGACGCGATCGTCGCGGTCACGGCTGAATATCTCGCCGGCCAGATCGAGGCCGGGGCCGAGGCGGTGCAGCTTTTCGACAGCTGGGCCGGCAGCCTCGCCCCGCGCGAATTCGAGCGCTGGGTGATCGCGCCCAACGCGGCCCTGACCGCCGCCATGGCCGAGCGGTTCCCCGGCCTGCCGGTGATCGGCTTCCCCAAGGGCTCGGGCGAGAAGCTGCCCGCCTATGCGCGGGAAACCGGCGTCGCCGCGGTCGGGGTGGACGAGACGCTCGACCCCGCGTGGGTGGCGCGCGAACTGCCGGCGGGCATGCCGGTCCAGGGCAACCTCGACCCCCTGCTGCTGCTCGCGGGCGGCGAGCGGCTGGCGAGCGGGGCGCAGGCGATTCTCGAAGCCTTCGCGGGCCGGCCGCATGTCTTCAACCTCGGCCACGGGATCGGCCAGCACACGCCGATCGCCCACGTCGAGACGCTGATCGAAACCGTTCGTGCATGGAGGGGGTGACGGCCGCCCCGCGACCCTCTACATCGCGCCCATGCAGGACATCCTCGGCATGACCTACTACTGGCTCAAGGCGGGCCATCTGATCTTCGTGATCTTCTGGATGGCCGGCCTGTTCATGCTGCCGCGCTTCTTCGTCTACCATCAGGAATCCGCGCCCGGATCGGCCGAGGACACCGCCTGGGTCGAGCGCGAGCGGCACCTGCTGAAGATCATCCTCCTGCCCTCGATCCTGGTCGTCTGGGCGCTCGGCCTGCTGCTCGCCGTCACCGTCGATGCCTGGAGCCAGGGCTGGTTCCACGCCAAGCTGCTGCTGGTGCTCGCGCTGTCGGGCTATCACGGGTGGATGGCGGCCTATGCGAAGAAACTCGCGCGCGGCGAACGGCCGCTCGAGGGGCGCAAGCTGCGGCTGCTCAACGAAGTGCCGGGGATCGCCGTGGCGCTGATCGTCGTGCTGGTGATCGTCCGCCCGTTCTGATTGCCGGACCGGCCGGCGCGGAACTTGCGCAAAGCGAATTGACGGCGCGGCGGCACGGGTTTATTTCGAAGTCCTCTTCCGGCTGAGGCCCCGCGGTCAAGCGGTGCCGGGTCTGCTTTCTCCAAGCCCATATCGACCTGCCGGCCATTCCACCACGGAACGAACACAATGCATTTGAAAGAACTGAAGCAGAAACCCCCGGCCGACCTGGTGTCGATGGCCGAGGAACTTGGCGTCGAGGGCGCCTCCACCATGCGCCGGCAGGACCTGATGTTCTGCATCCTGCGCGAGCTGGCGGAGGACGACGAGTACGACGAGAAGATCATGGGCGTGGGCACGATCGAGGTGCTGCAGGACGGCTTCGGCTTCCTCCGCAGCCCCGAGGCGAACTACCTCGCCGGCCCCGACGACATCTACGTCTCCCCCAACCAGATCCGCAAATGGGGCCTGAGGACCGGCGACACGGTCGAAGGCGAGATCCGCGCGCCGAAGGACGGCGAACGCTATTTCGCGCTCACCAGCCTCACCAAGGTCAATTTCGACGATCCCGATGCGGTCCGCCACCGGACCAACTTCGACAACCTGACGCCGCTCTATCCGGACGAGAAGCTCAATCTCGACACGCTCGACCCGACCGTGAAGGACAAGAGCGCGCGGGTGATCGACATCATCAGCCCGCAGGGCAAGGGCCAGCGCGCGCTGATCGTCGCCCCACCGCGCACCGGCAAGACCGTGCTGATGCAGAACATCGCCAAGGCGATCACCGATAACCATCCGGAAGTCTTCCTGCTGGTCCTGCTCGTCGACGAGCGGCCGGAGGAAGTGACCGATATGCAGCGCAGCGTGAACGGCGAGGTCATCTCCTCGACTTTCGACGAGCCTGCCACGCGCCACGTGCAGGTCGCCGAAATGGTGATCGAGAAGGCCAAGCGCCTGGTCGAGCACAAGAAGGACGTCGTGATCCTGCTCGATTCGATCACCCGCCTCGGCCGCGCCTACAACACCGTCGTGCCGAGCTCGGGCAAGGTCCTGACCGGCGGCGTCGACGCCAACGCGCTCCAGCGGCCCAAGCGCTTCTTCGGCGCGGCGCGCAACATCGAGGAAGGCGGCAGCCTGTCGATCATCGCCACCGCGCTGATCGACACCGGCAGCCGCATGGACGAGGTGATCTTCGAGGAGTTCAAGGGCACCGGCAATTCGGAGATCGTGCTCGACCGCAAGGTCTCCGACAAGCGGATCTTCCCCTCGCTCGACGTCGGCAAGTCCGGCACCCGCAAGGAAGAACTGCTGGTCGAGAAGGACAAGCTCTCCAAGATGTGGGTCCTCAGGCGCATCCTCATGCAGATGGGCACGATCGATGCGATGGAATTCCTCCTCGACAAGATGAAGGATTCCAAGACCAACGAGGACTTCTTCGCGACGATGAACCAGTAGGCCGGCTGTGCCCGTTCCGGCTCGCGCGGTTATCACCGGCGGTCCCGGCACGGGCAAGTCAACGCTGCTCGAGGCGCTGGCACGGCGCGGGATTGCGACCGAGCCCGAGGTTGCGCGCGCGATCCTGCGCGAGGCCGGCGGGATGGCCTTGCGGGCGGACGATCCCTCCGGCTTCGCGCGCGCGATGTTCGAAGCGGAGCTTGCCGCCTGGCGCGCGGCCGAGGAGCGGCCGGGCCCCACCGTGTTCGACCGCGGCTTTCCCGATATCGTCGGCTTCCTGCGGCTCGAAGGCCTGCCGGTGCCCGAGGACATCGACCGCGCCTGCCGCGAGCTGCGCTACGACGGCCCGGTGTTTCGCGCCCCGCCGTGGGAGGCGATCTACCGGCCCGACGAGGAGCGAATCCAGGACTGGGAGGCCGCGCTGGCGAGCGATGCGGCGGTGACGGGCGCCTGGCGCGACTGCGGCTACGAGCCGGTCGACCTGCCGCTCGTCAGCGCCAAGGAGCGCGTGGACTTCGTCCTCGAACGGCTAGCCTGACGCGCGCCCGAGCTGGACCGCCATCGCTTCCCAGACTTTGTTGATCGCCTTGAGCGGCCGGATCATCACCTTGAAATCGATGATCTTTCCGCTCTCGTCGAAGCGAATGAGGTCCACGCCGTTGATGTGGATGCCGTCGATCTGCGTCTCGAATTCGAGCAGCGCGTCGCGGCCGTCGACCAGTTCGCGCACATAGCGGAAGTGCTCGCCGCCGAGCACCTGGCCGGCCGCGGCGAGATAGGCGACGACCGTGGCCTTGCCGGCCTGCGGGGTGTGGACGACGGGCGAGTGGAACACGGCATTGTCCGCGAGGATCTCGGCCAGCTCCTCCGGCCGGTTGCCGTTCGCCAGCACGCGGTGCCAGGCGGCGAGACCTGCGGGCGTGCTCCCCGAGGGCTCGTTCATAATGCCTTCGCGAAGCTGTCGGCGCGGGCGATGCGCCAGTCGCGGGCATATTGCGTGCCGCCCGGTTCGGTCAGCAGCTCCCCGGGTTCGAGGAAATTGTAGATGTGGTCGATCGCGTCGGAGCGGGCGCTGTTCTGCCGTTCGGACAAGTCGCACGGTTCGATCTGCCACGGATTCTCCAGCCCCATGGCGACGACCATCTCGCGCAGGGCGTGGAGCGTGTGGCGGTGGAAGCGCGTGACCCGCTCCGACTTGTCCATCACCACCAGCCCGCGCTGCCGCGTCGCATCCTGCGTCGCGACGCCGGTGGGGCAGGTGTCGTCGTGGCAGCGCATCGACTGGACGCAGCCGAGCGCGAACATGAAGGCGCGCCCGGCGTTGCACCAGTCGGCGCCGAGCGCGAACTTCATCGCCATGCCGGCACCCGAATGGACCTTGCCGGCGGCGGACAGCCGGATCTCGTCCCGCAGCCCGCAGCCGACCAGCGCATTGCGCAGCAGGATCAGCCCTTCGCGCAGCGGCATACCGATCCGGTTCGACATCTCGACCGGCGCCGCGCCGGTGCCGCCCTCGGCCCCGTCGACCACGATATAGTCGAGCCGGATGCCCGTTTCGCGCATGGCTTTCATCACGGCGAAGACCTCGTGCGGCTTGCCGACGCAGAGCTTGATCCCGACCGGCTTCCCGCCCGACAGGTCGCGCAGTTGCGCCGCCCATTCGAGCAGGCCGATTGGGGTCGAGAATGTGGCGTGGCCCGCGGGCGAGATGCAGTCCTTGTGCGGCAGGATCCCGCGCGCGGCGGCGATCTCCTCGCTCACTTTCGCGGCAGGCAGGACGCCGCCGTGGCCCGGCTTGGCGCCCTGGCTGAGCTTGATCTCGATCATCTTGACCTGATCGATCTGCGCCATGTCGGCAAAGCGCGCGGGGTCGAACCGGCCCTCGCCGTCGCGGCAGCCGAAGTAGCCGCTGCCGATCTCCCACACGAGGTCGCCGCCATGCTCGCGGTGATAGCGCGAGATGCCGCCTTCCCCGGTGTCGTGATAGAACCCGCCGGCCGCCGCGCCCTTGTTGAGCGCGAGGATCGCGTTGGCCGAGAGCGACCCGAAGCTCATTGCGGAGATGTTGAGCAGCGAGGCGGAGTAGGGCCGCGCGCATTGCGGCCCGCCGACGTCCACCCGCCAGTCCGAAGGCGCCGCCTCGTTCGGCACGATCGAATGGGCGAGCCACTCGTATTCGTCCGAATAAACGTCGAGCTCAGTGCCGAAGGGATGCGAGTCGAGCTCGCCCTTGGAGCGGGCGTAGACCAGCGCGCGCTCGTCATGGTTGAACGGGCGGCCTTCGAGATCGCCCTCGATCACGTAGGCGCGGGCATAGGGGCGCAGATCCTCCATGATCCACCGCACCCGCGCGAGCAGCGGGTAGTTGCGCCGCAGGGTGTGCTTCTTCTGGAAGAAGTCCCACGCGGCGATCGCCAGCAGGGGGAGGGTGAGCACCAGGCCCCAGCGCAGCGGCTCCCACCAGGCGAACAGCGCGGTCACGACGATCAGCAGCGCCGGGACGACAAAGCGCGCGGCGACATGCCCGGAGAAGCGCCAGGACGCGCGGTTGATCATCGCCTGCCGCCTCTCAGCCGAGATGCCGGGCGAAGAACTCCGCGGTGCGCTCGTCGGCCAGCGTCGCGCCCTGCTCGTTCCGGCGCTTGCCGACTTCGGTGGCGAAGCCGTGGTCGAGGCCGGGATAGTCGTGGAGCGTGACCTTGGGATGGTCGTCGAGTCCCTCGTGCATCGCCTGCTGCGTGGCCTCGTCGACGAACCCGTCGTCGCCGGCGATGTGCAGCATGAGAGGGTTGGCGATGGCGTGCTTCTCGCGCAGCAGGTTGTCGATTCCGACCGCGTAGTAGCCGACCGAGGCGTCCACGTCGGTGCGCGCCGCGGTCATGTAGGCGAGCCGCCCGCCGAGGCAGTAGCCGACCGCGCCGACTTTCGCGACGCCTTCGCTCCTGCGGATCCAGTGGATCGCCGCCTCGATGTCGCGGATGCCCTGGTCCTGGTCGAACTTGCCCATCAGCTCGAGCGCGCGCTGGAATTCGGCATCGACGTCGGGGTCGAGCTCGACCTCCGGCTCGATCCGCCAGAACAGATCGGGCGCGACCGCGAGATAACCGGCCTCCGCCAAGCGATTGCACTTGCGGCGGATGCCGGGGTTCACGCCGAAGATCTCCTGGATCACGACGATCGCCGCACGCGGAGTTCCCTCGGGCCGCGCGACGTAGGCGCCGAAGGTCCGGTCGCCCGACAGTGTCTCAATGGTCGCGGTCTCGCTCATTTCGTCGTCCCTTCCTTTCGCGGTTGCACCTGCGTAGGCCGGGCTTAACGCTTGCGCGCGGCGAATGCCAAACCCAGTTTGTTTCCCGACCCCAACGGAGGAACCGCGATGAAGGTCCATATCGAGATCGACTGCACGCCCGAGGAGGCCCGGACCTTCATGGGTCTCCCCGACGTCGGCAAGGCCAACGACGTCTATGTCGACATGATGGCCAAGGCGATGAAGGGGGTCAGCAATCCCGACCAGTTGCAGGACTACGCGCGGCAGCTCGCCCCGATGGGGCAGGCGGGCCTGAAGCTGTTCCAGAGCTTCATGGAAGGCGCGGCACGCAATGCGGAGAAGAAGCCGACCGACGAGGGGAAGTCCTAGGGCTGCCCCTGGCGTCGAGAAGGACGTCATCGATCGATCCGTCGTCCGAGCTTTCGCCGGGATGACGGGAGTTTGAGAGCGGCCGCAGGGTACGATCCGGTTATGAAACCTACGTCGATTCCTCACGATAGCGGAAAGGCGCTGGCCGAAACGATCTTCGCGCTGTCGAGCGGTGCGTTGCCCGCCGGCATCGCGGTCGTGCGCGTCAGCGGCCCGCGCGCGGGCGACGCCTTGCGCGCATTGGCCGGCGCGCTTCCGCCGGCGCGGCGGGCTGCGGCGCGAACGCTGCGCGATGGCCGGGGCGAGATGCTCGATCAGGCGCTGGTGCTCTGGTTGCCGGGGCCGGGAACCGCGACCGGCGAGGATGTGACCGAGCTCCACCTTCACGGCGGACGGGCGGTGGTGAGCGCGGTCGAGAGCGCGCTGGCGGAGTTGTCCGGCCTGCGTGCCGCGACGCCCGGCGAGTTCACCCGCCGCGCCTTCGCCAATGGCCGGATCGACCTCGCCGAAGCCGAGGGGCTCGCCGGCCTGCTCGAGGCGGAAACCGAATTGCAGCGGCGCTCGGCGATGGCGCTGGCCGGCGGCGCGCTGTCGCAGCAGGTCGGCGAATGGCGCGACCGGGTGCTCGCACTTTCGGCGCAAGTGGAGGCGGTGCTCGACTTCTCGGACGAGGAGGACGCCGCGGATTTGCCGGCATCGTTCGCGGAAGACGGGGTGCGGCTCGGCGACGAACTCGACCAATGGCTCTCCCGCCCGCGCGCGACCGTGCTGCGCGAGGGGTACCGGGTTGTCCTCGCCGGTCCGCCGAATGCAGGAAAATCTACCCTTTTCAACGCTTTGCTGGAGAACGAAGCGGCGATAACCTCGCCCATCGCCGGAACGACGCGCGATGTTCTCGAACGTTCGGTCGCGATCGGCGGGATTCCCTTCACTTTCGTCGACACGGCGGGGCTGCGCGATGACGAGAGTGGCGACGATATCGAGAAGATCGGCATTGCCCGGGCGCAGGAGCAGCTCGCGCGCGCCGATCTCGTGCTTTGGCTCGGCGAGGAAGGGCAGGGGCCGGTGGGCTCCTGGGAGATCGACGCGAAGGCGGATGACGAAGCTCGCCGGGCGAAAGGCGAGGGTGCGATCGCGCTTTCGGCGAGGACCGGGTTCAACCTGGACCGTTTGCGCGAGCGCCTGATGGCCCGTGCGCGGGACGCGATGCCCGCGCCGGGAGATGTCGCGCTGACCGAGCGGCAGTCCGCCCTGCTCGAGGAGGCGCGGGGAGCGCTCGCCGGAATCGGCGCAGTCGGCGATCCGTTGATAGCTGCCGAGCACCTGCGTCTCGCCCGCAGTGCCTTCGACCGCCTGACCGGGCGGGCGTCGACCGAGCACATGCTCGACGCGCTGTTCGGGCGCTTCTGCATCGGCAAGTGATGTTTCACGTGGAACATCGCCGTTCCGGCCCGATCCGGCGTTCGCTCTAGCGCGAGCGCTTTGACCGCCTGCACGAGATCGCCTATCGCGCGTGCCATGCGCTCCTACGATATCCTCGTCATCGGCGGCGGGCACGCCGGGGTCGAAGCGGCAGCCGTCGCCGCACGGATGGGTGCGCGCGTCGGACTGGTGACATTCGATCCTGAAACGGTCGGGGCGATGAGCTGCAACCCGGCGATCGGCGGGTTGGGGAAGGGCCACCTCGTGCGCGAGGTAGACGCCTTCGACGGCGTGATCGGCCGTGCGGCCGACGCTGCGGCGATCCATTACCGCATGCTCAACATGTCGAAAGGCAGCGCCGTCTGGGGCCCGCGAGTCCAAGCCGACCGCAAGCTGTTCAAAGCCGCCGTCCAGCATGCGCTGGCTGGGCAGGCGAATCTCGACGTGATCGCGGGGGAGGCGGCCGCCCTGATTTTGGACGGCGGCCGAACGAAGGGCCTCACGCTCGCCGACGGCGCGCGCATCGAAGCGCAGGCGGTGATCCTCTGCACCGGCACTTTCCTCGGCGGCCGCCTGTTCCGCGGCGAGGAACGGTTCGAAGGCGGACGGATCGGCGAGAACGCCGCGCACGTCCTCGCGGCGCAGCTTCGCGAGGCGAACCTGCCGATGGCGCGGCTCAAGACTGGCACGCCGCCGCGGCTCGACGGACGGACGATCGACTGGGCGCGGCTGGCCGAGCAACCGTCCGACGACGGGACCTGGACCATGTCCGCCGTGACCCCGCGGCGCGCGAACCCGCAGGTCTTCTGCGCCATCACTCGCACCAACGCGCGCAGCCACGACATCATCCGCGCGGGGCTCGACCGGTCGCCGCTGTTCACCGGCGCGATCGATGCGCAGGGGCCGCGCTATTGCCCGTCGATCGAGGACAAGATCCACCGCTTCGGCGACCGCGAGGGGCACCAGGTGTTTCTCGAACCCGAGGGGCTGGACACGCACCTCGTCTACCCCAACGGCGTCAGCACCTCGCTTCCGGTCGACGTCCAGCTCGCCATGCTCAGAAGCATGGAAGGGCTCGAGGCCGTCGACATGGTCGTGCCGGGCTATGCCGTCGAATACGATCACATCGATCCGCGCGCGCTCACACCGGCGCTCGAACTGCGTGCGATCGGCGGGCTCTATTGCGCGGGGCAGATCAACGGCACGACCGGCTACGAGGAAGCCGCGGCGCAGGGGCTGGTCGCCGGAATGCATGCGGCTGCCACGGTGCTGGGCCGGGAGCCGGCGGCGCTCGATCGCGCCAACTCCTACATCGCGGTCATGGTCGACGATCTGACTCTGCAGGGGGTCAGCGAGCCCTATCGCATGTTGACCGCGCGCGCCGAGTATCGCCTGCGGCTGCGCGCCAACAATGCTTCGACGCGCCTGACGCCGCTGGCGATCGTGGCCGGCTGCGTCGGCGACGATCGCCGGCACTGGTTCGATTCGCGCGAGCAGCGACGCGCCGAGTGGGGCGCGCGGCTCGCGAGGGAAGTGCCCGCATCGGAGCTGGAGCAGGCGGGACTGCCGATCCGGCGCGATTCCGGCATCCACCGGTTGGACGAATGGCTGCGCTACAACGGCGTCGATCTTGCGGGACTGGCGCCGTGGCTCGGCCGGGGTTTCGACCCGGCTGAGGAGATCGCGTTGGAGCTTGCCGAGGACGCGATCTACGCACCTTATCTCGAGCGGCAGGAGGCGGAGCTGCGTGACCTGCGTGCCAGCGAGACCGTCCGGCTTGGTGCGGGTTTCCCCTATGGGGACGTGCCAGGCCTCTCCAACGAGATGGTGGAGCGGCTGACGAGCGCGCAGCCCGAGACGCTTTCGGCAGCGGGGCGAGTGCCGGGGATTACGCCGGCGGCGCTCTCGGCGGTGCTCGTCCATGCGCGCCGCCGTGATGCGCGGCAAGAAGCCGCGTGATTGCAACCGAGGATCAGGCGCGCGCGTATGTGGCCGGCCTGTGCGATCCGGTCGCGATGGACCGGCTGGACCGGCTGATCCGCGCACTCGCCGAAGAGAACGAGCGGCAGAACCTCGTCGCACGCGCGACCCTCCCAGCGGTGTGGCAGCGGCATATCGCAGATTCGGCGCAGCTTCTCGAATACGTTCCACGTGAAACAGGAACGTGGTTGGATCTCGGCTCGGGGGCGGGGCTGCCCGGCCTGGTCATCGCTGCGATGCGGCCCGAGCGGCCTGTGGTTCTCGTTGAATCGCGCCGGAAGCGAATCGAGTGGCTCGAGCGTATGCGGGACGAGCTTGCGCTCGAACACTGCCGGATCGAAGGGACACGACTCGAGAACGCAGACAGCGCCCCGGCGGGCGTGATCTCGGCGCGGGCCTTCGCGCCGCTCGAACGTATCCTCGCGCTATCCGCACGATTTTCCACAAGCGAAACCCTGTGGCTGTTGCCCAAGGGGCGTTCGGCGGCGCAAGAATTGCAGGAGCTGCCCAAACGGCAGCGCGCACTGTTTCACGTGGAACAATCGCGCACGGACT
This sequence comes from Altererythrobacter sp., assembly GCA_031178065.1. Taxonomy (GTDB): domain Bacteria; phylum Pseudomonadota; class Alphaproteobacteria; order Sphingomonadales; family Sphingomonadaceae; genus Pelagerythrobacter. The sequence continues at coordinate 20,684 of JAPSJS010000049.1, forward strand.
CCGCATCGGGCATTATCGTCGGTAAGCTGGCCGGGAGAACAAAAGCATGATCACCATCGCCATCGCGAATCAGAAGGGCGGAGTCGGCAAGACGACGACCGCAATCAACATCGCGACGGCGATGGCGGCCATCGGGTGGAAGACGCTGCTGGTCGATCTCGATCCGCAGGGCAATGCCTCGACCGGGCTGGGAATCGCGAGCTCCGACCGGGAGGGCTCCAGCTACGACATTCTGGTCGACGAGGCTCCGCTCGCCGAATGCATCCATCCGACGGCCATTCCCGGCCTCGACATCGTTCCCGCAACGGTCGACCTGAGCGGCGCCGAGGTGGAGCTCGTGTCGGTCGAGGACCGCACGGGCCGGCTCCAGCGGGCGCTTGCGAACCACCATGCGCACGACATATGCTTCATCGATTGCCCCCCGTCGCTCGGCCTGCTCACGCTCAACGCGCTTGGCGCCGCCGATACCCTGCTGGTTCCGCTTCAGTGCGAGTTCTTCGCGCTCGAAGGCCTGAGCCAGCTCCTGCAGACGGTCGAGCGGGTGCAGCAGCGCTTCAATCCCGACCTCGGCATCATCGGCATCGTCCTGACCATGTTCGATCGCCGCAATCGGCTGACCGACCAGGTTGCCGACGACGTGCGCGATTGCCTGGGCAAGCTGGTGTTCGAGGCGGTCATCCCGCGCAACGTGCGCCTGTCGGAGGCGCCGAGCCATGGGCTTCCCGCGCTCGTCTACGATCACGCCTGCGCCGGCAGCCGCGCCTATATCGCGCTTGCACGTGAACTGATCGGGCGCATTCCCGAGAAGAGGAAAGCCGCATGAGCAACTCCACCGAACCGACCCCCGCCTCGGCGCCCGTTCGCAGCGCGACCGACCGCAAGCGGAAGCTCGGCAGGGGGCTGGGCGCGCTCCTGGGCGAAACCCAGCGCGAAGAACCGCTGGTCCGTAACGATACCGGTGGCTCGGCAGAAAATGCGGGAAAATCAAATGCTTCACCGCGCTCGGGCTTGGCCGCCATCGCGACCTCGGCGATCGAGCCGCTGCCCGGGCAGCCGCGCCGCCGCTTCGACGAGGCGGCGCTCGAGGAACTCGCCGCGTCGATCGCCCAGCGCGGCGTGATACAGCCCGTGATCGTTCGTCCGCTCGGTAGCGGGCGCTATCAGCTCGTGGCCGGGGAGCGGCGCTGGCGCGCGGCGCAGAAGGCGCGGCTGCACGAGATCCCCGCGATCGTGCGCGAGCTCGACGAAACCGAGGTCATGGCGCTCGCGCTGATCGAGAACATCCAGCGCGAGGATCTCAATCCGGTGGAGGAGGCGCGCGCCTATCAGGCGCTGGCCGACCGGCAGGGCATGACCCAGAGCGAGATTGCGCAACTGGTCGACAAGTCGCGCAGCCACGTCGCGAATCTCCAGCGTCTGCTCAATCTGCC
>JAPSJS010000092.1 GCA_031178065.1 Altererythrobacter sp.
ATAGTCGAACGGCTCGACCGTGAAGAGCAGGAAACCCGTAAGCGCCGCGAGCACCAGGCCGGAGGCGGCCACGCGGGGGAGTGCAAGCGCGAGCGGCCGCACCGGCTTTTCCATCCCGATCAGCATCGGGCCGATCGTCGCATCGCCGGCCAGCTCGCGCAGCAGCTTGGCCGAGAGGTTGGCCGATTGCAGCCCCGGCATGATCAGCACGTTGGCCGGGCCGGACAGACGGCTGAACGGGTACAGAGCCATGACCTTGGGGTTGAGCGCCGCGTCGGGCGCCATCTCCCCCTCGTACTCGAAATCGGGCTGCTCCGCGTCGAGCACTGCCACAGCTTCGCGGATATTGCCCAGCCACTGCCCGGGCGGATTGCCGAAGGTCGAGTAGGAGAGGAACGCCACGCGCGGCTCGTGGCCCATGCGCCGGGCGACCGCCGCGGTCTCGCGCGCGATGTGCGCAAGCTGCTCCGCCGTCGGCCGCTCGTTGATCGTCGTGTCGGCGAGGAAGGTCGTATGGTTCTTGCCGACCATCATGTGGATGCCGAACGGCACCTGCCCCGGCTTGGGATCGAGCACCAGGTTCACTTCGCGCGCGGTCTGCGAGAACGTGCGCGTGAGGCCGGAGATCATCGCGTCGCCGTGGCCGAGCGCGACCAGCAGCGCGGCGAAGACGTTGCGGTCCTGGTTGACGATGCGGCGCACGTCGCGTTCGGTGCGTCCTCTGCGCTGGAGCCGCTGGTAGAGATAATCGACCATCTGCGGCACGTGCTCGGAATCGGCCGAGTTCTGGATCTCCCACTCGTCGGGATCGTCGACCTGCAGCTCGATCAGCTTCTCCCTGACCTTCTCGGTCCGGCCGACGAGCACCGGCGTGCCGTAGCCGAAATCGCGGAACTGGATCGCCGCGCGCAGCACCACATCCTCCTCCGCCTCGGCGAAGACGACCCGCTTCGGATTGGCCCGGGCCAGTTCGTAGGTGTTGGTCAGCGCCGAAGTCGTGGGGTTGAGCCGCGCCTTCAGCGACATGCGGTAGGCGTTCATGTCCGCGATCGGCGCCAGCGCAACGCCCGTGTCCATCGCGGCCTGCGCGACCGCGGAGGAGACCACTTCCATCAGCCGCGGATCGAACGGCGCGGGGATGATGTAGTCGGTCCCGAAGGCGTGGTTCTTGCCGTAGGCCGCGGCCACCTCGTCCGGCACGCGTTCCCGCGCCAGTTTGGCGATGGCACGTGCCGCGGCGATCTTCATCTCTTCGTTGATCGCGGTCGCCTGCACGTCGAGCGCGCCGCGGAAGATGAAGGGGAAGCCGAGCACGTTGTTGACCTGGTTCGGAAAGTCGCTGCGGCCGGTGGCGATGATCGCGTCGGGGCGCACGGCCTTGGCCTCGTCGGGCATGATCTCGGGCACGGGATTGGCCATCGCGAAGATGATCGGCTGTTCCGCCATCCCCTCCACCCATTCGGGCTTGAGCGCGCCGGCGGCGCTGAGGCCGAGGAAGATATCCGCGCCGATCAGCGCCTCCTCCAGGCTGCGCGCATCGGTATCGACCGCGTGCGCGCTCTTCCACTGGTCCATCGAATCGGCGCGGCCGCGGTAGATTGGGCCCGACCGGTCGCAGACGATCACGTGATCGTGCGGCACGCCGATCGCCTTGATCAGTGCGGTGCAGGCAAGCGCCGAGGCGCCCGCGCCGTTGACCACCATCCGCACGTCCTTGAAATCGCGCCCGGTCAGGTAACAGGCGTTGATCAGGCCCGCGGCGGCGATGATCGCAGTGCCGTGCTGGTCATCGTGCATGACCGGAATGTTCATCCGTTCGCGCAGCGCCTGCTCGATGATGAAGCACTCGGGCGCCTTGATGTCTTCCAGGTTTATGCCGCCGAAGCTCGGCTCCATCAGCGCGACGGCTTCGATGAACTTGTCCGGGTCTTCGGTGTCGAGCTCGATGTCGATCGAATCGACGTCGGCGAAGCGCTTGAACAGCACTGCCTTGCCTTCCATCACCGGCTTGGAGGCGAGCGCGCCGAGATTGCCGAGGCCGAGGATCGCGGTCCCGTTGGAGATCACGGCGACAAGGTTCGAACGCGCAGTGTAACGCGCGGCATTGGCCGGGTCTTCGGCAATGGCTTCGACCGGCGCGGCGACGCCCGGCGAATAGGCGAGGCTGAGGTCGCGCTGGGTCGCCATCGGCTTCGATGCGATGATCTCGATCTTACCCGGCCGGATCGTCTCGTGGTAGAACAGCGCCTCGCGCGCGGTGAAGCTCGCCTGTTTTTCTTCGGCCAAAGTGCGTGTCTCCTGAACTGTGGCGCGACCCTTAACCACCTCGGCCTGCGAGCGGTAGGGGAAAGGCGAGCCGCTCCCCTTCCCGAATCGCGCGGCGCGGCGCTAGGCCCCTGCGCATGGCGGGCAAGTCCACCCCGATGATGGAGCAGTACCACGCGCTCAAGCGCGAGGCCGAAGGATGCCTGCTGTTCTACCGCATGGGCGACTTCTTTGAGCTGTTCTTCGACGACGCACGCCAGGCGGCCGCGATCCTCGACATCGCGCTGACCACACGCGGCGAACACGGCGGCGAGGCCGTGCCGATGTGCGGGGTGCCCGCCCATTCCGCGGAAGGCTATCTCGCGCGGCTGATCAAGGCTGGCTGCCGTGTGGCGATCGCCGAGCAGGTCGAGACACCCGAGGAGGCGAAGAAGCGCGGCGGGTCGAAGGCGCTGGTGCGGCGCGATATCGTGCGGTTCGTCACTGCCGGAACGCTGACCGAGGAAGCGCTGCTCGAACCGCGGCGGGCGAACATGCTCGTCTCAGTATGCGAGCTGCGCGGCACGATCGGCATTGCGGCGGTCGATATCTCGACCGGGCGGATGGAGCTGGAGGAATGCGCCGCCGACCGGCTCGGCGCCGCGCTCGCGCGCCTGGGACCGAGCGAAGTCGTCGCGCCCGAGGACTGGGACGCGCGGCCGGCGGAGGCGATCGAGCGCGCGCGGCAGGACTTCGCGAGCGACGCGGGCGAGGCGCGGCTCAAGGCGGTGCACGCGGTTGCGACGCTCGACGGGTTCGGCGCGTTCACGCGGCCGATGCTGGCGGCGGCGGGTGGGCTGCTCGCCTATCTCGATCACGCGGGGCGCGGCAAGCTGCCGCTGCTCCTGCCGCCGGTCGCGCGGGAGAGCGATTCGGCCATGGCAATGGACGAGGCGACCCGCGCGAGCCTCGAGATCCTCGAGGCCCAGCGCGGCGGGCGGCAGGGAAGCCTGATCGCCGCAATCGACCGCTGCGCGACCGGGGCGGGCGCGCGGCAACTGGCCGACGATCTCTCCGCGCCGCTAACCGATCGCGACGCGATCGAGGCGCGGCTGGCACTTGTCGGCTGGCTTCATGCCGATCCGCTGCTCCGCGCCGACTTGCGCGAGGTCCTGCGCGCCCTGCCCGACATCGGCCGTGCGCTCGGCCGGATCGTCGCCGGACGCGGCAGCCCGCGCGATCTCGGCCAGGTGCGCGACGGTCTCGCCGAGGCGCGGCGGATTCGCGATCATCTGCAGGGCAAGCCCGACCGGCCGGCCCTGCTCGAACGGCTGCTGCCGGCCATGGGCGGACACGGCGCGCTGGTCGATCTCCTCCAGCGCGCGCTCGTGCCCGCTCCGCCGACCGAGCGGCAGAACGGCGGGTTCATCGCCGAAGGCTACGACGCCGCGCTCGACGAGCTGCGGCAGACGTCCGGTAACGCGCGCCGCGCGATCGCCGCGCTCGAGGGCCGCTACCGCGAGGAAACCGGGATCGCCGCGCTCAAGATCAAGCACAACGGCGTGCTCGGCTACTTCATCGAAGTGCCGGCCAAGCACGCCGATGCGCTGATGGCCTCCGACAGCGGCTTCATCCACCGCCAGACCATGGCCGGCGCGGTGCGCTTCAATTCGCTCGGCCTGCACGAGGAAGCCGCGCGCATCGCCGAAGCGGGGGGCCACGCCCTGGCAGCCGAGGAGGCGCATTTCGAGGAGCTCACCGCCGCAGTGATCGACGCGCGCGAGGCGGTCGCGGCGACCGCGGCTGTCCTCGCCCGGCTCGACGTCGCGGCAGGTAATGCCGAGCGCGCGGCCGAGGGCGACTGGTGCCGGCCGGAGATCCTGGAGGATCGCTGCCTCGAGATCGTCGGCGGCCGCCATCCGGTGGTCGAGCAGGCGCTGGCGAAAGGCGGCGAGCGCTTCGTCGCCAACAACTGCCGGCTCGATGACCAGGACCGGCTGTGGCTGATCGGCGGGCCGAACATGGGCGGCAAGTCGACTTTCCTGCGGCAGAACGCGCTGATCGTGCTGCTCGCACAGGCGGGCTGCTTCGTGCCCGCTGCGGCCGCGCGGATCGGGCTGGTCGACCGCCTGTTCAGCCGCGTCGGCGCGTCGGACAACCTCGCGCGCGGCCGGTCGACCTTCATGGTCGAAATGGTCGAGACTGCCGCGATCCTCTCGCAGGCGACCGAGCGCAGCTTCGTCATCCTTGACGAAGTCGGACGCGGCACTTCGACCTACGACGGTCTTGCGCTCGCCTGGGCCGTGGTCGAGGCGGTACATGAGACCAACCGCTGCCGCTGCCTCTTCGCCACGCACTACCACGAGCTGTCGCGCCTCGCGGAGAGCTGCGAGGCGCTGAGCCTCCACCATGTCCGCGCGCGCGAGTGGAAGGGCGATCTGGTGCTGCTGCACGAACTGGCCCGGGGGCCGGCGGACCGCAGCTACGGGCTTGCCGTGGCGCGGCTTGCGGGCGTGCCGGACGCGGTCGTGGCCCGGGCGAAGTCGGTCCTCGACCGGCTGGAGAAGGGGCGCGCCGAAACCGGCGGGCTTGCCGCGGGGCTCGGCGACCTGCCGCTGTTCGCCGCGGCCAGCGCCGTGCAGGAGGAGCGCCGCGACACCCTGCGCGACCGTTTGCGGGAACTCGACGTGGACGCCCTCTCGCCGCGCGACGCGCTCGATGCGCTCTACGCACTCAAGCAGGATGCGGCCTCCACCGAACCTTAAACATTCGGCGCTATCCGCTCCCGCGCGATGTATTTCGACCCGTTCCGCAACCGATGGGCGGCTCTCGCCCTGGCCGGGCTGATCCTGCTTGCCGCCGCTACGCTGGTGGGCAGCGAGGATGACGGCGGGCTGCTCGACCGGATGGCCGAGCGGCAACGCG
>JAPSJS010000050.1 GCA_031178065.1 Altererythrobacter sp.
CCGGCTGGATCGACGGACTCACCCGCGGCGCGATCTTCGGCCCGCCAATGGCGCGGCCGGTGAAGTAGGCACCGGTGTCGGTGAAGATCGTGACGCCCAGCACGAGCACGATCAGGAAGTCCGCCGCCCCCGTCAGGATACCGGCAGCCATGCCGATGTAGAGCGCACCGGCGATGAGCGCGGCGAGCCGGTAGGGCACGTTGGCCGTCGCGCGAGTGACCAGCACCACGAACTCCGCGAAGCAGGCCAGCGCGACGATGCCGACGAACAGGTCGAACACCCGCCCGCCCTGCCAGAACGCAGCGCCTGCGACGGCCAGCATGACCACTGCCGATGCCAGACGCACCGGCAGGTCGGCGCTGCGGGTCCTCAGCGGCACGAGTTCGCTCTCACCGGTCATCGCTCTCCCCGTTCGTCGGAGACAACTCTCAGAGAACGAAAAGCGTCACCGGCCGCCATAACGGCGCTCCCTCCGCGCGAACTCGTCCAGCGCCTCCTGCAGGTGCTCGGGCGTGAAGTCGGGCCATAGCGTATCGACGAAGATCATCTCGGCATAGGCGGCCTGCCACAGTAGAAAGTTCGACAGCCGCACCTCCCCGCTCGTGCGGATGAGCAGGTCGAGCGGCGGCAGATCGGCAGTGTCGAGATGCGCCGCGATCGTCTCGGGTGTGATCTCGCCCCCGCCCGCCGCCTTCGCCGCGGCGCGCGCTATCTCCTGCTGCGAGCCGTAATTGAGCGCGACAGCCAGCGTGCGTGTGCCACCACTGGTCTTCGCCAGCGCATCTTCGAGCATCTCGACGATATCGTGCGCAAGCCCTTGCCAATCTCCGATAATCTTGAGCTTGACATCGTTGGCGATGAATTCCGGCAGGTCCGATTTCACGAACTTGCGCATCAGATTCATCAGATCGTCGACCTCTTCTCCCGGGCGTTTCCAGTTCTCGGAACTGAAGGCGTAGAGGGTCAGGCATTCGATGCCGGTTTCAGCGAGGCCGCGCACGAGCGTGCGCACCGCCTCCACCCCGCGCTGATGCCCCAGCGCGCGCGGCAGGTGCCGGCGCTTCGCCCAGCGGCCGTTACCGTCCATGATGATCGCGACATGGCGGGCCTGTGCGGAAGTGTCAGCCATGTTCCCCTTCCTCTTCAGAGGAGGGAGCCACGGAGTGATGGCATCGCGCGAACCGGCGGGTGCGGCATTCGCACCGCTCCGCTCCGGCTAGGCTCACCTTCGGTTCGCCAAGTCTCACTGCCCTTCCTCTGAAGAGAAGGGGATAGGCCGTCCGATCCCACTCACTGGGTCAGGATTTCCTTCTCCTTCTGCGCGGCGGCGGCATCGGCGTCGGCGACGTACTTGTCGGTCAGCTTCTGCACTTCATCCTCGCCGCGCTTGCGGTCGTCTTCGGAGATTTCCTTCTTCTTCTCGTCTTCCTTGAGCGCTTCCATGCCGTCGCGGCGCACGTTGCGGATCGCGATCTTGGCGTTCTCCGCATACTTGCCGGCGATCTTGGCCAGCTCGCGGCGGCGCTCCTCGGTCAGGTCGGGCATCGGCAGACGGACCGTCTGGCCGTCGGTCATCGGATTGAGGCCGAGGTTCGCGTGCGCGATCCCCTTCTCCACCGCGGTCACGTTCGCCTTGTCCCACACCTGCACGGCCAGCATGCGCGGCTCGGGCGCGTTGACGGTCGCCACCTGATTCAACGGCATCATCGCGCCGTAGACTTCGACCTGCACCGGATCGAGCAGGCTGGTGTTCGCGCGCCCTGTGCGCAAACCCGAAAGATCGCTCTTCAGGCTTTCCACCGCGCCCTGCATCCTGCGCTCGATATCGTTCTTGTCGTACTTCGCCATTGTCAGGCTTCCTCTTTCACTACCGTACGGACACCGTCGCCGGCGAGCACCCGCGCCAGATTGCCCTTTTCGCGGATCGAGAAGACCACGATGGGTATCCGGTTGTCGCGGCACAGCGCCACGGCTGAAGCGTCCATCACTTTAAGATTGTTCGCTAGAACCTTGTCATAACTGACCGTATCAAAACGTTTTGCCGAAGCATTCGTCTTCGGATCCGCGTCGTAGATCCCATCCACGCTGGTGCCCTTGAACAGGGCATCGCAGCGCATTTCGGCGGCGCGCAGCGCAGCGCCGCTGTCGGTGGTGAAGTAGGGCGCGCCGACGCCTGCGGCGAAGATCACCACCCTGCCCTTTTCTAGGTGCCGCTCGGCCCGGCGGCGGATCACCGGTTCGCACACTTTGTCCATCTCGATCGCGGACTGCACGCGGGTCGGGACTCCGAGCTGTTCGAGCGCGCTCTGCATCGCCAGCGCGTTCATCACGGTCGCGAGCATGCCCATATAGTCGGCCTGGGCGCGGTCCATTCCCTGCGCCGCGCCGGCCATGCCGCGAAAGATGTTGCCGCCGCCGATCACCAGGCACAGTTCCAGCCCGGTGTCCTTGGCTGCCTTCACTTCCTGCGCAAGTTCAGAGACGAAGGCGGGATCGATGCCGAACTGCTGATCCCCCATCAGCACCTCGCCCGAAAGCTTGAGCAGTATGCGCTTGTATTTCGGGGATAGCATGGGTGATGGGGCTTCCGGATTCACTTGCGGGTTGCCGGCGTCCTTAGCCGCCTCGCCCCCCGCGCGCAAAGGGAAAGCCGGTGATGGGAAGAGGATCGCGGTGGCGCGCGCTGCGCTGGGCGCTCATCGTGCTGTTGGCCGCAGCGGCGGCGCTGGCTGCCAAGGCTTGGAGGGACACGGTAGCCGAGCCCGAAGTCCTGCGTCTCACCGCCCGGCTCGAGGGTTTCCCCGCGGGCACGCCGCCGGTGCGTCTGCTGCTGCTCTCCGACATTCACGTCGCGGGCCCCGACATGCCGCCGGAGCGACTTGCGCGGATCGTCGAGCAGGCGAACCGGCTCCGGCCCGACTTGGTGCTGATCGCCGGCGATTTCGTCAGCGAGAAGCGTACCGCGACCCGGCTCTATTCGGCGGCGGAGGCGATCGCCCCGCTGGCCGCGCTGGAGGCGCCACTCGGCAAGATCGCGGTGCCCGGCAATCACGATCACTGGTTCGGAGTCGCGGCTGTCCGCCGCGAGTTGGAGCGGGCCGGGTTCACCGTGCTCGCCAACGTCGCGGTTCGCGCAGGCCCGCTCGCGATCGGCGGGATCGATGACGACTATACCGGCCACGCGAACCTGCCCGGGGCGCTGGCAGCGATCGACCGGCTCGGTGGCGGCCGAGTGCTGCTCAGCCACAGTCCCGATCCCTTCCCCGACCTGCCGATCGGCTTTGGGCTCATGCTCGCCGGGCACACCCATTGCGGGCAGATCCGCTATCCCTGGGGCGGCTCTCCGGCGACGATGTCGGCCTACGGCGACCGCTACGCCTGCGGGGTGGTGCGCGAGGACGGCAACCTACTTGTCACCACAGCAGGCCTCGGCACCAGCGTGCTCCCGTTCCGGCTCTTCTCCAGACCCGAGATGTGGCTGATCGAGGTCTTGCCGGCGGGCCGCTGACGCTCCGACTTTCCTACACGCGACCCGCTCGCTAGCTCGCATCGACACCCCACATCGCGCCTGCGGGCGGCACGAAAACGGCCGCCGAACCGAAGTCCGACGGCCGTGAATTTCGCTCGCTTGTGAGCCGGTCAGCCGGCGACGGCGGCGGCAACCTCGGCTGCGAAGTCGCTCTCTTCCTTCTCGATGCCTTCACCGAGCTGGAAGCGAACATAGTCCTTGAGCACGATCTCGCTGCCCGCATCCTTGCCCGCCTTGGCGACGACGTCGGCGATGGGGGTCTTGTTGTCCATCACGAAGAGCTGGCTGAGCAGCGCGTTCTCTTTGGCGAACTTCTTGACCGCGCCCTCGACCATTTTCGCCTGCACTTCGGCCGGCTTGCCGCTTTCGGACGCCTTCTCCGCAGCGATCTTGCGCTCGCGCTCGATCACGTCGGCGTCGAGGCCATCGGCGTCGAGCGCCTGGGGGAACGCCGCGGCAATGTGCATGGCAAGCTGCTTGCCAAGCGCTTCGAGCGTGCCGGCGTCGGCCTCGCTCTCGAGCGCGACGAGCACGCCGATCTTGCCGAGGTTCGGCGCGGCGGCGTTGTGGACGTAAGGCACGACCACGCCGCTACCGACCGAGACGGTCTTCATCCGGCGGAGCTGCTGGTTCTCGCCGATCGTCGCGACGTTGTCGGTCAGCTTCTCGGCCACGGTGCCGCCATCGGGATAGGCGGTCGCCTTCAGCGCCTCGATATCGTCACCCTCGACGCCCAGCGCGACTTCGGTGGTCTTGCGCACGAAGTCCTGGAACTTGTCGTTCTTGGCAACGAAGTCGGTCTCCGAGTTGACCTCGACCGCGACGCCGCGGGTGCCTTCGACGGCAACGCCGACGAGACCTTCGGCCGCCGTGCGGCTCGACTTCTTCTGCGCGGTGGCGAGGCCCTTGGCACGCAGCGCGTCGACCGCGGCCTCGATGTCGCCGCCGGTTTCCTCGAGCGCCTTCTTGGCGTCCATCATGCCCGCGCCGGTCTTCTCGCGCAGGGCCTTCACGTCAGCGGCAGTGAATGCAGCCATTGTCGTTTCCTTTGATAATCTCTGGGCGCCGGGCCCGTTGTCAGGCCCGGCGCACTAGGTCGTGTTTATGACGGCTGTGTGGAAGCTCAGGCAGCCGCTTCGGAAGCCGCGGCCTCCGCTGGCGGCACATCCATCGCGCCCACGTCGTCACCCGAATCGGCCACCTTGCCGCCGCGGCCGGCGAGCGCCGCGTCGCGCACGGCGTCGCAGTAGAGGCGCACCGCGCGGCTGGCATCGTCGTTGCCTGGCACCGGGAAGGCGATGCCGTTCGGATCGACATTGGTGTCGAGCACGGCGACGACCGGAATGCCGAGCACGTTGGCTTCCTTGATCGCCAGGTCTTCCTTGTTCGCGTCGATCACGAACATGACATCGGGAATGCCGCCCATATCGCGAATGCCGCCGAGCGAAAGCTCGAGCTTGTCGCGCTCGCGGGTGAGCTGGAGGACTTCCTTCTTGGTGAGGCCCGAGGTGTCGCCCGAAAGCTGCTCTTCCAGCGTCTTGAGGCGCTTGATCGAGCCCGAGATCGTCTTCCAGTTGGTGAGCATGCCGCCCAGCCAGCGGTGGTTGACGAAGTGCTGGCCCGCAGCGCGCGCGGCCTCGGCGATCGGTTCCTGCGCCTGGCGCTTGGTGCCGACGAACAGCACCTTGCCGCCTGCGCGGACCGTCTGTTCGATGAAGTCAAGTGCGCGCGAGAACAGCGGCACGGTCTGCGACAGATCGATGATGTGGACACCGTTGCGCGCGCCGAAGATGTACGGCTTCATGCGCGGGTTCCAGCGGTGAGTCTGGTGGCCAAAGTGGGCGCCGGCCTCGATCAATTGCTGCATGGTGACGGTAGAAGTCGCCATAGGTATTTCCTTTCCGGTTGAGCCTCTGGAGAGCTGGAACCCGTGCGGAGATCCCGCGGGCAGGCACCGGTATATGGCGCTCTCCATGTGGATTTGCGTGGCTGAAACCAGACCGACAGAGTCCGGAAAATCGCCCCGCGGGCGCGCCCTTAGCTGGGATTGGAGGAAGAATCCACCCGATTCGCCGCAGGAATTGCGGGCCCGAGCGCAATAGCGCTTGACATACTAGAACAAACAGGGAACATTATGGCTGTCGTTCGATAACGAGTCGTGCGACACCCCGGTTATCCACAGCGAACCCACAGGCTGTCAACAGCTCGTGGATCGCATTCGCAAGGACTACGATCATGCTCGGCGTCACTCTGTTTGCACTGTTTCTGACTGCCGCCGTAGGCACTGCCGTGGTGCTGGCGGACAGCTTCGTTCGCGGCCGGGAAGCGTTCATGCGCCTCCGCTGGGAAATGGCGCAGGCCGAGCAGCCGGTCTATCCGGTCCGTGTCGTGATCGTGAATATGTCGGAGAACGAGCCGCTCCCCGCCTGGCGCCCTCGCCCGATCAGTCGAGCAGGTGGTCGTCCGCTGCGGCCGGCGCGGGCGCAGAGGCCCCTGCCCGCGGCCGCCTGACCCGGGAATAGCGCACCAGCGCATAGGGCATCATCGCGAGATAGCCGACACAGATGGCGACGAGCGTCCACCAAGGTTCGAGCAACAAGGCGGCGAAGAGGATCCCGACCCCGGCAATCAGTTCCAGCCTGACGTTGCGCCGCGGGCGAATCGAGGTCCAGCTCAACGTCGCGATGTTGGAGATCATCAGAAAAGCGATCGCCACCATCCAGATCGCGCCGGCCACCGGTTCGCGAAAGCCCTCCCATCCGGTCGCCATCCATAGATAGAATGGCAGGAACGCCAGCCCGGCCCCGACCGGCGCGGGAACGCCGGTAAGAAATCCGGCCGACTTGTGCGGCTGCTCGTCCACATCGATCTGCGCATTGAACCGCGCGAGGCGCAGCGCGCAGCAGATCGCGAAGGCAAGCGCTGCGAACCAGCCCAGCCGCGGCAGATCCTGCAAGGTCCAGAGATAGAAGATGAGCGCGGGCGCGACGCCGAACGAAAGCGAATCGGCCAGGCTGTCCAGCTCCGCGCCGAATCGCGATTGCGCCTTGAGTAGCCGGGCGATCCGGCCGTCGATTCCATCGAGCAATCCGGCCAGGATGACCGCGACGATCGCGAGCCGCCAGTTGTCCGAGATCGCAAAGCGAATCCCGGTCAGACCCGAGCAGAGCGCCGCGGCGGTAATCGCGTTGGGCAGTACAGCGCGCAGCGAAAGTCCCCGCACGCCGCCTGCAGCCATGGGTATCTCGTCTTCCGCTGCCTTGGGGCCGACGCGCGGATAATCGTCGCTCACTGAGCGATGCCCTCGATCAGCTTCTGCTCGCCGATCTCGGCAAGGATCGTCTCGCCCGCGATGACCTTCTGCCCCACCAGGACTTTCGAATCTGTTCCGGCAGGGAGGTAGACGTCGACGCGGCTGCCGAAGCGGATCAGGCCAACGCGCGCGCCCGCCGCCAGCGTGTCGCCGGGTTTGACGAACGGCACGATCCGCCGCGCGATCAGCCCCGCGATCTGCGTAAAGCCGATCGCCACGCCGTCCTGCCGCTCGATCAGGATATGCTGGCGCTCGTTCTCCTCGCTCGCCTTGTCGAGGTCTGCGTTGACGAACTTGCCGGGAATGTAGACCAGCCGCCGCACCGTGCCGCCGATCGGGGCGCGGTTGATGTGTACGTCGAACACGCTCATGAAAATCGAGATGCGGGTGACGGGCTGGTTGGGAAGCGCCGGCGCTCCACTACCGTCGTCCATCGTCAGCTCCGCCGGCGGCTCCATCTGCGCGATCAGCGAGACGAGCCCATCGGCGGGCGAGATGATCGCCCGTTCGTCCTGCGGGACCACGCGTTCGGGATCGCGGAAGAAGGCGAAAACACCAAGCGAGAGGAACGCCATCGGCCAGGCGATCGTCTCCCACGCCAGAAACGCCGCGATCAGGCTGATGCCCACCGCGATCAGTCCGAACTTGCGCCCTTCGGGATGAATAGCCGGCCATTGCCAACCGACATCACCACGTCCCTTGTTGTCGACCAATTCACCAGCCATCCCCGCCATCTAGAGGCTCGCGCCCATCCAAACAAGCGGCACGACGCCGCTAACTGCACGTTAGGACGATGCTTACCATCTCGCGCTATCGCCTCCGCTCGATGAGCATGCGTGACGAAAGCACCCGCCGCTGGATCGGCGAGATTCCGGTTTACGGGGCGGCGCTGGCGCTGTTCGCGCTGTGCGCCGCGCTTCTGTCGAGCAAGGGCATAAGCCTGGATGCCGAACCCGCCCTGGCCAACGCGCGGCTCTATCTGGTCGCGATCATCGCCTGGCTTTCGGTCGACGCTACCCTGTACCTCGCGCGCCGCCGCCCGACCGCTCCAATCGCAGCGCTGCACCGGCGCTATGCGGGACCCACAGCCGCGCAGCGGTGGCTCGCCGGCACGCCCCTGCTCGCGCTCTGTGTGCTGCTGATGCCGTTCTTCTCGAAGATGAAGGCCGCAATTCCGCTGTTCAACGATTACGCGTGGGATGCTCGGTTCATCGCCTGGGATCGCGCGATCTTCTTCGGCCACGACGCTTGGCAGGTACTGCAGCCGCTGGTCGGCTATCCGCTGGTCACCGCCGCGCTCGCATTCCTCTACCACACCTGGCTTCTGCTCCTCTACCTCGGCTGCCTCTATTTCGCGTTCGCGGCAATCGATCCGGCGATCCGGCGCCGCTTCTTCCTTACCTATGTGCTGGCATGGTCGGTGATCGGCGGCGGTGTCGCGACCCTGCTCGCCTCGGTCGGACCCTGCTTCGTCGGGCCGCTGTTTGGCGATCCCGCGTTCGACGCGCAGATGGCCTACCTGCGCGCGGCCGATGCGCAGATACCCGTGATGACGCTGTCGGTGCAGGAGATGCTGCTCGGGTGGCATTTGGCCGACGCCGACGGGCTCGGCAGCGGGATTACCGCCATGCCTTCGATGCACGTGGCGATCGCATTCCTGTTCTGGCTCGCGACACGCCACGTGTCGGCCGTGGCCGGTCGCTGGCTCCTCGCCTTCTTCGTCGCGATCTGGATCGGCTCGGTCCACCTTGCCTACCACTATGCCGTCGACGGACTGGTCTCGGTCGTGCTCGTGGCGCTCCTGTGGCGCGCCTCGGCCCCCATCTTCGACTGGTGGGACGCCAGAACCGCGGCCTACGCCGGGCGGATTCAGCCGATCCTGCGAACGAAGACAGTTCCGGCCGAGTAACCAGCGCCGAAACTGCAGATCAACCCCATGTCGCCGGGCGCGAGATCCTCGCTGTGAAGATGAAACGCGATGACCGAGCCGGCACTCGACGTGTTGCCGTAGGTGTCGAGTACCGTCGGGCTTTCGTCCTCGTTCGCCTCGTGTCCAAGCACCCGGTGCGCGATCAGGCGGTTCATCCCGGTGTTGGCCTGGTGTAGCCAGAGCCGGCGCAATCCTTGCGGATCGATCTCGAGCCGCTCGGCCTCGTCCAGGATCATCTGCGAGACCATCGGCACGACTTCCTTGAACACCTTTCGCCCCTGCTGGACGAAAAGCTTGTCTGGCCGGTCGGCGGTTTCCGGATGCGCGCGATTGAGGAATCCGAAGTTGTTGCGGATGTTGTTGGAGAACACCGTCTTGAGCCGTGTGCCGAGGATTTCCCAGTGCTGCGCCGGCGCCATGACAGCGTCCTCCACCAGAACCGCCGTGGCGACGTCGCCGAAGATGAAGTGGCTGTCGCGATCGCGCCAGTTGAGGTGACCGCTGGTAATCTCCGGGCTGATGACCAGGACTGAACGGGCGTTACCCGCACGGATGTAGTCGGCCGCGGTCTGGATGCCGAACGTCGCCGAGGAGCAGGCGACATTCATGTCGAAGCCGAAGCCTTCGATACCGAGCGCCTGCTGGATCTCGATCGCCATCGCCGGATAGGGGCGCTGCATGTTCGACGCGGCGCAGAGCACCGCATCGACGTCAGCGGCATCGCGCCCTGCCCGCGCGAGCGCCTCGCGGGCCGCTTTCACCCCGATCTCGGCAAGGATCGAGAGTTCCTCGTTCGCCCTCTCCTCCCACCGCGGCGCCATGATCTCGGGGTCGAGCACCGGCGCCTTCGCCATTACATGGCGCGCCTTGATCCCGCTGGCCTTCTCGATGAACTCGACTGAGCTCGGCTCCAGTGGCTCAACCTCGCCTGCCGCGATTGCGTCCGCATTTCGCGCATTGAACCTTTCGACATAGGTGTTGAAGCTGGCGACCAGTTCCTCATTGGAAATGCTCTCTTCCGGCGTGAACAGGCCGGTCGCGGAAATCACGGGACGATGTGTGGGTTGCATTGCGCTCAACTAAAGCCGCCCGCCGGGACCGGCAAGCGCCGACGCGGCGGCGGAGCCCATGGGGTCGAGCAGCGGCATCTGCCGCACCTCTGGAACGTCACGTCCCGGCGAGCGATCTGCGCGGTCAGGCAGCCTGGTAAGTCCCACGACCCGTCGCTTTCGGAAGGCACCGGCAGCATGACGGGCCATTCTACGGGTCGGGGGCGTCAGAATGGAGTGACAAGATGCGAAAGCCAACCATGCTCATGGGTCTCTTGGGAGCGGCAGCCGGCTTGGCCGCCGTCTCCTCGGCGGCGGCACAGTCCAAGGGCGAGCCTCAGCGTTCTTCCGAACCGCCCCCGGGGCTGATGAAGGCGCTGGAGAAGGCAACGCCGGGCATTTTGCGGGCGTTGAACGCAACGAAAGGCTCCAACAGCCGCCTGCAGGATTTGCCCATCAGCGTTTAGGCGCGGGCTTCGGCATAAGTCGTGAACCTGGCCCCGCTTCGGCGGGGTCTTTGTGCCCGCCTCTCAATGGCTCTGGAAGGGCGTGGTGGCAGGGCTTGTTTCGAATTCCATAGAATAAGCGCGCAATTTCACGTACTTATTGGGTACACTCAAAGCCTTCCCCCACACATTCCCCACACTTTATGGTGCAACGGTTTCAGTTTTTTGAGCCGCTTCTTAAATGGAGTGCAACATAGTCACTCCCCAAATTGATATTAGCGATCGATCAGATCAATCGATTCGGGATATGGGATCTGCTTAGCAGTCGGCAAGCCACGGGATGAAGTAGCAATCCCGACTGAGAGTGGTCGTCTGTCATAGCTTTACCTGCGAGTGGCGCGACTCGAGCGGAGGCTGCGCCACGGACAATTTTCGGCGTTGGGTTCGGCGACCCCGCTCCAGATCATGCACGCGGTGGGCACTTTGGCGAACTCCGAAGTCGCAGGATCAGAGCGAAACCAACTCCGTTAAACTCTGCACTGCCCGCTGAGCGGCTCGCTTGCCCATGATCACGCCGGATTCGAGTGATACGAGATTATAGTCGGCATTGGCATAAGAGAGCCCCGCATGTCGGCATGCATCGTCACGAAACTCAAGAAGGCGCTTGCAATCGCCTGGAGCCTGCCGCGCGTAGGCCCAGTCGTGACGCACGACCTCGGAATGTTCGACCCATTCGCTAGAGAGGCCCGGATAAAAAAGCTTCAGTTCATCGAGTGCGCGCGCCAGGACTTCTTCGTCCGACTGCGCAAGCAGATCGGACGCATCGGGATAAGCCGACCAGGCCGAAATGATCGCCTTGCCACTGGGCACAAGGTATGGACGCATGGCCGTGTGGTTGATCGACAGATTGAAATAGCGCCTTTCTGGGCAGGCAATGCCGAAACTTACGCCCGCGCTCTCGATCGGACGATCGAGATAGAAATAGGCCAGCGCCAAACGGGTGTGATGAAAGTCCTCAAGGAAGGCCTTGGGACGAACGAATTCATCCGGGGTAATTCGTGCGGCCGCGTTTGGCGTCGTGCAAAGGATGACATGGTCGGCTTCAACCTTGCGACCTCCGGTCAACGTCACGCCCTTGACGCTGTCGGCCTCGACCACGAGCCTATGAACTTCAGCGTTGAGCAGGACAGGCACATGTTCGGCAAGCTTTTGCGGCAACGAGACATTGCCGTGACGGCTTTGGCTTCTTCAAGTTGCTTCTGAACAACCGCACCGCATCGAATAAGCTAAGATGGTCGAGAAAGGTGCCCGCGTTACCGTAACACATAAGGCGCAGCACGAAATCGCGGAACTTTTCTCCGGCCCAATCGAAGCCTTCCCGAGCTGTGACTGCATCGTATTCTTCGACGCAGCTTTCGAGATCGTAGGTGGGGTATGACTTGCCCAATGTGCCGAACTGGAGGGTCGCCCTAGCGAGATCAGCGGCGCCACGGACGCCCAGGAACCGAAGCAGGTCAGCATCGCTCTCGACGGTATGCGAATTGCCCTTCTTGTCGATATACTGAATGACCCCCGTCTTCTCCTCGACTAGGTCGTCCGTCAGACCGAGCTCGTCGATCAGGGCCAACGCATTATCGTAGGTGGACAGAACATATTGCTGCCCGACCTCGACTTTGTCGCCGCCGCGATCGCGCGTCATGATCCGGCCGCCGACGTGGTCGGACGCTTCGAGCACGAGCACGACCGGTCGTGCACGCTGACGTTGCTCAACGACACGGGCGGAAGTTTGCGAACGGCCTGATCCATCCGCGCCTCGGAATAGTTGAGCCAGTCGCGAATGAACCGTTTGATCCGCTCTTTCCCGTATTTCTCACAAAGCTCCTTGAGACGCTTCTCGCCGACACGCGCGCTGCCGATCCCCGCGAGAAAGTCACCGTACCATTGCGTCGGTACGCGAATCCGCGAGAAGCACATTCGGACGATATCGTCGATCATCAGGTAGTTTCGCTGAACGCGGACGGCCGGGAATATCAGCGCGCCTTCCTCATATTGGTCCTTCGCATCGGCGAACAGCGTAGTGGGGATCGAATTACCAATATCGGCCTGATGCGCCTTCACGACCGTCGTGAACATATGTTCCCGCTCGATAAACACCGGCACGAGGTAGGCGTGATCGCCGGCATGCGAATTTCCGGTATAAGGGTCATTGTGGAGGAAGCAGTCGCCCTCCTGCAGGTCACCGTCGTGAAACTCGGTCATCGACCTGGTCTGGAGATGGCTCCCGAAAATGTGGATTGGCAGCCCTTCGGCGGCGGCGAGCAACTGATTGTCGCCGGTGCATATTGAACAACTGAAGTCGCGCGCGCTGTTGATCGCGGGTGAACGCGCCGCGCGTTGCAACGCGAAGCTCATCTCGCGAACGATACCGTCGAGGCGGTTCGCGATGATCGCTGTCAGATAGGGATCGAAATCGGGATCGGACATTTCGGACCTCAATTCAAATGCAGCAGATAATTGCCGGCTTGGCTGACTTCGGCCGCCATGCCGGGGAAGATCACGAGCGTGGTTGTCGGCTCTTCGATGATGGCAGGTCCGCGGACGCAACTGCCCGGAGATAGATCATCGGCCTTGAAGATCCCGGTCGCCAAGGGCGTGACACCGCCAAAATAGCAGTCACGGGTGACCCGGGGGGCAGCCTCCCGCTTCGCGGTCTCGCTGCGCGGAGGATCGGTCTGCTGCGGAAGCTTCACCACGAGACGAGCCTTCCAGTTGATCACCTCGACGGAACTGGCAGCATCGCGGACGGCAAAAATGCGCTCATGTGCTTGGTGGAAGGTTTCGACGAACGCCTCGACGTCGGCGTCCGACCGAAAGCGTCTGACGGGAAGCAGCGTGTCAATCTCCCAGACCTGGCCGGGATATCGCGCTTCGGCGACGAACTCCACGAAGTGATCGCCCGCGTCGCCTGCCAGTTCGAGGCGAAAAGCTTCCAGCCGTCCCTCGAGCTCGTCGAGCGCCGCGTTGACGGCATCCATGTCGAAACTGTCTGAGGTGACGACAACGCTGCGAGTTTCCTCGGAAACGATATCCGCGAACTGCATTCCCGAGGCCGACAGTGCCGAAGCAACCTTCGGGAGCACCACGCGATCGCAGCCGAGCTCCTTTGCGATCTTCATGATATTTATTCCCGCCGCGCCGCCACCGGCGACGATGGTGCTTTCACGTGGATTGAGCCCCTCGTTCACCGTCACGTCTGCGATCGCTCGCATCATGAGGTCGCTTGCAAGGCTGAGAATCTGGTAGGCCACCTGTTCAAGCGGCTGTCCGAGCGTGTTGGCGAGCGCGCCGACGACCCGGCGGGCAGCTACGACATCGAGCGTCATCCGCCCACCAAGAAAATAATCGGGGTTGAAATAGCCGAGCACAGCGGCAGCATCCGATACCGTCGGAAGCGTTCCTCCTCGTCCGTAGCAGGCGGGTCCCGGTTCAGCGCCTGCAGATTGCGGTCCCACACGCATAAGGCCGCCATCATCGATCCAGGCGATTGAGCCGCCGCCTGCACCGATCGAACGCACGTCTACTGCCGAAATGCCAAGCAGATCGCCGGTATATGCTCCGTCGAGCCAGGTGTCGCGGGTGAAGGTCAGCCTGCCCTGCCGCACAAGCCCGACATCGAACGTGGTCCCTCCCGTATCACAGACGATCACATCGTCGCCGAGCCCTTCGAACTGGGAATAGGCTCGCGCCGCAATCGGGGCCATCGCCGGTCCGGAGCCGATCGTATAGATCGGCTGCTCGACAAGCCGCGCGATCTGATTGCAACCGCCGGCCGATGTCGAGACGAGAAGCTCGCCGCCGAAGCCCGCCTCGCGCAAGTCCTGCTCCATTTCGCGCAGATGCCCCTGCATGAGAGGCTTGAGCGAGGCATCGATCGCCGTCGCCGACGCGCGGCGATATTCACGCACGACCGGTAGGAGCTCGTGCGATAGCGTATAAGGCATGTCGGGAAGCGCACCGGCGAGGATCTCAGCGAACCTTTTCTCGTGTGCCGGATTGGTGATCGACCAGAACAGGCTGACCGCGACCGCTTCGAACCCGCGGCGGCCTATTTCGGCGACGATCTTGCGGGCGCGATCTTCATCGAGCGGAACCACAACCGATCCGTCCGCGCCAATGCGCTCGGGAAGCTCGAACGTATACCGGCGCGGGATATAGGGAGCGGCATAGTCCACACTGAAGTCGTGCGGGTTGAACTTGCCGCCCTCCTTGAGCAGCAATGTGTCGGGAAAGCCTTCGGTTGTTACGAACGCCGTCTTCGCAACTCGCTTCGTCACGATCGCATTCGTCGCTCGGGTAGTGCCATAGATGAGCAGAGTCGTCGCGCCGAGCAGATCTTCGTAGCCGAGTGCAAGTTGTTCGGCCGCAGCAACGATCGCGCCGCGCATTCCGCTATAGATGCGCTCGGGTGTGGTGAGCGACTTGCCGATCGTTATGTTGCCCGCATCGTCGCGAACGATCACGTCCGTGAACGTCCCGCCCGTATCGACCGATATCCGGTATTTCATTCCGATCCTCTCTTGCGAAGCTGGACGCGTGATTGCCGCGCAGGGCGCCTCGAAAGCGGCCCGGTAGCGCCGATACGATCACTGATAGCAAAGACGGCGGCAGTGGCTTTGGACAGGGGCGCCCGATCACTTGGATGGACCCGGCCCGCTCCTTGCGGCCGCCCGAACGCCTGGCCATCCTCTTGTTACATCATGGCTGTGACCATGTGAATCGGGAGAGAAATATGCCGACTCGATCCATACCGCGGACCGCGGGCGCCTGGGTGACGCTGGCATTCTGCTTGCTTTCGTCCGGCACGGCGTATGGGCAAACAACGCGGGCGGGGTCTTCGGAAGAGATCGATACGCCGGCCGCCGCAGATAGTAATGAGATTGTGGTCACGGCCAACAAGCGGACGCAGGCACTGAGCGATGTCGGGCTAACGGTGTCCGTCCTCAGCGGCGACGATCTTGCAGCGAAGAAGATCACGTCGCTCGCCGACATCGCGCTGACGGTTCCGGGCCTTTCCTATTCGGCGAGCGAAAACAACACTCCTGTCTTCACCCTCCGCGGCATCGGCTTCAACGAGGCGGCCCTCGCTGCCTATCCGACGGTGAGCATCTATGCTGATGAAGCACCGCTCGCTTTCCCCGTGCTCGCAGGTCAGGGCGCCTTCGATCTTGAGCGGATCGAAATATTGAAAGGTCCCCAGGGCACGCTCTTCGGCCAGAATTCGACGGGCGGCGCCATCAACTACATCGCAGCCAAGCCGACCAGCAGCTTCGCAGCCGGAGCCGACATCTCCTATGGTCGGTTCGACACAGTCGAATTGAACGGGTTCGTCAGCGGTCCGCTCACCGAGACGCTGAAAGCGCGGGTCGCTGGCCATTTCATCCGCAGCGACGACTGGCAATACAGTTATACCCGCAACGACACATTGGGGCGCAGCCTCGCTTATGCGGGCCGCGCCACACTCGAATGGGAACCCGCGAGCAGCACGCGATTTCGGCTCACGCTCAACGCTTGGAGGGACAAGTCTGACCCCCAGGCAGGCCAGCTTGTCGCCGTTGTACCGCAGGCGCCGGTCGCAATCCCCGACATCACCGGCTATCCTTATCCGCCCCGCAATCCTCGAGCGGCCGATTGGTCCTTTGGCCAGACCATCGGACCGACCGGGCTGGTTCTCGATCCACGTCCGGCCTCGAACCGCCGGCTTCTCCAAGCTGCTCTACGCGGCGACATCGATCTTAGCGCCGACGTGACGCTGACCTCGCTCACCTCTTATGTCGATTTCAACCAGCGCCAACATCAGGACTATGACGGCATCAGTCTGAACGACGACGACATATTGATGAACAACGGCGAGATCCGGTCGGTCTTCCAAGAGTTGCGGCTTGCAAACGGCGACAGCAGCGCGTTTCGCTGGATTGTCGGCGCCAATTATCAGGACAGCAAGATCAACGAGTCCAATGCTGTTAGTTACACCGACTCCGTCAATGCAGGGCCGGCTTTCAACAATATCGTGTCTAACGGGTATCGTAGCGAAACGATCAGACGCGACTATGCACTCTTCGGCAATGTGGAATATGACCTTCAAGACGCACTGACACTGAAACTCGGCGCACGTTACACCAAGAATGTGACCAAGGCCGAAATTTGCAATTATGATTTGGGCGACGGTCGGATTGCGGAGCTCTTCGCGGGTCTCTCGGCCTTGCTTTCGGGCAATCCTAACGTGCCCCCGGTCGGGATCGGCCCCGATGCTTGCCTTTCGCTCGATGCGAACTTCATGCCCGGCATTTACCGGGACAAGCTCGAGGAGGACAATATTTCGTGGCGCGTGGGCCTCGATTACAAGCTCCGTCAGGACTTTCTGCTCTACGCCAACATTTCACGCGGCTACAAGGCGGGGAGCTATCCCACAATCAGCGCATCGAGCCAGCAACAGACCTTTCCGGTGAAGCAAGAGAGCGTGACGGCCTATGAAGCGGGCCTCAAGTT
The DNA here is from genome assembly GCA_031178065.1 of Altererythrobacter sp. Classification (GTDB taxonomy): domain Bacteria; phylum Pseudomonadota; class Alphaproteobacteria; order Sphingomonadales; family Sphingomonadaceae; genus Pelagerythrobacter. The sequence goes on from JAPSJS010000050.1 coordinate 16,814, forward strand.
TACGTCGGTCGACCGAATCTTCAATCTCAACGCTGCAGGCTTCTATTACGATTATCGCGATAAGCAGGTGCGCGGAAAATACTCAGATCCGGTTTTCGCGATCCTCAGCGCCCTGGTGAACGTGCCGAAATCGAGATTGTTCGGTTTCGAAATCGAAGGCGGCATCAGACCGGTCGAAGGACTGAGTCTCAACGGGTCGCTCACCTACCTCGATTCAAAGATCACCGAGTACGTCGGCCTCAATGGTTTTGGCCGGCCACAGGATTTTCGTGGCGCACGAATTCCCTTCGCGCCCAAGTGGCAGGGGCAGGTCAACCTCGACTATGCTTGGCAGGCGTCGTCCGACATCGAGCCCTTCTTCGGCGCCACGTTCAATGCGCGCACAGGGACAACCTCTTATCCGGACGGCGAGAACATTACCCTGCCCGATGTCCCCGGAGCTAGCAGCGCTCCCGGCGTGACGCACCCATTTGCGATCCGCGGATATGCGACCTTGGACCTTCGCGCGGGCGCCGACATCGGCGACCACGCCCGGGTGATGGTGTGGGGCAAGAATGTGACCAACGAATATTATTGGCAGAACGTCATCTACGTCTTCGACACTGGCTTTCGTCTGGCCGCCAGGCCGGCAACCTATGGGGTCACGCTTAGCTGGAAATATTGATCGACGAACGGATCGCGGTGACCTCAAGCCGCCATGTGTACCAGTCGGGATGAGAGGTTCTTCGATGACGGAAAAAACAATCCAGCGTCTGCAGCTTCCTTGTCTGCCGCGCGCGGGAGCCTATGCCGACGCCGTCCGGTACGGCGACCTGATTTTCCTGTCGGGCCTGGTGGGTGTCGATGGAAACTTGAAACTCGCCGGCGAAGATGCGGCCTCGCAGACCCACCGGATTTTCGCATCGCTGAAGATCTTGCTCGACCATTTCGAGGTGGGCTTCGAGAACGTTCTGAAGATCACGACCTATCTGACCGACATGAGCGATCGCGAGGCGGTCGCCAACGTTCGCGAAATCTATTTCGGCGACGTGCTTCCCGCGGCCACCCTCGTCGCCGTCTCGGCGCTCGTTCTTCCCGAGTTCAAGGTTGAGATGGACTTCACGCTGGCCGGCCCATGAGCAGCCTCCGGCCAGCGCACGATTCACAGACCCAGCTTAGCCAGGCGGGGCGCGCGCCGGTGCGATTGCCTCCCGCAGCTTCAAGGAGACCTACACTATGACCAGCGAACAACCCGGTTGCAAATTTACACGCGAACGCGAAGCATTTCGGCGCGATGGCGTCGTAAAGCTCGAAGGGCTGCTCGACGACACGACGCTTCGTAAATGCGAGGAGTGTTTTACATGGAGCCTCGAGAACCCTGGTCCCCTTGCCCATTTCACCTACCAGGACACAGAACATCAGCATCATGTCGACAATTTCAACCCCGCCGCAGTCGAGATGTACCACGATCTAGTGGACGCGCCGGTTTTCGCTGATTCCTTAGCGAAGGTGCTCGGCAGCGAGCACGTCTGGTATTTCGCTGAGGAGATCTTTTTCCGGGAAGGCGGCAAGGCCGGACGCTCGCCATGGCATCAGGACACCTCCTACATCCCGATAGGCGGGCGGCAGTGGGCCAACTTCTGGATCAGCTTCGAAAAGCTGCCCCGCCAGAACAGCCTCGAGGTCGTGCGCGGCTCGCACCTCGGTCCCAGGTATGATGGGAGCGATTTCAAGGACCCCGACAATCCTGCGAACCCGCTTCATGGCGGTGACTGGCCACCACTTCCCGATATCGAGCGTGAGCGCGCCGCGGACCCCTCGCGCTGGGATATCGCTTCCTGCGAAATCGAACCTGGCGATGTACTCATGCTCCATCCTGGCAGCCTACACGGTGGAGCGCCGGTTGATGCGGACGTCCCAACGCGCCGCACGCTCGTCCTTCGCTTCTTCGGCGATGACGCCATCTTTCAGCCGCTGGGAGTCGAGGACAAATTCAAATTTCTCGGTGACGAGTTGTTCGATGCGGCATTCGGGGGCTTGAAGCCAGGCGACCCATTGCGCTCTGCTTATTTCAAGCAGATCCGCTAGCGGCGGCGATTCCGCGCGGCAGAACTCGCAGACTGGGGCGCGTCATTGCTCCGGGATTTCGGACGGCAACCCTACGGGTTACGGGCCCCCGCCTCGGCCAAGGCAATAAGCCCCCCATGCCTCCATAAGCTTGACGCGCGCTCCCGGTTTACCCGGAGTCCCGAGATAGGTTGTCCGGCGATAAGCAGCCTGAACCGCGTCAGGTGTCTTATGTGCGAGCGCCGCCTCCACGACAGCGTCGGCGAAACCTTCATTCGCTGCCCAATCGGTGAATGTGGAGCGAAAGCCATGAACATGAAATGGCTCACCCATATCGCGCATCACCTTTAGCAGTGTCATGTCAGACATCGGCTTGCCGGCCACGCCCGGGAACACGAGCTCGGTGTCCATGATGCGGAAGGCGTGCGCCTTGGCAAGGACCTCCCGCGCCGCACCGGAGAGCGGAACCATGTGGGCCTTTCCCCTCTTCATGTGATCGGCGGGGACGGTCCACAGTCGCTCTTTCAGATCGAACTCGTCCCAGGTCGCCAGCCGAACTTCTTGGCTCCGCGCGATGAGCAATTCGAGCGCAAGCCTGCTATAAGATGGTTTGCGTTGCAAAGCGGTAATGAAGCCGGGTACCGCGACATAGGGCATCGCCTTGCGATTCTCGCGGGACTTCAATTGCCGGGGCAAGCCGCGCCCGGCTTTCAGGCTGCCGTTGCCCGATGGCGCTTCACGCGAGCGCCAGCCCTTGGCGTGCGCGAAGTCCAGCACGGTACATATCCGGTTCCGCACCTGGCGAGCGGTCTCCGGAATTTCCTGCCAGATCGGCGTTAGCACATCGATTATATCGGCCGCGGTAATAGCTCCGGTTGGCTCGTCACCCAACTTCGGGAAGGCGTAGTTCTCCAAGGTCGCCAGCCATTGGCGCGCGTAGACATCGCTTTTCCACCCCGCCTCGTTCGCGGCATGATACTGAAGCGCCGCATCGCGGAAGGTTACCTTGGCCGCTGCCGCGTCCTTCCGCTCCGCAAGCACGTCGCGGCGGTCGACCTTTATGGCTTTGCGAAGCTCGCTCGCCTTCTGGCGGGCTTCTGCTAGCTTAACCAACTTCGCACTGCCCAGCCCGATATCCTGCCGCTTCCCGTCGCGTTGCAAGCGCAGGAGCCACGAGGCCCCTCCTCGCTTATCCACCTTCAAGAATAGTCCATCCCCGTCTTGATAGGTCCCGGGATTCGCTAGTGCGGCCTTCACCGCGAGTGCCGTAAGTTTGCCCATGGGATTTACCCCCATACTTCCTCCCCACATCAGTGGAGACCCGATGTGTGGGGGAAAGCCGGCTTTCCCCCACACTGTGCTCGAGCAGCAGGTAAATTGCCCGGGACGCAGGTAGACGACGGAGGGTACAATACCCCAAGGTTCCGGGGATTTCTAGGACTTCAGCGGACGCCTGCGGAATGGAGGCTGGTGGACAGGGCTGGATTCGAACCAGCGTACGCTTGCGCGGGCAGATTTACAGTCTGCTGCCTTTAACCACTCGGCCACCTGTCCACATGCCTGGCGTGCGGGAAATGGCGTCCCTCGAAAGGGGCGCCGTCTGCCGAGAGGCGCCCCTTTGGCGAAGCGGCGCTTGCCTGTCAATGGGGCCGCTGGCATGGGCCGAACCGAGTGAAAGATCGGGCGAAGATAGGGAGTTTCGATTGGCCAAAGGTGATCGCAAGCGAGCGCTGCGCGGGCGCGCCGGGCGTATGCAGGGCGGGCGCGGCAGCGGGCGCGCGAGCACCGGCCAAGTGCGCCTGTGGGGGCGGCACGCGGTCGAAGCGGCGCTCAAGAATCCCGCGCGCGTCCATCGCAAGCTGTGGGCGACGCGGGAGGGTATCGATTCTCTCGATGGCGAACTGCCGGTCGATTTCCCCGTCGAGTTCGCCGACAGCCCCGATCTTGCGCGGCTCGTCACGCGCGATGCACCGCACCAAGGGCTGGTGCTCGAATGTGCGCCTCTCGAAGACATGCATCTGGACGAAGTGCTTTCCGGAGACCTGGCCCGCCCGCTCGTAGTGCTCGATCAGGTGACCGATCCCCACAATGTCGGCGCGATCCTACGCTCTGCTGCGGCATTCGATGCTTGCGCGATCGTGACGCAGGACCGCCACGCGCCGCCCGAATCGGGGGTGGTAGCTAAATCCGCATCGGGCGCGCTGGAGATCGTGCCCTGGGTCCGAGTGGTGAATCTGGCGCGCGCGCTGGAGAGCGCCGCGGAGGCAGGATACTGGCGTATCGGGCTTGCCGGAGAGGCGGAAGCGACTTTGGCCGAG
>JAPSJS010000051.1 GCA_031178065.1 Altererythrobacter sp.
CGCAGGCACGGCATCGGCCGGCTCGACCTGGTCGAGAACCGCTTCGTCGGCATGAAGAGCCGCGGGATGTACGAGACCCCCGGCGGCGAGATCTACTCCCGGGCCCACCGCGGCATCGAGCAGATCACGCTCGATCGCGGCGCGGCGCATCTCAAGGACGAGCTGATGCCGAAATATGCCGAGCTCATCTACAACGGCTTCTGGTTCAGCCCCGAGCGCGAGATGCTGCAGGCGGCGATCGACCTCAGCCAGGAGAAAGTCAGCGGCACCGTGCGGCTGAAGCTCTACAAGGGGCTGGCGAGCGTGGTCGGGCGCAAGTCGCCCAACTCGCTCTACTCCGAGGCGCACGTTACGTTCGAGGACGATGCCGGGGCCTACGACCAGAAGGATGCACAGGGTTTCATCCGGCTCAACGCGCTGCGGCTGCGGCTGCTGGCGCAGCGGGACAAGGCTGCCGGCTGACTTTGCCCGGCTGACTTTGCGACGAGCGGTTGACTTATCCACTCGTGTCCACAGCGAAATCTGCGGAAAGTGGATAACTGCGGGCTTGCAAACTTGCCCGACTCGTTTTCCAGGCGCAATCTCAAGACATCGAAGGGGCGCGGAAAGCTTCGAGTTTGACGGTCTAGCGACCTGAAAACATGAAACTTTCCAGACCATTTCGACGTGACGGAAACTGTCCGCGCGGTCTTCGAGGGACACCTGCAGAAGGTTTCGGCCGGATGCAAGTGCACCGCTTGAGAAGGACGCGAAAGCAACGCCGTCGCGAGGCCGGACGATCCGGTCGGAGGTCGAGGAACTGCGAAGGTGCGAGCCTGCGCAGAACCGTTCGAGACCGCCGGCCAACACGGTTCGACCGGTCGCGGAACCGCCGAGCGGCTGAGGAAAGGTCTTCGGACCCGCACTCGCCGCCCGACGGAACCGGATGCCGGCGCGAGCGCCGGTGACAGAAGCGAGAGGTCCGGTTCGCCGGACAGCCGCTGAAACACCGGCGCCAAGCGCTTCCGCAAATGGCTCTGCCAGGACGGAAGACCACGCATCGGTGAGAGTGGGGTCGGCAGCGATGCCGGCCCCATTTGCATTCCCGGGCCTGATTTTCCCTCCCTTTTCCTCCTTCTCTTCGCTCTCCGCGATCGAAATGGCCTCCGAATCGGCTTCCGGAGGGGTCCGGCGAGGCGAGTGCGGCGGGGCGATCGCACCGTGCCGCGTGGTCCAAAGGTGGCCCCGCGTTCCCCGAAGCGGGACGAATCGAATGACTTTCGGGGCGAGCGGCCCGCGGGGTGGTGCCGGGACCGGATCGCAGCGGGTATAGCCCCACCGCTATGGACGGGACCAAAGCCCACCTCCGCCGCAAGCGGATGCGAGCACTGGCCGGGCTTGGCGCGGCGCTGATGCTGACCGCCCCTGCCGGCGGTCCGGCGCTCGCCGATACCGGCGCCAGCACCGGCAAGGACACCACCCCCCTCGCCGCGCAGTACGCCGTGCCGACCGCGGCGATGATCCGCATCGCGCCGACGGTGAGCGCGGTCGAGACGATCGCGCTCGATCCGCCGGCCGCGCCGGAGGAACCCGCGATGCGCGCGCTCGGCAGCGGCGTCGCGTCGTACTACGGCCGCCGGTTCCACGGCCGGCCGACGGCGAGCGGCGAGCGGTTCGACATGAACGGCCTGACCGCCGCGCACCGCACCCTGCCCTTCGGCAGCAAGGTCCGCGTGACCAACCCGCGCACCGGCAAGTCGGTCGTGGTGCGGATCAACGACCGCGGCCCGTTCTCCGGCAAGCGCGCGATCGACCTCTCCCGCGCCGCGGCGGAGGAAATCGGCCTGATCCGCGCCGGGCACGGCCGGGTCGAGCTCGAGCTGTTCGAAGAGTAATCACCCGGGCGCCTGCCGCCCTCTCCACCCGCCGCCGCCGCCGCAAGCAGGGACCCCGCTGGGAGCGAGGCCCCTGCCGCGCGACGTACCGGTCTTCCGGTCGACGTGCTGTCCTGGCGGACGGGAGACGGCGCGCGAGCCCGGGGGAGGGGGAGAGGGAAGGCCGCGCGCCGCCTCTCCCGCAGCAATCCCCCCCTGCCCCGCCGGGTCCCGCCGCAATCGGCGAGCCGTGCGGTGGCTGCGACGGCAGCGGCGGGCTCACTCCGGCGCGGGACGAGCCGCACCTCCTCCGCCTCCGCCGCCGCCGACGGCATGCTGTTGACACCTGCGACACGGTTCAGGGCTCCCGCGCGCGTGCCCCGACAGAGGCCGAGTTCGAGCGACTTGTATTCGAGCGGCGGCTCGGCCGCGGGCGACGGGGTGGCGGCTGCGGCGCGGCGGGCGGCGCGGGCCTTGGCCGCCTGGCGCTTCTTCGCGCGCTTGCCGCAGCGGGAGGCGGGGATGGAGCGGGCGGCGGGTTTGCGGACGTCCTCGGATGGAGCGCTGGCGGCCTGGGGTCCCCGCCTGCGCGGGGACTCGGGAGCGGCCTGCGCTGCCTCCTCCTCCCCCGCCTCCTCCGATCCCCCGCGCAGGCGGGGGTCTCCGGCCGCCTGGTCGTCGGGTGCGGAAGGGTCCTCGGGCGGAGCGACGGCGGCCTGGGGTCCCCGCCTGCGCGGGGACTCGGGAGCGGCCTGCGCGGCCTCCTCCTCCCCCGCTTCCTCCGATCCCCCGCGGAGGCGGGGGTCTCGGGCCGCCTGATCGTCGGGTGCGGAAGGGTCCTCAAGCGGAGCGCCAGCGGCCTGGGGTCCCCGCCTGCGCGGGGACTCGTCGGCCGCGTGACCTCCGCCTTGCGCTCCGGCGAGGATCGCGTCGAGGCGGGCCAGGCCTTGCGCCTGCCAGACGTCGTAGCGCGCGGCGACCGCCGCTTCGGCCGAGGCGAGCGTGTCTGCCCCGCCCTCGTCGGCCCCGCCATCGCCAGTCTCGCCCTCGCCAGTCTCGCCCTCACCGGCGTCCCACGCGTCCCAGTCCTCGAGCTCGAACGTGTCGAGCAGGCGGTCGCGGGCGTGGGCGAGGATTTCCGCGCGCGTCGGCGGCAGGTCCGCCTGCGCGGCCGCGCCGCAGGGATCGCGCTCGCGCGCCGCCCCGGCCAGATCCTCCGCCAGATCCTCTGGCGGCGCGTGCCCGGCCAGCCCTGCGAGCAGCTCGTCGAACCGCTCGGCGCGCGCGGTGGCGGCATGGTCCTCCTCCACCCGCCGGTCGAGCCGGCCGAGGTGCGCGAGGAGCAGCCGCGCGTCGTGCCGGCGCCAGGTGGCGACGTGCTCGCCGCGCACGAAGACCGGCACCTCGATGCCGTGGAGCGCGCGGGTGGCGAGCTCCGCCTCGGCCTGCGCGCGCGCGTGGACCAGCGCCGCATCCCACAGCCGCTTGAAATCTGGGTCGCGCCGCCGCGCGCGGTAGACCGTCTCGCGGCTCACCCCGACCCGCGCCGCCGCCGCGCGCACCTCGCCGCAAGTCGCCAGCGCATCGAGGAACCGCACCTGCCGCGCGGTATCGAACACCCGCGAATGGGCGAAGGGATCGGCCTCGTCCCCCCTGTCGCTCTGGCCCGTGTCGCTCTGGCCCGGGTCGATCACAACCGGCGGATCCCCCGGCAGCCACCCGCCCGGCCACGGCTTGTCCCCCGGCGCCGGCCGCAGCGCGACCCCGTATTCGGCAAGCCGGGCGTCGAGTGCGGCGTCGGAGAGGCGCGCACCTTTGGTGAGCCCCCGCGCAGGCGGGGGCCTCAGGCTGTCGGGCGAAGCGCCAGATTGCACGAGGTCCCCGCCTCCGCGGGGACTCACACCGGCGGCAGGCTCCACCTCCCACCCCCGCCCCGCCGGATGCCTGAGCCCGCGCGCCAGCCAGTCCTGCGTGGGGACGCCGCGACTTCCCCCCTCCCGCTCGCGGGAGGGGGCGGAGCCGGGATCATCAGGAATGTCGCCGGGGAGCGTAAAACGGTCGAAAGACTGGTCAGGCATTGTTCTACCCCTTATGGAACAAAGAGAGAACCAAGCCTTTATGCAGAAACGAGGCGTGTAGGAAAATGGTTTTTGCCAGGTGCGATCGAGCGATCGAGTGGGTGGTAGGACGCGCGCTGTCTGCTAAAGACGCGCGGCAATGGAGGGAAGGTTGTGAGCGCAAATCTCTGGTCCGATTTTCGCCTCGGCACGCGAGACACCGGCGATACTAAGGCTGATGGGCTTGATGTGCTTCCTGCGAGGGACGAACATCGATCCGCCTATCAACGAGACTTCGACCGCCTGCTATTTTCGTCTCCCGTGCGGCGGTTGGCGGATAAAACACAAGTGTTCCCTCTGGAACCCAACGATTCAGTTCGAACGCGGCTTACACATTCACATGAGGTCGCGAATCTTGCGCGCTCCATCGGGGCTCGACTGCATCACCAGGGACATTGCTTCACTGCCGGTAGTTTCGCCCTATCGGTAACCGAAGTTCTCGCCATTCTGCAGAGCATTGGACTCGCACATGATCTTGGCAACCCACCTTTCGGACATCAAGGCGAAGTAGCAATCGGGAACTGGTTCAAAAACAACCCCGAAGTTTTAGGAAAAATTCCCGATAATCTCCATGCCGAATTCGTCAAATTCGAAGGAAACGCGCAGACACTGCGGATTCTAACGAGACTACGGCAGGGTGTCGGCGATGCGGGGCTAGACCTCACCTGTGCTACGCTCGCAGCTTTAATGAAGTATCCAGTTCGCTGTGACCAAACAGGTGATCTGCCTTCGAACAAAAAATATGGGTTCTTCTACAGCGAGTCTGATGTTGTCTCATCAATAAGATTAAGAACTGGACTTTCTGATGGACAACGTCACCCCCTTGCATGGATAATGGAAGCAGCCGACGATATAGCATATTCCGTTTTAGATGTGGAGGATGCTATAAAAAAAGGCATCCTATCGCCTGACGACGTATACTTTTCTCTAAAATCTGATGTCCGGGAGGAAAGTGGGAACGTTTGCTCACTTCTGAAAGAAGATTTCAGACGCGTTAGGGAACGCGAACCAAAACTTTCAGTTGCGGCTACACGTGAAATAAAGGTCAGTTACCTAAGAACTCGCCTGATAGACCGATTAATAGATGAAGCGGTTGATTTCTTTAGAGATAACTCTTATCATATTTCTGACTATTCGTTAAGCAGCGGACTGCTCGATCACTCCGCCCTATGCAAGAAACTAAAAAAGATAGCGCGCCAACATGCGTTTTCGAGTGTGGGCGTTACACGTATTGAGGCAAATGGTGCAGAAGCCCTTTCTCAACTGATGTCCTTCTTTTGGGAGGCAATCACACAGAGGGAGCATCGTGAGAAGTTAGATAGCCGTCGTTGCGAACGCGCCGCCTACGGGTGGGCCCTATTGAGCGATAACTACAAAGAGGTCGCGTCGAAGTCATTTTCTGCGGCGACCTCTGATCTAAAAACGTATCATGAATGTCGCCTTCTCACCGACATGGTCTCGGGAATGACAGACGGCTTTGCAATGGCCCTGCGCGATAGCTTAAAGGCAGAGGGACATATTAGGACTGGCTATTCTCGTGCGTAGAATATCACAGATAAGATCTGATATATCGCGAAGTGTTGAGCGATTCCTTAAATCTAAAAATCCGGCAATGCGGCACCTGAGGAACGAAGTAGTCGAGCCCCTTGAACACATTGGCGAAGTGGCAATTGTGGGAGGATTAGTCCGCGATATTGTTCGATACGGAATCGATCAACGCCCCATATCAGACATTGATCTCGTTATACAAGGATCTCCGAGTGCGGTGGCCAATATAGCGCGGACGTTATCTGCCAAACCAAATAGATTTGGCGGATTCGGAGTAATTTCTGCTCATTACAAAGCCGACTTTTGGGCACTCTCCACCACATGGGCGAGGACAAACGGTGGACTAAGAATTTCTCGAATCCAAGACCTTTTAGATAGCACTTTCTTCAATTGGGATGCTATTGTATATTCAACAGCTTCGTCTACCACCTATTTCAAGGACGAGTACCTGGAAGACATCAGAAACCACGTACTTGAGATAAATTTTGGGGAGACGGCGTCTCATAAAGGAAATTTAATCCGGGCACTTCGAAGATTGGTTGCGTGGCAAGCTGAGCCGGGCCCGAAGCTTCGTGACTTCCTAGAGAGGGGTTTTTCGTTCTACAGCTGGAACGAAATTTTGGAGCAGGAGCGCCTCGCATTCTACAACCAGTATTTGGGCCGGTTTTATGATGCTGGCGATTACTTGAAGCATCTTGAAGGGGAAGGTGGTGAGCGTTTCCTGCCGGTACAGCTATCGCTCTTCCAGCACTACGAGTTGCCTATTCATCCGAGTGGCAATGGTACCTCATGGACCGATTACGGCCCACAAGAGCCAGTTGGGATCCAGAAGGAACTCTCAATTTAGTTGGACGACTGATTAAAACTTAGCCCGCAAGGCACTCGGAGGCGCCTACCCCACCTTCCCCAACATCGGCTTCAAATACCGCCCCGTATAGCTCGCCGGCGTCGCCGCGACGTCCTCCGGCGTCCCCTGCGCCACGATCTCCCCGCCCCGCACGCCGCCGCCCGGGCCGAGGTCGAGGATGTGGTCGGCGGTCTTGATGACGTCGAGGTTGTGTTCGATCACCACCACCGAGTTGCCCTGGTCCACCAGGCGGTGGAGCACTTCGAGGAGCTTGCGGACGTCCTCGAAATGGAGGCCGGTGGTCGGCTCGTCGAGGATGTAGAGGGTCTGGCCGGTGCTGCGGCGGCTGAGTTCCTTGGCGAGCTTCACCCGCTGCGCCTCCCCGCCCGAGAGCGTGGTCGCCTGCTGGCCGACCTTGACGTAGCTGAGGCCCACCTCGTTCAGCATGTGCATCTTGTCGCGGATCGGGGGGACGGCCTTGAAGAACTCCTCCGCATCCTCGATCGTCATGTCGAGCACGTCGGCGATCGAGAGGCCCTTGAACTTCACCTCCAGCGTCTCGCGGTTGTAGCGCTTGCCGTGGCATTCCTCGCATGTGACGTAGACGTCGGGCAGGAAGTGCATCTCGATCTTGATCAGCCCGTCGCCCTGGCACGCCTCGCACCGGCCGCCCTTGACGTTGAAGCTGAAGCGGCCCGGCTTGTAGCCGCGCGCCTGGCTTTCCGGCAGGCCGGCGAACCAGTCGCGGATCTGGGTGAAGGCGCCGGTGTAGGTCGCCGGGTTGGAGCGCGGGGTGCGGCCGATCGGCGACTGGTCGATCTCGATCACCTTGTCGCAGAATTCGAGGCCGGTGACCTTGTCGTGCGGGCCGGCGATCACGCGCGCGCCGTTGAGCGCGCGGGCCGCGGCGGCGTAGAGCGTGTCGATGGTGAAGCTCGACTTGCCCGAGCCGGAGACGCCGGTGACGCAGGTGAATGTGCCGAGCGGGATCGAGGCGGTCACGTCGCGCAGGTTGTTCGCGCGCGCGCCGTGGACGGTGAGCTTGTGCCGGTTGCCCTTGCGGCGCTTGGCGGGGACCGCGATCTCGCGCCGGCCGGTGAGGTAGTCCGCGGTGAGCGAGCCCTTGGCCTTCAGCACTTGCGCCAGCGTGCCCTGCGCGACGATCTCGCCCCCGTGGACGCCGGCGCCGGGGCCGAGGTCGACCACGTGGTCGGCGGCGCGGATCGCGTCCTCGTCATGCTCGACCACGATCACCGTGTTGCCGAGGTCGCGCAGGCGCTTGAGCGTTTCGAGCAGCCGGTCGTTGTCGCGCTGGTGGAGGCCGATGCTGGGCTCGTCGAGCACGTAGAGCACGCCCGACAGGCCGGAGCCGATCTGGCTGGCGAGGCGGATGCGCTGGCTCTCCCCGCCCGAGAGGGTGCCCGAGGTGCGGTCGAGGTTGAGGTAATCGAGCCCGACGTTGTCGAGGAAGCCGAGGCGCTCGTTGATTTCCTTGAGGATCGCGCGGGCGATCTGCGCCTGGGTCTCGCTGAGCTGGCTCTCGAGCGCGAGGAACCAGCCCTTGGCGTCGGCGACGCTCATCCTGGTGGGGGTGGCGATGTCGGTCGGGCCGTCGATGCTGGGGACCTTCACCGCCAGCGCCTTGGCGTTGAGGCGCTTGCCGCCGCAGGTCTCGCACGGCTGCGCGGTCTGGAACTTGCTGAGCTCCTCGCGCATCCACGCGCTCTCGGTCTGGAGCATGCGGCGGTTGAGGTTGCCGATCACGCCCTCGAACGCCTTGTTGACCGTGTACTGCTTGCGCCCGTCCTTGAACGTGAGCGGGACCGCGCGGCCCTTCGTGCCGAACAGGATGATCTCGCGGTGTTCGTCGGAGAGCTCGTTCCACGGGGTGGTCAGGTCGAACCCGAACTCGGCCGCGAGGCTGGCGAGGACCTGCATGTAGTAGGGGCTCGGCGGGTTGGACTTGGCCCAGGGCACAACGGCGCCCTGCTTGAGCGTCAGCGCCTCGTTCGGGACGACGAGCTGCGGGTCGAAGAGCTGCTTCTCGCCCAGCCCGTCGCAGGTGGCGCAGGCGCCCTGCGGGGCGTTGAACGAGAACAGCCGCGGCTCGACCTCCTCGATCGTGAAGCCCGAGACGGGGCAGGCGAAGCGCTCCGAGAAAACGATGCGGTTGGGCGGGAGGCCGGCGCCCTTGAGCTTGCCGCCTTCCTGAGTCCCCGCGAAGGCGGGGACCTCGTGCGATGGCGCGCCTTCGCCTGAGGCCCCCGCCTTCGCGGGGGCTCGGGATAGTTCAGCCACCGTCGTGTCCGCCAGGTCGACATAGGCCAGCCCGTCGGCCAGCTTGAGCGCCTGCTCGAAGCTGTCGGCCAGCCGCGTCTCGATCCCCTCGCGCACGGCGAGGCGGTCGACCACGACCTCGATGTCGTGCTTGTACTTCTTGTCGAGCGCGGGCGCCTGCTCGATCTCGTACATCTCCCCGTCGACGCGGACGCGGGTGAAGCCGGCCTTCTGCCATTCGGCCAGCTCCTTGCGGTACTCGCCCTTGCGCCCGCGCACGACCGGGGCGAGCAGGTAGAGCCGCGTGCCCTCCGGCAGGGCCATGACCCGGTCGACCATGTTGGAGACGGTCTGCGCCTCGATCGGCAGGCCCGTGGCGGGCGAGTACGGCACGCCGACGCGCGCCCAGAGCAGGCGCATGTAGTCGTAGATCTCGGTCACCGTCGCGACGGTCGAGCGCGGGTTGCGACTGGTAGTCTTCTGCTCGATCGAGATCGCGGGGCTGAGGCCGTCGATATGCTCGACGTCCGGCTTCTGCATCATCTCGAGGAACTGGCGCGCATAGGCGCTCAGCGATTCGACGTAGCGCCGCTGCCCTTCGGCATAGATGGTGTCGAACGCGAGGCTCGACTTGCCCGAGCCGGACAGCCCGGTGATCACGATCAGCGCATCGCGCGGCAGATCGATGTCGATGCCCTTGAGGTTGTGCTCGCGCGCGCCGCGCACGGATATTGTCGTGAGAGCCATGGAGTGCCGTGTTCCTGAAACGTTCGCTCGGGTCAAGAGGGCGCAGCGCGCCGAGCCGGTGCGCCGGGGATATGGTCAGCCCCACCCCCACTTGCAACGCCCGCGGAACCCGCGCCGCGCCGGCACATTGGCTTTCCGAAGGGATTTTACCGAAGGAAGAGGGCACCATGGCGACCGCGAGCGAATCCACCACCGCCGACGTCACCGACCATCTGCCGGCACGCAACTGGGGCTGGTTTGCGCTGCGGGGCGTGTTGTTGCTGGTGCTGGGCGGGCTGTCGCTCGCCTTTCCGGCTGCGGCCCTGTTCACTTTCGCACTGGTCTTCGCGGTCTACTGCTTCGTCGACGGGATCTTTGCCGTCGCCAGCGGTGTGCGCGGGGCGCGGCGAAAGGAGGAGCGGTGGTGGGCGCTGGTCCTCGCCGGGGTGCTCGGGATCGCGGTGGGTGTGATCTTCGTGCTGTTCCCTGGGCTCGGGACGCTTGCCTATGCCCTCACCGCCATCGCCCTGATCGCCGGCTGGGCCGTGGCGAGCGGCGTGCTGCAGATCGTCGCCGCCTGGCGCCTGCGCCGCGCGATCAGGGGCGAATGGCTGCTGATCGCCTCCGGCGCGCTGACCGTGCTCCTGGGCGTGGGCCTGATCGTCCTGCTGACGGTCGCGCCGGAGCCGACCCTGCTGTCGGTCGCATGGATGATCGGCATCTGGGCGCTGATCGCCGGCGTGGCGCTGCTGGTGCTGGCGTTCCGCCTGCGGCAGCATGGGCGCGAGCGCGGGGCGGACGCGGCGAACGACGCCAGCGGACTATAGCGTCGCCCCTGCGCAAACTAAGGCTGTGCGACCTGAGAGGAGCCCGAGGAGGCGAGAACCGCGCCCCGCCCACCCCGCTGCGACTAGGCTCGCTGCGCTCGCCAAGTCTCGCTCCCCTCCCGCAGACGGGAGGGGTGGGTGCTACTGGCCTGCCCCGCTGCGATACCTTGCTCCCCTCCCGCTTGCGGGAGGGGTTGGGGGTGGGCACAGTGCTACGGTGACCAGATTCAAGCCGCGGAACACGAAGCGCGCGCGGGAGCTTCGCAATCGGGCCACTCCGGCGGAGCGGGCGCTGTGGCAGTGTCTTTCGAAGTCGCAGCTTGGGGTGAAATTCAGCAGGCAGATGCCGGTCGGGCCGTATTTCGCCGACTTTCTGTGCCGCGAGCGCAAGCTGATCGTCGAGCTCGACGGGTGGTCGCATGACGTCGCGCCGGAGCGGGATGTGGTGCGGGATCGGTATTTGCGCTCTCAGGGATATCGGGTGCTGCGCTTTATGAACGAGGATGTTCGGGACAATATCGAAGGGGTTGTGACTGCCATTCGGCTGGCGTTGCGCGAGGGCCCACCCCGCTGCGATTAGTTTACTTGGAGCACACAGCCCACCCCGCTGCGACTAGCTTCGCCTCCGGCTCAGCAAGTCTCGCTCCCCTCCCGCAAGCGGGAGGGGCTGGGTGCGACTGGCCTGCGCCGCTCGGGCCGGCCTCCCCCCTCCCGCTTGCGGGAGGGGTTGGGGGTGGGCTGGCCTGGAAGGAGCCAGCCACTGCGGATGCGGCCCCGCTCGCGACCTGCTAAAGCCGCCCCCATGCACCGCCTGTTCGCCGCCCTGCCATTGCCCTCCGACGTGACCGACACCTTGCTCGATACCATGGACGGGATCGAGGGGGCGCGGTGGCAGGGGGAGGAGCAGCTTCATGTGACCTTGCGGTTCGCAGGCGAGCTCGATCCGCGTCAGGGGGAGGATCTGGTTACGGCGCTTGCGCGGGTCGAAGGAGAGCCGTTCGATCTCGAGATCCGCGGCGCGGGGCATTTCGAGCGCAAGGGGCGGCCGCATACGCTGTGGGCCGGGATCGCGCCGAGCGAGCCGCTGGCCGTGCTCCAGCGGCGGGTCGAGCGGGCGTGCCGCGCGGCGGGCCTGCCGCCCGAGACGCGCAAGTTCGTCCCGCATGTCACGCTCGCCCGGCTCAACAGTGCGAGCGGGCCGATCGGCGGCTGGCTGGCGGACCATGCGCTGCTTGCGCTGGGACCGTGGCGGGTGGAGAGCTTCGCGCTCTACGAGAGCCGGCTGACGCCCTATGGCTCGGACTACGAGCGGCTGGAGGACTTTGCGCTCCGCTGAACGCGCGGCCACGTGCCGCCCGCTGCCCCCGTGCAAGCCCTTGCATTCGCCATCAATCTCCGGTTCAAGCGACGGCAGGAAGATTCCATCGCATGTCAGGCACATCATGCCGGTGCCGTTCGAAACGAGATTGGAGAGACGATGAAGGCCCACATTCTGGCCACCACCGCCATTGCGTTCGCGCTCGCGGGTTGTTCGACCATGCAGGAGGGTAACGTGCAGTCCGCCAGCGATAGCTCGCCCGCCGCCGCCGCCGACATTCCCGAGGCAACCGGCTATTTCGCGCAGCCGAGCACGCTGCCGCTCCACGCGCCCGACTTCACCAAGATCCAGGACAGCGATTTCAAGCCCGCATTCGAGCAGGCGATGATGATCCACAGCGCCGAGATCGAGGCGATCAAGACCAATCCCGAGGCGCCGACGTTCGAGAACACGATCGTCGCGCTGGAAACCTCCGGCAAGATGCTGAACCGGGTCGCGACCGTGTTCTTCGCGCTGACCGGGGCCAACACCAACGACACGCTCGACGCGGTCCAGGCCGAGATGGGGCCGAAGCTGTCGCAGCATTCGGACGCGATCGTGCTCGACCCCGTGCTGTTCGAGCGGGTCAAGGCGGTCTACGACAACCGCGCGGCCCAAGGAAGTTCGGGGAGCATGACTCCGGAAGACGCCAAGCTGCTCGAGGAAACCTACGAGCAGATGGTCCACGCCGGCGCACAGCTGACGCCGGCGCAGAAGGAACAGGTCAAGGCGATCAACTCGAGCCTGTCCGAGCTGACCACCGAGTTCTCGCAGAAAGTGCGCGAAGCGACCGTGGCCGGCGCGCTGGTGGTCGACGATCCGGCGGAGCTCGCCGGTCTGTCCAAGGCCGAGATCGACGCCGCGGCCAAGCTCGCCGTCGAGCGAGGTCTGCCCGGCAAGTACGTGATCGCGCTGCAGAACACGACCCAGCAGCCGCTCCTGCCCGAAATGGAGAGCCGCGCCGCGCGCGAGAAGCTGTTCATGAACAGCGTCCACCGGGCCGATCGCGGCGGTGAGAACGACACGCGCACGCTGCTGGCCGAGATCGTCGAGCTGCGCGCGAAGAAGGCGGCGCTGTTCGGCCAGCCCGACTGGGCGAGCTACGTCATGTACGACCGCATGGCGGAGAACCCGAAGACGGCGCTCGACTTCATGCAGCAGATGGTCCCTGCCCTTGCCGCCACGCAGCGGCGCGAGGCGGCGATGCTCAACGAGCAGATCAAGGCCGAAGGCGGCGATTTCGAGGTCCAGCCGTGGGACTGGTACCGCTATGCGGAGAAAGTCCGCAAGGCGAAGTACGACATCGACGAGAATGCGGTGAAGCCGTATTTCGAGATCACCAGCGTGCTCGAGAACGGCGTGTTCTACGCCGCCAACAAGCTCTACGGCCTGAGCTTCAAGAAGCGCACGGACCTGCCGGTCTATCACCCGGACGTCACGACCTACACGGTCTATGACGCCGACGGCAGCGAGCTCGGGATCTTCTACTTCGACCCCTACCAGCGCCCGAGCAAGCGCGGCGGGGCGTGGATGAGCAACTTCGTCGAGCAGAGCCACCTCTACGGCACCAAGCCGGTGATCTACAACGTGCTCAACATCCCCAAGGCGGCCGAGGGCGAGCCGCAGCTGGTGAGCTTCGACAACGTCAACACGATGTTCCACGAGTTCGGCCACGCGCTGCACGGGTTCTTCGCGGACCAGAAGTACGCCTCGCTTTCAGGCACGGCGACGGCGCGCGACTTCGTCGAGTACCCGAGCCAGGTGAACGAGCTGTGGGCGACCTATCCGGACGTGCTGCGCAACTATGCCAAGCACTACCAGACCGGCGCGACGATCCCGGCCGAGCTGATCCAGAAGATCGAGGCGGCGGCGAAGTTCAACCAGGGCTACGACTTCGGCGAAGTGGTCGAGGCCGCGCTGCTCGACATGAAGTGGCATGCGCTGACGCCGCAGCAGGCCGCGGCGATCGACACGCCCGAGGAAGTCGACGCGTTCGAGCGCCAGTCGCTGGAGGAGCTGGGGCTGGAAGTCGATCTGGTGCCGCCGCGCTACCGCTCGAGCTACTTCAACCACATCTTCTCGAGCCCCGCGGGCTACAGCGCCGGGTACTACTCGTACCTGTGGACCGAGATGCTCGACCGCGACAGCCGCAAGTGGTTCCTCGAGAACGGCGGCCTGACGCGCGCCAACGGCGACCACTACCGCAAGACCGTGCTCAGCCGCGGCGGGACGATGAACTACTTCGAGATGTTCGAGAACTTCGCCGGCCGCCAGCCCGATGTGACTCCGATGCTCGAAGCGCGCGGCCTCGTCGGCAACGATCCGACGGCGGAACCGGGCACGTCCGACGGCCCGCTGCCGCCCGAAACGACGGGTGACAACGCCGACTGATCGGCCGTTTTCTCTACGGAGCAGAATTCAGCGCCCGGCCTCCCGCGAGGCCGGGCGCTTTTTCATGGTCAGAACCGCGCGCGGGCGCCGATGTAGGCGCTGCGGCCGGGCGTGCCGTAGCCGGCGGCGGTCTGGTAGTCGGTGTCGAACAGGTTCTCGACCCGGCCGAACAGCTCGAACCGCTCGCCGAAGGGCAGCGAGGCGCGCACCGAGGCGAGCGCGTAGCCGTCGAGCGGGGTGGTGTTGGTCGCGTTCTCGAACGAGTCGCTGACCATCCGCACGTCGCCGCCGATCGTGAAGTCGTGGAGCGGCGTGCGCCAGTCGGCCGACAGGGTCAGCGCATGGTGCGGGCGCCGGGCGAGCACGTTGCCCTGGTTGGCCGACCCCGCCGTGCGGTTCTCGGTGTCGACATAGGCATAGACCGCGCGGGTGGTCACCCGGTCGGACGGGCGCGCGCCGAGCTCGACCTCGATGCCTTCCGCGCGGACGCGGTCGGTGTTGTCGTAGTAGCCGAACGGCCGCTCTACGCAGAACGGGTCAGTGCCTTCGAAGCAGCTCACGAACTCGATCTGGTCGCGGGCATCGCGGCGGAAGGCGGTGAGCGCGCCGTAGAAGCGGGACTTCGTCAGCGAGCGGTCGCCGTGGACCAGGCCGATGTCGTAGCTGGTGCTGCGTTCGGGCTGGAGCGCCTCGTTCCCGTAATCGGAATAGAGCTGGTAGAGCGTCGGCGCCTTGAAGCCCTCGCCCACGCTGGCGCGCAGGCGCAGGTCGCGGGTGAGGGCGTAGCTGATGTCGCCGCCGAAGCTCGTCTCGCTGCCGAAGCGCGCGTGGTCGTCCAGCCGCACGCCGGCATGCGCCGCGAGCGGGCCCATCTCGATGCCGAGCTGGGTATAGGCGCCGAAGATGCGCGTGGTCCGGCGCTCCTCGGCGGAGGTGCTGAAGGCTTCCCACTCGTTCTCGGCGCCGAAGTTGACCAGCAGCGGACCGATCGGGCGCCACTCGCCGCGAACTTCGACGCGGTCCGAATGGCCGTCGCTGGAGAAGGTCGGTTCGTCCGAGGCTGGATTGCGGTTCACCCGCTCGGTATCGGCGAAGGAGTAAGCGGCGCTGACGAACAGCGGCCCGGTGTCGTAGATAGCGCCCGCGGAGCCCGAATACTGGCGGGTGTGCTGCGTATCTGCGGTATCGCCGAACGAGAAGTCCGGCAGGTAGCCATCGAGGTCGAGGTCGCCTTCGGCCCAGCGGCCGCGTGCGAAGATCTCGAAGCTGGGCGAGAGATAGAGCCGGCCCTGCCCGCTGGCGGTCCACTGCTCGAACCCGTCGGCCTCGGTGCCGTTCGCGGCCTGCGAGAAGCCGTCGGTGGTGTAGTAGCTGGCCGAGGCGCCGATGAAGCCGAGGTCGCCGCCGAGCCCGCCCGAGACCGCGCCCGTGGCGGTGTCGCGCGATCCGTATTCGGCGCTCGCCTGAAGCCCGCTTTCGGCGCGGGTCGAGGCGACGATCACCCCGCCGATCGCGTCCGAGCCCCAGATCGTGCTGTTCGATCCGCGCAGCACCTCGATCTTGGCGAGGTTGCTGGTGAGCAGGTTGCCAAAGTCGAACGCGCCGCCGGGCGAGGCCGGGTCGGCCACCCGCACGCCGTCGATCAGGACGAGAAGCTGCTCGCCCTCCGCACCGCGCAGGCCGACGTTGGTGACCGCGCCGACGCCGCCGTCGCGGCTGACGACGAGGCCCGGCACGCGCTCGAGCACCCGCGTCAGGTCGGCGCCCTGGACGCTTTGGATCTCCTCCCCGCCGATCACGGTGACGGCCTGGCCGGTATCCTCGATCTCGATCCGCGTGCCGGTGGCGGTGACGGTGATCTCGGTCTCCTCCGGCCGGAAGTCGGCGAAGGGATCGGCCGAGATCTTGGGCGTCCGAGGTTCGGCCGCCGCATCCTCGCCGCTCTCCTGCGCCTGAAGCGGTGCGGTGAGCGCCACGAGACTTGCACCGATAATCAAGTAATTACGCATGTATCCTCCTGTCACGAACGAAATGCCGCTCATGACGGAGCGAGGGCGCACGCCCTCCCCGCTTGCTTCCGGTACACCCCGCCCGGCAGCGCGAACGACCGTCATCGGCAGGTCTCCTGGCTCCCGGATCATAGCGGCCCGCTCCGCCTTCCCGGCCGTCCAAGGGACGATGCCAGTGGCGCGTGGGAGCGGGCGCTCCCCGGTCACAGTTGCGGGGGCAGCGGGGGCCCCTGGAGACTTGCTCCATACCCCCTTCCCTCTTCGGTCCGCCCTCCCTTGCGAAAGGGCAGGCGGACAACCCATGACGTGGGCGCGCACTAGCGGGGCTCTCCCAAAGCGGCAAGACGCATCGCGAGAAGCAAATATTCAGCATCCCGATTAACCGGCGCTTGCAACCTGTGCCGCCAAGGGACGGCGGCGACGGCGCGGTCGAAGCGCGCCCTTGCTGCTGATACGCGCCGGCCGCGTGCCCGCATTGCCTCTCGAATCAAGGACAGCCGTGACCTCTGCCCCCGCTTCCGCTGCGAGATTCCGCACGCGCCGCAAGCCGGCGACGCTGTGGGCGCGCCTCATGCGGCGCCTCAGCGGACGGCGGATCCTGGCGCTGGCCGCGGCGATCGGCGTGCCGGCGATGGCGGCGCCCGGCGACTGGACTGCGTTCGGCGAACCGGCCGCCGCGCTGACCCAGGCGGAGGCGGTCCAGCCGCTCGCCTACGAGCGCGCGGGGCAGAACTTTCCCGGTTCCGCCTTCTACTTCCTCGAGGACGCGCCGCGCGTCGACTATGCCCTGCCCGAGAACGCAGCCACGCTCTACGACCCGACGGGCACCGGTGACGGCGTCGCCGCCGAACTGGCCGCCGCGCGGGTCGCGGGGCCTGCCGCCGCGGCATTCCGGCTGACCGGCACCGGCATCGACAAGGCACGCGCCCTGCACTGCCTGGCGAGCGCGGTTTATTACGAGGCGGCGAGCGAAGCGATCGGCGGGCAGCGCGCAGTAGCGCAAGTCGTGCTCAACCGCGTGGCCCACCCGAGCTATCCGAACAGCGTGTGCGGCGTGGTGTTCCAGGGATCGGAGCGCAAGACCGGCTGCCAGTTCACCTTCACCTGCGACGGTTCGCTCGTGCGCAAGCCGATGAAGGCGGCGTGGGAGCGGGCGCTGACGGTCGCGCAGCAGGCGCTGGCGGGCGAAGTCTACCAGCCGGTCGGCCTGGCGACCCATTACCACACGATCTGGATCAACCCGTACTGGGCCCCGAGCCTCGACACCGTCGGCACGATCGGCGCGCACCGCTTCTACCGCTGGCGCGGCGCGGCGGGGCGGCCCGCGGCGTTCACCGCCAGCTATCGCGGCGCCGAGCCGGCGGCCGCGCCCCATCCGCGCTCGTCCGCGCCGGAACCTGCCGCAGCGGCCGATCCGGTGGCGCTCGCCCGCGCCTATGAGCAAGCGCGGACCAGCGCGGCGGCGGCGAGCCCCGGAACCACCGCTCGTGCGCCGGCTCCCGACTATGCGCCCCCGGTCGAGGCGCGCGGCGGCGACGCGGCGTTCACCGCGGGCAACCTGCCTTCCGGCGGCACGATCCGGCCCGAATACGCCAATAGTGGGCGGTGGATCGCACAGCCGAACTGACCGGCTCGCCGGCTCGGCAGGCCAAATCTTAAGACCCCGGAAACCTTAGCGCCAAACGGTCGCTTAGGGGCTGGCGCCCTAGTTCCATCGCAAGTCGCAACCGGCACCGCCCCCCGGCGGGAGCCTGATGGAAGGCCCCCTTCGCATGACATTCCATTTCGCAGCATCGCGCTCTGCCGCGAATTCGCCGCTCGCGCGGATTCTTCAGCGCCGCAGAGCCGCCCCCGCTGCGAACGACAACAGCACGTCCGACGGTAACGACCACATGCTGCACGCGGCGCTGCGGCACTTCGCGCGCCACGGCCTCGGCGCCGCGCGCGAGGCGCGCAGCCAGGCGGAGCGCGCCTTCTTCGCCGGCGACCGCGAAAGCTACGACTGGTGGCTGGGCGTCTGCCGCGCGCTCGACGCGCGGATCGCGCGGTCGCTCGAGAACATGGCTCGCGACGGCACCGCGCCGGTCCTGTGCCCGGCATCGGACGGCTGAGCCGGTGCCGGCGGCGGCTTGCACACCAGGCGGTAAGCCGCGCGTTAACTATACAGTGACCACTT
Source organism: Altererythrobacter sp. (assembly GCA_031178065.1). Classification (GTDB taxonomy): domain Bacteria; phylum Pseudomonadota; class Alphaproteobacteria; order Sphingomonadales; family Sphingomonadaceae; genus Pelagerythrobacter. The sequence continues at coordinate 18,129 of JAPSJS010000051.1, forward strand.
CCGGCTAAGCCCGCGCACATGGCGAGCAGCGATCCCGGGGGGAAGGCCTTCAGCGCCTTGTCCTATTTCGAGAGGGGCGACGCGTTGTCGGAACGCGTGCGCCGCACGCTGGTCCGCACGCTCTACACCCAGCCAAGCAGCCTTGCTGCCGGTGCGGCGAGCGGCATCGTCTCGTCACTCGTCGTCGCCTACGTCAGCGATTCCGCGATCATGTACGTGCTCACCGTGGCGCTGTGCATCGTCGCGCTGGCGCGCGTGATACTCGCCTTCAGCCATTCGCCCGAGAGCGAGACGAGCACGTCCGAGCTGGAGATCGTCTACGAAGTCGGCGCGTTCACCTACTCCCTCCTGCTGGGCACCGCCGCCGCCGCCGCGCTGATTCTGCGCGTGCATCCGGAAGCCGAAGTGCTGATCGCGGTCAACGCCATCGGGTACGGCGTCGCCATCTGCGCCCGCAATGCCGGGCGCCCGGTGATCGCGATCGGGCAGCTCGTGCTCGTCTGCCTGCCGATGGTTGCGGCGTGCCTCTACCTGGGCACGCTGTCGTTCATCGTGTTCGCGATCACCATCCTGCTGATGATCCCGGCCATGGCCGCGATCACGATGAGTGTGTTCAAGGTGCTGCGCGACAATATCGCCGCGGCCGAGACCAGCGCCCGCCTGGCGGAGAAGATGCAACAGCTCGCCCGGACCGACGCGGTGACCGGCCTCGCCAACCGCGCGGGGCTCAACCATTCGATGGTCGAAACGCTGATGGACCTGCCCGACGGGCAGATGATGGGCATGATCTGGATCGACCTCGACCGGTTCAAGGAAGTGAACGACCTGCTCGGCCATCCGGTCGGCGACCGCCTGCTGCAGACCGTGGCGAAGCGGCTGCAGGAGATCACGCCCGCCGGCTCCATCGTGGCCCGCTTCGGCGGAGACGAGTTCATCGTCTTCTGCGAAGTCGAAAGCCGGTCCGACTGCATGCGGCTGGCAAGCGAGGTCCATGCCGAGATCATGCGCCCGGTGCGGATCGACGGGGAGCGGCTCGAAATCGGCGCCTCGCTCGGCGTCGCGATGCTGCCAGAGGACGGGGCCGACGCCGACAGCGTGATGCAGGCGGCCGACCTCGCGCTCTACCACGCCAAGGTCAACGGCCGGCGCCAGACCTGCTTCTTCGACGCCGCGATGAGCCGCGATCTCGCGCGCCGCCGCGAGGTGGAGGCGGAACTGCGCGGCGCGATCCAGAAGAATGAGCTGTCGATCTTCTTCCAGCCGATCGTCGACCTTTCCACCGGGCGCATCCGCACGTTCGAGGCGCTGGTGCGCTGGTTCCACCCGAAGAAGGGCGAGATGCGGCCCGACGAGTTCATTCCCGTGGCCGAAGAGACCGGCGTGATCGTCACGCTCGGCAACTGGATCACCGCGCAGGCCGCCCGCGCCGCGGCGCAGTGGCCGGCGGACGTGACGCTCGCGGTCAATCTCTCGCCGCTGCAGATCAAGGCGCCGGGCGCGGCGCTCGGAATCATCAACGCGCTGCGCGAGGCCGGGCTCGACCCCGCCCGGCTCGAGCTGGAAGTGACCGAGAGCCTGTTCCTCGACGACAGCGAGGCGACCGACGAGTTCATCAGGGAGCTGTCCGAGCGAGGGGTGCGCTTCGCGCTCGACGACTTCGGCACCGGCTATTCCTCACTCGCCTACGTCAACAAGTATCCGTTCCGGAAGATCAAGGTCGACCGCAGCTTCGTGTCCGGCCCCGACGTGTCGCGGCGGACCGAGGCGATCATCCGTGCGGTCGCCGAAATGGGCGCGCAACTCGACATGGAGATCGTCGCCGAGGGGCTGGAGACGATCGAGCAGGTCACCGCCGTGCGCGAGGCGGGCTGCACGCTCGGCCAGGGCTACTACTTCAGCCGCGCGGTGCCGGACTATCTGGCGGCGATGCTGCTGGCGCAGGAGCGCGACGAGGAGCTGTTGCGCAGGACCGCCTCCTGACGCTCGGTGCAGGAGCAGCCGGGAACCGGAACCGCAACGATCGATTGGTGTACGATGGCTGGCGAACGCCGGGCTATCGGTCTATTTCAATCCCTTATCGCAAATGCGAACCAATCGCAAAGATAGTTCCGTGTGCGGGATCTTTCACGGTTGCAATCGACAATCACGGGGCCTAGGTCGCTTGCCGTTCAACCGGCGCGGCTTCCTCGCGGGACACGGGGCTGCGCGTACTACGGCCAGGCATGACGTCCCGCGCATTGGAAGGACACACGCTCAGCCATGGCTCGCAAGAAGATCGCCCTCGTCGGCGCCGGTATGATCGGCGGCACTCTCGCCCACCTCGCAGCGATGAAGGAAATGGGCGACGTCGTCCTGTTCGACATCGCCGAGGGCATGCCCGCGGGCAAGGCGCTCGACCTCAGC
>JAPSJS010000052.1 GCA_031178065.1 Altererythrobacter sp.
CCGGTGACGAGGTTGATCACGCCCGGGGGCAGGCCGGCGGCCTCGAACAGCCGCATCGTGAAGTGCGCGGCGAACTGCTGCGACGGGGTCGGCTTCCACACCACCGTGTTGCCCATCAGCGCGGGCGCGGTGGTACGACGATCCGGCAGCGGAGTTGTTCGAGCTTACCCGCGCGATCACGGCCAACGCAGGGCTTCCCGCCTACGAGGTCAGCAACCATGCCCGGCCCGGGCAAGAAAGCCGGCACAACCTCACGTACTGGCGCTACCGCGACTACTGCGGGATCGGCCCCGGCGCGCACGGACGGCGAGACGGCATGGCGACCTTGCGGCACAAGAAGCCGGAGAACTGGCTCACGGCGGTTGCCGGGCAGGGGCACGGCATTCGCGAAGAGACCACCCTCTCGCCTGCCACCCGTGCATCGGAAGCCCTGCTGATGGGCCTGCGCCTTTCCGAAGGCGTTTCCTTGCCGGAGATCGCCGAGCGCCTCGGGCTCGATGCCGGTCGCCTGATTGATCGCGACGGCTGCGCCATGCTCGAGCGGCTCGGGTTCGTGCGCCGGGCAGGCGGCCGTCTCCTGGTGACGGACCAGGGGATGCCGGTGCTCGACGCGGTGCTGGGCGAACTCGTTCATCCGGAACTCGTCGCCGCATGAGTGCCGCCGACCTGCTTGCCGACTGGCACGACCATCTCGCGGAGAACCGCCGCCGATCGCCGCACACGGTGCGTGCCTATCTCGCGGCGGCGAAGAACCTGCTCCAGGCCCTCGGTGCCGAGGACTGGCCGCCGATCGCCCGGATTGACGGCGCGGCTCTGCGCGCGCAACTCGCCCGGCGGCGCGCCGATGGTCTCGGCAATGCCTCCGCGGCGCGGGAGCTTTCCGCGCTCAAGGCGTTCGTGAAGCACGCCCGCGAGCGCGCTGGCCATGCCGACGCCGCCGCTCCGCGTCTGCGGGGACCGCGGATCAAGAAAGGCCTACCCCGTCCCGTCACGCCCGACGACGCGAGCAATCTCGCCGATCTGGTCGCCGACGCCGCCGGTGAGGCCTGGATCGGCGCTCGCGACCGTGCGGTGCTGCTGCTGCTCTACGGCGCTGGTCTGCGGATCGCGGAGGCGCTGTCGCTTAAGGGCGGCGACCTGCCGCTAGGGGAAACGCTAACGGTCACCGGCAAGGGCGGCAAGCAGCGCGTGGTGCCGATCCTGCCGCTCGTTCGCAAGGCGGTCGCCGATTATGCGCGGCAGTGCCCCTGGCCGCTGGTTAAGAACGAACCGCTGTTCCGCGGCGCGAAGGGCGGACCGCTCAACCAGGGCATGGTGCAGAAGGCCGTGGCCCGCGCGCGCATTGCGCTTGGCTTGCCGGACAGCGCAACGCCGCATGCCTTGCGGCATTCGTTCGCCACCCACCTGCTCGGCGCAGGAGCGGACCTGCGCAGTCTGCAGGAGCTGCTCGGCCACGCGAGCCTGGGTTCGACGCAGATCTATACGAAAGTCGACGCGGCGACCCTGCTCGATACCTATCGTGCAGCGCACCCGCGCGAGAGGAGCTAATCGCTCCGTTCGCCCGGCGGCTTCCAGGTGACTACGCGCCAAAAATAGGCTCCGAGCGTAAGCGCGACCAAGCCGAGTACGATCCATCCGACGACGTGCTCATATTCTTCGAGGTATCGTGCGAGCGCACGCCCGCCGAGCACGAGCAGCGCATTCCAGGCTGCGGTTCCGACGAAGGTAAACGCGAGAAAACGCCAAACGCTCATATGCGCGAGACCGGCGGGCAGCGAAATGATCGTGCGGAAGATCGGTGTGCAACGCAGCACCAGCACGACCCATTGGCCGTGGTGGCGGAAGAAATGCGACCCCTTCTCGATCTGGTTCCAGTCGAGCGTCAGCCACCGCCCCCATCGGTCCACAAACGGCTTCAGGCGCTCGTAGCCCCACTTGTCGCCGAGCCAGAACCAGGCGTAGTTGCCCGTGGTGGAACCGACCGTGCCGGCGAGCATGAGTGGCCAGAACGTCATCTCTCCGCGGGCGACCAGCACGCCGCCAATCCCCATGATGACTTCCGACGGGATCGGCGGAAAGACGTTTTCGATCGCCATCAGCAGCGCGATGCCGAGATAGCCGCCGCGGGCGATCCCCTCGATGATAATCTCATTCATTGGCGGGAGAACGGACGAAGCCGCTAACGGCTCGCGAGCCGCGCCTCGATCGCATCCCAGATCAGGGCGCCGGTGTCGGTGCCGTTGAACGCGTCGATGGCAACGATCCCGGTCGGACTGGTGACGTTGATCTCGGTCAGCCACTTGCCGCCGATCACGTCGATGCCGACGAAGACGAGCCCGCGGCGCTTGAGCTCGGGGCCCATGGCCGCGCAGATCTCTTCCTCGCGCGCCGTCAGCGTCGTCGCCTCCGCATGACCGCCCTGCGCGAGGTTCGAACGGAACTCCCCTTCGCCGGGGAAGCGATTGATCGCGCCGGCGAATTCGCCATCGACGAGCACGATCCGCTTGTCCCCCTCCGCCACTTCCGGGAGGAAGGGCTGGACCATGTGCGGCTCTGGCCAGGTCTGGTTGAACACTTCGGACAGCGCCGAAAGGTTCGTCCCGTCGGCATCGATGCGGAAGATCGCCTTGCCGCCGTTCCCGTGCAGCGGCTTCACCACCACCGCGCCGTGCTTCTTCTGGAAGGCACGAATATCCTCGAGTTTGCGCGCGACGAGCGTCGGCGGCATGAACCGCGCATAGTCGAGCACGAACATCTTCTCCGGCGCGTTCACCACCTCGCGGGGGGCGTTGACGACCAGCGTTTCGCCCTTCAGCCGATCGAGCAGGAAGGCCGCGCTGATATAGCCGAGGTGGAACGGCGGATCCTGGCGCATGAGCACGACGTCGATCCCGCTGCCGAGATCAACTCGGCGCAGCTCGCCCTCCCACCGGAAGTGGTCGCCTTCGACGCGCCGGACCGAAACCTCGCGCGCCCAGGCCGTTAAGCGCCCTTCTTCCCAGGCGAGCGTGGAAACATCGTAATGCCATAGCCGATGCCCGCGCGCCTGTGCGGACAGCATCAGCGCGAACGAGGAATCGCCCGCGATCTTGACGCTCTCGATCGGGTCCATCTGGACGGCGACGCGTAAGCTCATTGAGATTCCCTAAGGCTGCCAGGCGTTGACGATGTGGCGGGGGAAGCTGTTCGGCGCAAGGAGGATCACGTCCAAACGTATGTCTTCCCCGCCGGACGTGTATTCATGGGCGACTGCCTCCACCGCCGCGGCGACGCGGCGGAGACGAAATTCGTCGATCGCGAAGTCCAGTTCCGCCGCAGCCTTGCGCCATTTGACCTCGACAAACGCAACCACGTTGCCCCGCTTGCAGACGAGATCGATCTCGCCCAGCGGCGTCTTTCGGCGGCGATCCAGTACGCGCCAGCCCTTCATCTGGAGCCAGAGCGCCGCCCGCCCTTCTCCGGCCCGGCCGTCACGCTCCGCCCGCTGCCGCTTCATGCCCCTCGCAGCTCGAGTGCGCGGGCGTAGAGCGCCTTGCGGTCCTGCCCCGTCGCCCTGGCGACCTGGGCCGCAGCTTGCGACGGCTTGGCCGATTGCAGGGCTTCGCTCAGCAGCGCGTCGACATCGTGCTCGCCCGCGGGTTCGTCAGTGCCCGGCCCGACCAGCAGCACGATCTCGCCCTTCGCGGGATGGGCCGCGAAATGCGCGGCGAGTTCGGCGGCACTGCCCGTTCGGCATTCCTCATGCAGCTTGGTCAGCTCGCGCGCGACCGCGATCTCACGGCCGGGGAGCAACTGGTCGATCGCTTCGAGCGATTTTACCAGCCGCGGCGCGGTTTCGTAGAAGATCGCGGTTGCGTCCGCCTTCGCGGCAGCCTCCAGCGCCTCGCGCCGCGCCTTGTCCTTGTTCGGCAGGAAGCCTGCGAACAGGAAGCGGTCGTTGGGAAGGCCCGAGAGCGTCAGCCCGGCGATTGCCGCGCAAGCGCCCGGCAGCGTCGTCACGGCCACGCCGGCCGCGCGCGCATCGCGCACCAGGCGGTAGCCCGGATCGGAGACGAGTGGTGTTCCGGCGTCGCTCACCAGCGCGACCGCCTTCTCCTGCATGGCGGCGACAAGGCGCGCGCGATCCTTCTCGCCGGCGTGATCGTCGTAGCGCCAGAGGGGCTTCGACAATCCGAGGTGCTTCATGAGCTTGCCGGTGACGCGCGTGTCTTCGCACGCAACCCCGTCGCACCGCGCGAGCGTCTCGGCTGCCCGCACGGTAATGTCGCCGAGATTGCCAATCGGGGTCGCGACTATATAGAGACCGGGTTGGAGAGGTTGGTGGGCCACTCCCGCATCCATGGACACGACGACGGGGAGCCGCAAGCATGAAGCGTTGGAAATTGGATCGGCGAATGCTGGTCATCGCCGGGGCAAGCGCCGTTCTGGCCGGCTGCCAGGTGATACCGAAGGGGCCGACCACTTCCACTGCTCCGGAGCCCGCGCCCACGCCCACGCCGAGCGAGTCTGGCCTGCCTGACGACGAGGAGCGTCACCGGGTCGCTCTGCTCGTGCCCATGTCGGGCACCAATGGCGCAGTCGGCCAGTCGATCGCCAATGCAACGACCATGGCCCTGCTCGACACCAATGCCGACAACCTGCGCATCACCACCTACGATACCTCGACCAACGCGCGCGACGCGGCGCGCCGGGCTATTGCGGACGGCAACAAGCTGATCCTCGGCCCGCTGCTGGGCAGCAACGTGGGGCAGGTGCTGGCGGAGGCTCGTCCGGCCGACGTGCCGCTGATCTCCTTCTCGAACGACACCAGCGTCGCCGGTTCCGGCGTGTTCCTGATGGGCCATATTCCCGAGCAATCGATCGCACGCAGCGTCGCCTATGCGCGTCAGCGCGGCTCGGCCAATTTCGCGGCGATCGTGCCCGACGGCGAGTACGGCCGGCGCGCCGAAGCGGCCCTTTCCGCCGCCGTCGTCGAATCGGGCGGCCGGGTGGTCGCGACCGAAACCTACACCCGCAGCAACACCTCGGTGGTCAGCGCCGCCCAGCGGATAGCGGGCGAAGGCGGCTTCGATACCGTTCTGCTGGCCGACGGCGCGCGGCTCGCCTCGCTTGCCGCGCGCGAACTGCGCTCGGACGGCGGCACGATGCAGATCCTCGGCACGGAACTATGGAGCGGTGAAAGCGCCGTGACCAGCGCTACGGCGCTGAGGGGCGCGCTGTTCGCGGCCGTTTCCGACGCGCGGTTCAAGCGCTTTTCCGACAGCTACAGCAGCCGCTTCGGATCGCAGCCTTATCGCATCTCGACGCTCGGCTATGATGGCGTCCTGCTGGCCCTGCGAGTGGCGGAGGACTGGGGCGTCGGGCGCAGCTTCCCGGTTGCACGCTTGCGCGAGGAAGGCGGTTTCCTCGGCCTCGATGGGCCGTTCCGCTTCCAGCGCAGCGGCGTGATCGAACGAGCGATGGAAGTGCGCGAGGTGCGCGACGGGCAGGTCGTGATCGTCTCTCCCGCCCCGAGCGGCTTCTGAGGTTGACGATAACGCACCGCCGCCTGCTTGAAGCCGCGCGAAATCGCGGCCTATAGGCCGAACTATGCCCGACGACCTGTTCGCGAACACGCCCGCCTCGAGCGGCGACTATGACGCTTCCTCGATCGAGGTGCTCGAAGGGCTCGAGCCGGTGCGCCGCCGGCCGGGCATGTACATCGGCGGGACCGATGACCGAGCCCTGCATCACCTTGCAGCCGAAGTGCTCGACAACGCGATGGATGAGGCAGTCGCGGGCCATGCCACGCGGATCGAAGTCAGCCTCGAGGAAGATAACCGCCTGACGATCATGGACAACGGCCGCGGCATGCCGGTGGCCGAGCATCCCAAATTCCCCGGCAAGTCGACGCTCGAAGTGATCCTTTCGATGCTGCACTCGGGCGGGAAGTTCTCGGGCAAGGCCTACGCCACCAGCGGCGGCCTGCACGGCGTCGGCGTCTCGGTGGTGAACGCGCTGTCCAGCCACACGCGGGTCGAGGTGGCGCGCGACCGGCAGCTCTACGCGCAGGAGTTCGCGCGCGGTGAGACGCTAGGGTCTCTGCAGGAGCTCGGCCCGACACCCAACCGCCGAGGCACCACGGTCAGCTTCACTCCTGACACCGAGATCTTTGGTGATCGCAGGTTCAGCCCCAAGCGGCTGTTCAAGCTCGCCCGGTCCAAGGCCTATCTCTTCGCCGGAGTCGAGATCCGCTGGAAGTGCGCCGCCTCGCTCGCGAGCGACGACATTCCGGCGGAGGCGGTGTTCAAGTTCCCCGGCGGGCTGGCCGACCATCTGGCAGAACAGATCGGTGACCGCGAGTGCGTGACCTCCCGTCCCTTCACCGGAACGCAGGACTTCCCCGACGATCAGGGGCGCGTCGAGTGGGCGATCACCTGGCCGCTGTGGTCGGACGGGGCGGGAAGCTGGTATTGCAACACTGTGCCCACTCCGGACGGCGGCACCCACGAACAGGGCCTGCGCGCCGCGCTGACCAAGGGGCTGCGCGCGTTCGGCGAACTGACCGGCCAGAAGAAGGCGAAGGATCTCTCCGCCGACGACGTGATGACCGGCGCGGAGGTCATGCTCAGCGTCTTCATCCGCGAGCCGCAGTTCCAGAGCCAGACCAAGGACCGCCTCACCAGCCCCGAAGCCACGCGCCTCGTCGAGAACGCGGTGCGCGACCACTTCGACCATTTCCTCGCCGACAACATGGAGCGCGGCCGCGCGCTGCTCGGTGCGGTGATGGAGCGGATGGACGAGCGCCTGCGCCGCAAGGCTGAGCGTGAGGTCAAGCGCAAGACCGCGACCAATGCCAAGAAGCTGCGCCTCCCCGGCAAGCTCACCGACTGCTCGGGCGAAGGCGACGGCGAAACCGAGCTATTCATCGTCGAGGGCGACAGCGCTGGCGGCAGCGCCAAGCAGGCGCGCAACCGCAAGACCCAGGCGATCCTGCCGATCCGCGGCAAGATCCTCAACGTCGCCTCCGCCACCTCCGACAAGATCCGCGCCAACAGCGAGATCGCCGATCTGGTCCTCGCGCTCGGCTGCGGAAGTCGCAAGGACTGCGACCCCGAGGCGCTGCGCTACGACCGGATCGTCATCATGACCGACGCGGACGTCGACGGCGCGCATATCGCGACGCTGCTGATGACGTTCTTCTTCCAGGAGATGACCGAGGTGGTCCGGCGCGGGCACCTGTTTCTCGCCCAGCCCCCGCTCTATCGCCTGACCGCCGGCAAGGAGAGCGCCTACGCCCGCGACGACGCGCACCGCGCCGAGCTGGAGGCGACCGTGTTCAAGGGCAAGAAGGTCGACGTCGGGCGCTTCAAGGGCCTCGGCGAGATGAACCCGCAGCAGCTACGCGAAACCACGATGAACCCGGCATCGCGCAGTCTGATCCGCATCACCCTGCCCGCCGAACACGAGCAGCGGCACGCGGTGAAGGAACTGGTCGACCAGCTCATGGGCCGCAACCCGGAACACCGCTTCAACTTCATCCAGAACCGCGCCGGCGAATTCGACCGTGAGATGATCGACGCCTAAGTAAGGTAGCGGCTCGCCCAGGCAGCGATCACCGTCGCGGCGAACTCCGCATCGCGGGCGTCGAGCAGCAGATGGTCCGCACCGGCGAGGCTGACGAAGCTCTTCGGATGCCGGGCCGCCTCGAACAGCCGCGCCGCGTTCTCGATCCCAACGAGCTGGTCGGTCGGCGAATGGAGAATGAGCAGCGGCCGCCCCAGCTCGCCGACCTCGGCGGCGAGGTCGATTCCGCGGAGGTTCTCTAGGAACGCGCGGGTGATCGTGAACGGCCGGCCACCGATCAAGACTTCACCCTCTCCATCCCGTTCGACGCGGGCCAGATCGCCCGAGAGCTGTTTGAGAACGTGCGCGACATCGGCCGGGGCGCCGATCGTCGCAACCGCCGCAACCTCCGCCAGTTCACTCGCCGCAGCGAGCACCGCCGCACCGCCGAGACTGTGCCCGACAAGCAGCACACCGGGACCGAAACGCGCGACCAGTGCCGCGGTTGCAGCTTCGACATCCGCGACATCGGCGGGAAAGCTGTCCGCGCCGAACTCGCCTCCGCTCGCCCCCAGCCCGGTGAAGTCGAAACGCAGGCAGGCGATCCCCCGCTCCGCCAGCGCACCGCTCACCTCCACCGCCGCGCGGCTCTGCTTCGTGCAGGTGAAGCAGTGCGCATAGAGCGCCGCGCCGCGCACATCACCTTCAGGCAGATCGAGCGCGCCCGCGAGATCGTTTCCTGCGGCCCCCGCGATCGTCAGCGTCTCGGTTGGCATCCATCCTCCTTCAAAGTGTCCGGCGTGGTAGCAGTGCGTTCGAGCGCGCCGGAAGTTTCGCCGCGCATGTAAGAAATCCGCCCACGAGCGGACTAAGAGGGGCATGACACAGGCGCAGGACAATCTCTACCGCACGGCCGGCGATCAATTCGCTCCCGCCCTAGCGCGGCTTGCCCGGACGATGGAGCGTGACGCCGAAAAAGCGCGCGATCTCGAGCAGGATATCCACTGCGAGCTGTGGCGCAGCTTCGCGCGCTTCGACGGGCGCTGTTCACTCAAGACCTGGACCTACCGGGTGGCGCACAATGTCGCCGCCGATCACGTCAACAGTGCGGCCAACCGCCCACGCCCAATTCCGCTCGACGAGGTCGAGGCGCTGCCCGCCGCGGACGACGCCGAATGCCAGGCGGCGGCGAACCACGCCATCGCCCGCGTGCAGGAACTGATCCGTCGCCTCGCCTCGCTCGATGCGCAAGTGATTCTGCTATGGCTCGAAGGCCAGAGCGGCGCCGAGATCGCCGAAGTCACCGGGCTCAGCGTCAATGCCGCGCAAGTCCGCATCCACCGCGTCAAGGCGCTGCTCGCGAGTGCCTTCGCAGAGCCCATGAAGGAAGGGCCGACACCATGACCGATTCACTGTTGGACCGCTGGGCCGCCGAGGGCGCCGACGCGCACTTCACCGGGCCTCACGAACTGGCGCACAAGCGCACCGAGTTCGAACGCCGCATCCGCCGCCGCAACCTGATCGAATATGCCGCCGGAGGATTCGTCGTCCCGGTCTTCGCCTGGCTTGCCTGGCAGGCCGCACGGGCGGGCGAGATGATCCTGACTCTCGGTTGGCTGCTCGGCATCGCCGGCATGGCCGTGGTGCTGACGAGCCTCTACCACCGCGCAAGCAACCTGCCGCATCGCCCCGAGACGGACTGCCGGAGCCACTTGCGCTCGCAGCTCGAACATCAGCGACAAGCGCTCGCGAGCGTCCCTCGCTGGTATCTCGCGCCACTCGTGCCGGGGGTGGCGCTGGTGCTCGTCGGATCGATGCTTCCGATTGCGCTGAATCTGGGTTGGGGCGTCGCGCTGGCGGGGATCGCGGTCCCTACGGCCATCGTCGTCGCGATCTTCACCGGCATCGCCTGGCTCAACCGCCGTGCCGCCCGCTTTCTCGAAAACGAGATCGCCGAACTCGACGCGCTCGCCTGAATTCGCGATATCGTCCATCCAGGAGGAACCCATATGCTCCGCACCATCGCGCTTGCGCTTGCTCTGGTGGCCGCCCCCGCGCATCCTGCCGCGCAGGAGACCGTGCCTGCCCCGCTCGAAAGCAGCGCCGAAGGCGTCGTCGCCGTACTGCAGGGCGAGAGGCCCGCTGCCGAGGTGTTCTCATCCAGCTTCCTCGGCGCCGTTCCGGAAGCGCAGCTCAAGGCCTTGCACCAGCGGCTTTCGGCGCAGTTCGGCGCGCTACAAGGCCTTGAAAGCGTCGAACCGCAGGGGCCGGACAGGGCCATCGTTTCGCTGCGTTTCGAGCGGGCGATCGCGCGTGGGACGATGCAACTCGGCGCGAGCGGACTGGTTGCCGGGCTGCTGGTCAATCAGTTCGAACCGATCGACGACGACGCCCAGAAGATCGCTGCCGACGTCACCGCGCTCCCGGGTGAGGCGAGCGTCTATTACGCCCCGCTGGCGGAGGGCGCCGCACCGATTCTGGCGGTGAACGAGGAGCGACAGTTCGCCATCGGCTCAGCCTTCAAGCTCTATATCCTCTCCGCCCTCGCACGGCAGATCGCCAATGGTGAACATTCCTGGGACGAGGCCGTTGGGCTCGACAGGCATTCGCTGCCGAGCGGTGTGATGCAAAACTGGCCCAGGGGCGCGCCGGTGACGCTCCATACGCTGGCGACGCTGATGATCTCCATCAGCGACAACACCGCGACCGATCAGCTCCTCGCGGTCGTCGGGCGCGATGCCGTGGCGGAAGAACTGCGGGCCAGCGGTCATGCCGCACCGGACAAGACGCTGCCATTCCTCACAACGCTCGAACTGTTCGGCCTCAAGGGCGATCTCGCACGCGGGCAGGCCTACGCGGCCGCAAGCGAGGACGAGCAGGCGCGGCTGCTGGATGCTTTCGCAAATGAGATCGCGGGCGACCCGAACCGGATCGTCAAGCCGACTTTCACCCAGCCAACCGCGATCGACAGCCTCGAATGGTTCGCCAGCGGGCGCGATCTCGCCGGATTGCTGCGCCGCATCGCCGCGCTCGACGATCCGACCGCGCGCGAGATCATGGCGGTGTCCCCGTCCATATCCGAAGCGAAGCGCGCCGACTGGCTTTATGTCGGCTACAAGGGCGGTTCTGAACCGGGAGTGCTCAATCTCACTTGGCTCCTGCAGGGCAAGGCCGGCGAATGGCGGATCCTGACGATGAGCTGGAACAACCCCGAAGCGGCAGTGGAACCGGCTACGTTCGAGCTGCTCGCCCAGCGCATTCTGTCGCTGCCGCAGTGAGCTCCCCCTTGCCCTCGCCCGTCGCACCGCTTAACGCGCGCGTAAAGTTGCAAGAGGAAACCGGATGACCCAGCGCTTCGAAGGCACTAGCTCCTACATCGCGACCGAGGACCTTAAGGTGGCGGTCAACGCCGCGGTCACGCTGCGGCGCCCGCTGCTGGTGAAGGGCGAACCGGGCACGGGCAAGACGGTGCTCGCGCACGAGATCGCCCAGGCGATCGAGGCGCCGCTGATCGAGTGGAACGTCAAGTCCACCACCAAGGCGCATCAGGGTCTCTACGAATACGACGCGGTCGCCCGCCTGCGCGACGGCCAGCTCGGCGAAGAGCGCGTCCACGACATCCGCAACTACATCAAGCGCGGCAAGCTGTGGGAGGCGTTCACTGCGCCCGAATTGCCCGTGCTGCTGATCGACGAGATCGACAAGGCCGATATCGAGTTCCCGAACGACCTGCTGCAGGAACTCGACCGGATGAGCTTCGACGTTTACGAGACGCAGGAGCGGATCGCGGCGAAGGAACGCCCGATCGTTGTCATCACCTCGAACAACGAGAAGGAACTGCCCGACGCCTTCCTGCGCCGCTGCTTCTTCCACTACATCAAGTTCCCCGACCGCGACACGATGCGCGAGATCATCGAGGTCCACTTCCCCGGCGTCCAGAAGACCCTCGTCACCAAGGCGATGGAGATGTTCTACGAGATCCGCGACGTGCCGGGCCTGAAGAAAAAGCCCTCGACCAGCGAACTGCTCGACTGGCTCAAGCTGCTGCTGAACGAGGACATGCCGCTGGAGGTCCTGCAAGACGCAAACCCCAACAGCGCCATCCCGCCCCTGCACGGCGCGCTGCTCAAGAACGAGCAGGACGTGATGCTGTTCGAGAGACTGGCGTTCATGGCGCGGCGCCAGTCGTAACGTTGGCTCAGTCGAAGCTGTACGCCAGCTCGAAGTCGCCCCAGCGGCGGCCGGCGATATAGATCGGGACATAGACGTTGCGCACTACGCGGTAGGTCTTGCCGTCGCCTTCCTGGCGGTAGACCGCCATCATGTAGGGATCGCTGCTGCGCTTGGCCTTCTGGTCGATCGGATCGAAGATGATGCGGCCGTTGCGGCATGAATGCGTGTCGTGCGCGAGGTCGCCCGTCGGCGTCTGCGAATGCTTGGTCAGATGTGTCGGGAGGTAGCCGTTCATGTCGGTGCAGGCGGCTCCCATGACGGCGGCGTTCCCTTCCTCCGCGCTGTCGAGCAGGTGACGCCAGTTCTCGTGCGCCCAGTCCATCAGCGAGGTGCGGAAGCGCTTGGGATTGCTGCCTTTGATCTCGCGGTAATCCTGATCGAACAGTTGCGCCGGGCTGAGCGTGCCCGCCGCGATCGCTTCTTCAGCCACACGCTGGGCCTCGCGCGCGTTTTCCTGCGCGCGTTCTACCATCGCGCTGTCCTGTGGCGAGAGGCCGGCCTTGACGATGGAATCGAACATCTCACTCGCGGTCATTTCGAGGTCGACCATGCGGCGGTGAGCGCTCTGGAGTTTGCTCTCGTTCTCGATGGCCGCGGCGTCGAAATTGTCGAGCACCCGCTGGACCCGCCCTACGTGGCCGCTGATTGTGCCAGTCGCACGAGCGATCTCGTCGTTCTGACGATCGACTTCCTCGACCAGTTCGGCGACGCCCTGGATCGTCTGCTCGATTTGGAAGACCGAAGCCTTGGCTTCCTTGCTCGCCTCGGCGCCGCTTTCGATCTGCGCGATGACCGAGTTCGCTTCGCTGCCGAGCGTGTCGATCGTGCGCGCGATTTCCTCGGTCGCACGGCGAGTGTCGCCCGCGAGGCTCTTCACCTCGTTCGCGACGACGGCGAAGGTGCGGCCCGCATCGCCCGCCCGCATCGCCTCGATCGTCGCATTGAGAGCGAGGATGTTGGTGGTTTCGGCGATCTGCTCGATATCCTGCGAGCAGCGCCGCACCTGGTCCATCGCGGCCGCGAAGCCGGTCACGTGCTGGGTGAGCGTGTCGACCAGTTCGAGCAGGTCGGTGATCTGGCCGAGGGAGGACTGGATCAGATCAGTCCCCTGCCCCAAGCGGTCGATGGCGCGCTCGGAGAGCATGCGCGCCTCGTCGCTCGCCTGCGAAACCTTGCGCTGGTCGGCCTCGAGTTCCTCGACCGTGCCGCGCAGAGCGGTGTGCTCTGCACGCAGGATCTCGGAGGATTTGATCACCGCCTCGACAATGCCCGCAACGTCGGTGCAGCCGACGGTGACCTCGCCGCAGCTTTCCGGAATGCGGTCGATCGGCTCGTTACTGCCGGTGCCGATCTTGAGCTCTTCCATGGAAACCGTTCTCCCCCGCGCTTTGTCGCCCAGGGCATACCGCTCCACGGTTAGCGAACGTTTAAACGCTGGCGCCTTACGCAACGTCACACTGGCGGTGGGATCGCGGAGGCGATAGGACACACCCATGTTCTTCAACTTCGTCGATGAGCTACGAGCCGCGGGAATCCCGGCAAGCTTCAAGGAGCACCTCACGTTGCTCGAGGCGCTCGACCGTGACGTTATCGAGCAGACGCCCGAGGCGTTCTACTACCTCTCTCGCGCGACATTCGTGAAGGACGAGGGGCTGCTCGACCGGTTCGACCAGGTGTTTCAAAAGGTCTTCAAGGGTATCCTGACCGACTACGGCCAAAACCCCGTCGAAATTCCGGAGGATTGGCTGAAGGCCGTCGCCGAGAAATTCCTCACGCCGGAGGAGATGGCGAAGATCAAATCTCTCGGCGACTGGGACGAAATCATGGAGACGCTCAAGAAGCGGCTCGAGGAACAGGAAAAGCGCCACCAGGGCGGCAACAAGTGGATCGGCACCGGCGGCACCTCACCCTTCGGCAATTCGGGCTACAACCCCGAAGGCGTGCGGATCGGCGGCGAGAGCAAGCACAAGCGCGCGATCAAGGTGTGGGACAAGCGCGAGTTTCGCAATCTCGACAACACGAAAGAACTCGGCACCCGCAACATCAAGATGGCGCTGCGCCGCCTGCGCCGCTTGGCGCGCGAAGGTGCGGCTGACGAACTCGACCTGGACGCAACGATCGAGGGCACGGCCAAGCAGGGCTGGCTCGACATCCATATGCGGCCTGAGCGGCACAATGCGGTGAAATTGTTGCTCTTTCTTGACGTCGGTGGCTCGATGGACCCATTCATCAAGCTGTGCGAGGAGCTGTTCAGCGCCGCCACTACGGAATTCAAGAACCTCGAGTTCTTCTACTTCCACAACTGCCTCTACGAAGGCGTATGGAAGGACAACCGCCGCCGCTGGCAGGAGCGGACGAAGACCTGGGACGTGCTCCACAAGTACGGCCACGACTACAAGGTCATCTTCGTCGGGGACGCTGCGATGAGCCCGTACGAGATCACCCACCCTGGCGGCAGCGTCGAGCACATGAACGAAGAAGCCGGCACCGTATGGATGCAGCGGGTGACCAACACCTACCCTGCGGCCGTCTGGCTCAATCCGGTGCCGGAGAAGCAGTGGGGCTACTCGCAGTCGACCAAGCTGATGAAGCAGCTCGTGAACGACCGCATGTATCCGCTCACGCTCGACGGGCTTGACGACGCCATGCGCGAATTGAGCCGCAAACAGGGCTAGGCGCTTGAAGCACACCCGCTTCGAGGCGGTCCGCCGCCGTCTCGAGACGTTCGACCCGGGCACCGGCTGGCGGCTCTGGCTATACGAATTCCTGCTGTTCGGCTTCAAACAGGCCTGGGCCTGCCTGTTCGGCGCGCTCCTGCTCGCCCTGCTGCTGGGGACGCATCTCTTCTACCCCGCCGATGCGCCGCTGCACCGTTATGATTTCCTGACGCTTGCGGCGATCGCCATCCAGCTCGCGCTGCTCGCCTTCCGCCTGGAGACCCCGCGAGAGGCATCGGTGATCCTGATCTTCCACGTGGTCGGCACGGTAATGGAACTGTTCAAGACCGCCGCCGGATCGTGGACCTACCCGGAAGCCAGCGTGCTGCATATCGGCGCGGTGCCCCTGTTCTCGGGCTTCATGTACGCGGCCGTCGGCAGCTACATTGCGCGCGTCTGGCGAATATTCGACTTTCGCTTCAGCCACTATCCCCCGCAATGGGCGACATGGCTGCTGGCGGCGGCGATCTACGTCAACTTCTTCGCCCACCACTGGACGGTGGACGTCCGGCATTTTCTGTTCGCCGTAACAGCGCTGCTCTTCTGGCGAACGCGGATCCATTTCCGCAATTGGCAGGTGCATCGCTGGATGCCGCTGCTGCTCGGTTTCGGCCTCGTGGCGCTGTTTATCTGGTTCGCAGAGAACATCGCCACCTTCGCCAACGCCTGGCACTATCCCGGACAGGAGGACGGATGGGAGCTGGTCTCACCCGCAAAGCTCGGAAGTTGGTACCTCCTGATGCTGATCAGCTTCGTGCTGGTGGCGCTGGTGCAGCCGATACGAGAGCCGGGACCGGATCAAAGTTGAGGTCGGGGCCGAATTCCGGTAACTTCGCCGGTGGAGGAAGGCCCATGCACTGGATTTCGCTTCCCCTCGCCGCCACCGCACTTGCAATTCCGCCGCATGGGGGAACTGCCGACGCGCCCGCGGAATCGGCGCTGCCGGCGCCGTATGTTCCCTGCGAAGGCAGTGTGCCCGTCTTCAATCCGCAAGGTTGCCCGCCGCCGCGCATGACCGTGGAAGAGCCGGTCGAGCCCGCCGAATCCGCATGCCGGGATCGCATCGCGCTCGTACGGGAGGCGAAGGGTCAGCCGCCACTGGATAGGCAACCGGCGAGCCCCGAGCGCCCCTACCTGATCGCTGCGGTCGACAAGCGGGTCGACGGATGCGCGGTCATGCAGATGCATCGCGATGTCGACGATCTGCGGCCGCTTCCCGTCCCGTCCGACGGCCCCGTGAAGGTCCACCGCGGCGGTTAACCCTTCCGGTCGAGTTCCTCGTCGAGCCGCCGGCTGCAGCGCCAGAAGAAGAACGCCGGGACCAGGCCGAGGAAGGCTGCGCCGTAGAGGACATAGCGCACGCTTTCCTCCCCATAAGCGGGTTGCAGCAGATCCGACAGCATGCCGAAGAACAGCGGCCCGAGTCCCAGCCCGATCAGGTTCTGGAAGAACAGCACCATTGCCGCCGCGATCGCACGCGTGCGCAGCGGGACGAGACCCTGCGCAGCCGAATAGGTCGGTCCGTAATAAAGCGAGTTGCAGACGGTCGGCACGATCAGCAGCAGGAGCGCAACGAACCAGTTCGTCGATTGGTAGGCGAGGAACGCGAACGGGACTGCCACGGCCATCCCGATTGCCGGCGCGGTCAGCACATGGCGCCGACTCGTCGCCCCGAACCTGTCTGCGATATAGCCGCCGAACCAGGTCCCGAAGATGCCGGCCGCGCCGTTGACGACACCGAACCAAAACCCGACCTCCCCCGGCGAAAGCTCGTGCGTGCGCTGGAAGAAAATCGTCGTCCACGTCACCTTACCATAGGCGAGGAAGGCCGCGGTGGAACTTGCTGCAAGCAGCAGGACGAAGGCGCGTGAGCTCATCACGGTGCGCACTGCCGCCCATATCGACATACCTGCATCGTTCGTCGCCTGCGCCTGCGCCGCCTCGGTCAAATGCCGCCGCGGCTCGCGCAACGCGAAGTGTACCACCAGGGCGAGAAGCACGCCGGGCAAGCCGACGATCAGAAATGCGGTTCGCCATCCCACCCAGTCGGCCAGGAAGCCGCCGATCATCATGCCCAGCAACGTGCCGATCGGAATGCCGAGTGCGTAGAACGCCAGCGCCGAGCTGCGTCGCTCGGGCGGAACGATATCGCTGATCAGCGAATGCGCCGGCGGCGTGCAGCCAGCCTCGCCCACGCCCACGCCGATCCGCGCGAGCAGGAGTTGCACGAAGTTGTTCGCCATGCCGCAAAGCGCCGTCATCGCAGACCAGGTGGCGAGTGCGATTGCGATCAAGCGCGGGCGATTGGTCGTCGGCCGGTCGGCATAGCGCGCAATCGGCAGGCCGAGTGCGGTGTAGAACAACGCGAAGGCGAGGCCCGTCATCAGGCCGATTTGCGTATCGCTGAGGCCGAGATCGTTCGCGATCGGCTCCGCCAGAATATTGACGATCTGCCGGTCGATGAAATTGAAGATATAGACGATCAGCAGGATCCAGAGCGTCGCACGCACCGAACGCGACGTGTTTTCAGCCTGTGCTGCTGATGCCATTTTCGACCTCTCCGAAGCGCGGGTATGCCCGTCGCGGATGTCGAACGTTCTCTATCTGCGGGGCTTCGTCAAGCGCCAATCATGAATATAGAAGAATGGGTGCGATCTCTTCCCGCCATTGTGCCTCGTCGGCGCTAGCCAGCTGGTCGAGGTCCTCGGGGCGTGCCGACGGATCCTCGACCCACTCGCGCAAGGCAGGGCCGCCGTTGATCACATCTATCGCGAGGCGCTCCAGTTCGTACTCGTAGGGAAAATCGCGCCAGAGCTCGTAATCGGGATAGAGGCGGCGGATCGCCTTGAAGGCAAGAGCCTGCAGGCGCCATGGGCGAAAAGCCTCGTGCCCGTAGAATGGCCCTTCGGCGTGAACCATCAACGCATTACAAAGCTTGCCTGCATGCTTGTGGAACGTCGGCTCGAACCAGCATTCCCGCAAGGCGCAGCCGGTGAGCCAGTCGGGGGCGAGCCGCTCCATTTCCGTCAGGACCGTGTTCGCATCGACATCGGGGGCGCCGAACAGAACTTCGAGCGGGCGGGTCGTCCCCCTCCCCTCGCTCAGCGTCGTGCCTTCGAGCATGACTGTGCCGGCGTAAGCGCGGGCCATATTGACGTTCGCGGCATTGGGGCTGGGGTTGACCCAGACCCGCTCTGGCGACCAGCCATACCCCGGCCCGTGGGGTTGCCAGCCTTCCATCCCGATCATGTGATAATCGACGTCGAGGCCGAAATGCCGCACGAACCAGTGCCCCATCTCGCCCAGCGTCAGCCCATGGCGCATCGGTATCGGCGCGGCACCGACGAAGCTCTCCTGCCCCGGCACCAGCAGCGTACCTTCCACCGGGCGACCGGCGGGATTGGGCCGGTCGAGCACCCACACGCTCTTGCCGTGGCGCGCTGCCTCTTCAAGCAGGTAGAGCAGCGTAGTGACGAATGTGTAGATGCGGCAGCCGAGATCCTGAAGGTCGAACAGGAAGACGTCAGCACTCGCCATCATCGCGTCAGTCGGTCGGCGTACTTCGCCGTAGAGGCTGAACACGGGAATGCCGTAGCGCGGATCAGCCTCGTCCGCTGTCTCGACCATGTTGTCCTGCTTGTCGCCCTTCAGCCCGTGCTGCGGCCCGAAAGCACTGGTCACGCCGACCCCAGCACCGATCAGCGCATCGAGGCTGTGAGTCAGTTTCTCGGTAACGGACGCAGGATGGGCGACGAGCGCCACGCGCCGCCCTTCGAGCGGCTTCCTGAGATCGGGGTCGGCGAGCAGCCGGTCGATGCCGAATTTCATACCGTCGCGGGTGCCGCAAGCCTTGCCGCGAAGCAAGAGTCGTCGTGAAAGTCCGGTCCGCGTTCAGGGTGAACGATCGCCCAGTAGCTTTTCACCCCACCCTGTTCCTCGATCACCGCGGAGAGGCCCGCGGCGCACTCGGCGTGAGGAAGGCCCGCACGCGGAACGGTCGCATCGAAGATCGCCATCGCGCTTCCGAGGCGCATGGTGCAGTCGGGCTCGCGCGGGAACGGGCGCTCGCTCATGCCCTCGCGGTAGCTGGTGAAATCGTAGGCTGCCCAGCGTTCGGACGGCGAGAGGTTGATCTCGCAGTAGGCCGTGCCGCCCTCGGGCCTGAGGAACAGCTCGAAGCAGGTGGTCCGCCACAACTCGTCCGCACGGCCGCGGCCGGCGAAGGGTGGGACGATCAGCTTGCCGATCCCCTCGATCCGCCAGCGCAGCCGCAACCATTCGCTGTCGGAGGTGAGGATTCGCGCCTCCACCCGTGTCACGGCCAAAGGCGGATGAGCCGGATGGGCGATGAGTTCATGCGTTTGCAAGCGGTACTCCTCGTGCTAGGCGCCGCCCCGCATCAGAGGGCCCCATGACGACTTACGAATCCGAACTGCTGCGCGTGCTCGACGAGCGCGGCTATGTCCATCAGGCGACCGACGCGAAGGGGCTGGATGCCCTTGCCGCGCGGCAGGTCGTGCCGGCCTATATCGGGTTCGACGCCACCGCGCCCTCACTTCACGTCGGCAGCCTGGTGCAGATCATGATGCTCCGGCGGCTGCAGCAGACCGGCCACAAGCCGATCGTGCTGATGGGCGGAGGCACGACCCGGATCGGTGA
This sequence comes from Altererythrobacter sp., assembly GCA_031178065.1. Lineage (GTDB taxonomy): Bacteria > Pseudomonadota > Alphaproteobacteria > Sphingomonadales > Sphingomonadaceae > Pelagerythrobacter. The sequence continues at coordinate 19,155 of JAPSJS010000052.1, forward strand.
TCCGACAGGCCGCGACGAGAGTCGCAAGATGCTGACTGACGAGGCGATCGCCGAGAACATCGCCGGCATTCGGAAGGTGTTCGAACGGTTGCTTGTCTTCGGCGAAGGCCCGGCCGATGCCGTCATGGTCGACAATCAGGACTGGCTCGGTCAGCTCGGCTATATCGAGATGCTGCAGAAAGTCGGCACCCACTTCACGGTCAACCGGATGCTGACCTTCGATTCGGTCCGCCTGCGGCTCGAGCGCGAACAGCCGATGACATTCCTCGAATTCAACTACATGATCCTCCAGGGCTACGACTTCCGGCATCTGGCGCAGGAGATGGGCGCGCGGCTGCAGATGGGCGGCAGCGATCAGTGGGGGAACATCGTCAACGGCGTCGAACTCGGCCGGCGAATGGATGGGACGGAACTCTTCGGCCTTACCACACCGCTGCTTACCACGGCGGACGGTGCGAAGATGGGCAAGACCGCGGGCGGTGCGGTGTGGCTCAACGAGGAGCAGCTGCCCGCCTACGATTTCTGGCAGTACTGGCGCAATGTTGACGATCGCGACGTGGGGCGCTTCCTCCGGCTCTTCACTGACCTTCCACTCGACGAGATCGCGCGCCTTGAGGCGCTCGATGGGAGCGAGATCAATGCTGCAAAGGTCGTCCTCGCCAACGAGGTGACGAAACTCGTGCGCGGCGAAGAAGCGGCGTGCTCGGCCGAGGCCACTGCGGCGAAAACCTTCGCAGGCGGCGCAGGCGACGACCTGCCCACGCTCGCGCTGGGAAGCGAAGGCATGCGGATCGGCGCTGTGCTGACCGCCATCGGCTTCACTGCGTCCAACGGTGAGGCGAAGCGGAAGATCACCGAAGGCGCGGTGAAGCTTGACGGCGAAGTGGTGACCGATCCGGCACAGCTCGTGCTGCCCGGCGAGGGCCAGGAGATGCGGCTCAGCCTGGGAAAGAAGAAGCACGGCGTGCTGACCCGCTGATCACGACGCACCGTTCCGGTTTCGGTACAGATTGAACGCCCGGAGACTTTACCAATTGTAAGACTTTTGAGAACACTAGGGACGGCCGCACCAGG
>JAPSJS010000008.1 GCA_031178065.1 Altererythrobacter sp.
CGGCCCGTGATCGGATCGACCTGGCCCAGCACCTGCAGATCGATGAAAGATGCGTTGATTGGCGTGACGAGGGTGTCCGCCATGGCAACGGCCCGGCGGAAGATCGGACAGTCGGCGCCCGGCGCGTCGAGGACGATGTAGTCGGCGCGCGCGTCGAGCCGGACAATTTCCTGATAGAGTTGCGCGGTGCAGGGTCTCGTCAGCACCGCATGCGCGGGCATCGGCAGGGCCGCGCCGAGGACGCGCGCGGTCCCCTCGCGGAAGGACAGGCTCCGCTCGAGCGTCGATTGGCGCCAGTCGAGGTCCAGCGCGACCACACGATGGCCGGCATGCGCCAGCGCCACCGCGCAGTGGAATGCCAGCGTTGACTTGCCGACGCCGCCCTTCTCGTTGGCGAACGCGATCACGTGCCCCGCAAGTGCGGGGCGCGAGGCGATCTCCGCCACGATCACTTTGGGATGCTCGCCGTCGGTCCAGCCGCGCGCGAGGGGTTCGCCCCCGTTATCTGAATGCTCGAGATCTTTCCACACGACGCAGCTCCCCCACCCGGCGCTTCGCGAATCGGTTTATCCACAGCTTTTAGCACGATTTCGTCAACAGTACCTTGCACTGTCTTGATGTCGTGGAGGTGACACGCCGCTGCGCCGGATTCATCCGGCGCGCAATTCCTCCGCCAGCAACTCGAAATCGGCCTTGCGAGGGGAGTTCTTGCGCCAGATGAGAGCGATCTCCCGGCTGGCTGCCTGCGACTTGAGAGGGCGGGCGACGACCTCCGTTTCGTGCAGGATACCGGCCTCGATCGCCATTTCGGGCAGCATGGTAAGGCCGAGATCGTTGTTCACCATCTGCACCAGCGTGTGCAGGCTCGTGCCGATCATGGTCGCCGACGCGCGCAGCTCGGGCCGGTTGCAGGCGGCGAGGGCGTGTTCCTTGAGGCAGTGGCCGTCTTCGAGCAGCAGCAGCCGACCCTCGTCGATCATCGACGGTGGGATCACCGCAGGCGGGTCGCGCGGATCGTCCTTCGGGAAGGCGACGAAGAGCCGGTCGTCGGCGATGTGCGCCATCTCGACTTCGCCGGTGGCGAAGGGGAGGGCGAGCAGCACGCAGTCAACCCGCCCATGGTGCAGGCTCTCGACCGCGTCGTTGCTCGTCTCCTCGCGCAGGAAGAGCTTGAGATCCGGGCGCTCCCTGCGCAAGCGCGGCAGGATTCGCGGCAGCATGAAGGGCGCGATGGTGGGAATCACGCTCATCCGCAGCGTGCCCGACAGCGGCTTGCCGCTCGCACGAACGAGGTCCGACAGTTCCTCCGCCTCGCGCAGCAGGCGGTGTGCCTTCTCCACCACCTGCTCGCCCAAGGCCGTGAAGCGCACCACGCGGCGACTGCGCTCGACGAGCGTCACGCCGAGCAGCGATTCGAGCTCGCGGATACCGGCCGAGAGCGTTGACTGGGAAACGAAGCTCGCCTCCGCCGCGCGGCCGAAATGGCCATGCTCGTGCAGCGCCACGAGGTACTGGAGCTGCTTGATCGTGGGGAGGTAGGTGGCCATTGCTAGATCACGGGCCCTCTAAGGAACACATCGCTCATTCCGAGGAGCGGCTTGGGAGCCGCCGAGCGGCGTCGCGAAGGCATATGTCGACGGATCACTCGGCCGCTTCCGCCTCGGCCATGTCGTCCGCCACGTCGTCGATGTGCGTCATGTTCAGCTTGCCGCCCTTGACCGCGAAGGCCAGCTTGCCCTCGACCAGCTCGAGCGCGTCGCGGCCGAAGACCTCGAAGCGCCAGCCCTGGAGCACTGGCAGCTTGCGCACGCCGGCGGCGAGCGCCTCCATTTCATCGGAGCGCGTGAGCAGCCGCGCGGCAACGTCGATCTCGCGGGTGCGGATCTTGAGCAGCAGCTTGAGCAGATCAGCGACCAGCGCGCCTTCCTTGCCCAGCGGCGCGCCACGTTTGGGCTTGTCGGGCATTTCGTCGGCAGGCAGCGGCTCGGCTTTCTCGAGCATCTTCATCAGCCGCTTGCCGATGTCGTTGTCTTTCCAGGCGTTCGAAAGACCGCGAACCTTGATGAGGTCAGCCTGCTGCTTCGGCGGATGGCTGGCGATGTCGGCCAAGGTCTCGTCACGCATGATGCGGCCGCGCGGGATGTTCTTGTGCTGCGCCTCGCCCTCGCGCCAGGCGGCGAGCGCCTTCAGCCGGCCGAGCACGGCCGGATTGCGCCCAGCCTGCCGGATGCGGCGCCACGCCTCGCCCGCATCGTTGCGGTAGTTGGCGGGGTCGGCGAGCTTCTCCATCTCGGCGTCGAGCCATTCGCCGCGCCCGGTCTTCATCAGCTTCTTCAGGATCTTGGGGAAGATCTTGGAAAGATGCGTGACGTCGCCGATCGCATATTCGATCTGCCGGGCCGTCAGCGGGCGGCGGCTCCAATCGGTGAAGCGGGCGCCCTTGTCGACCGTGATGCCGAGCCATGCTTCGACGAGGTTGGCATAGCCGATCTGCTCCGACTGGCTGATCGCCATCATGGCGATTTGCGTGTCGAAGATCGGATGCGGCGTCTTCCCGGTCAGGTTGTAGATGATCTCGACGTCCTGCCCGCCTGCGTGGAAGACCTTGAGCACGTCCTCATTGTCGCACATCAGGTCAAGCAGGGGGGTAAGGTCGATCCCGTCGGCCAGCGGGTCGATCGCCGCGGCTTCTTCCTCGTTGGCGATCTGCACCAGGCACAGTTCCGGCCAATAGGTGTTCTCACGCATGAATTCGGTATCGACGGTAACGAAGTCGGACTTCGCCAGACGCTCGCACAGCGCGGCGAGCGCGTCGGTGGTGGTAATCAGATCGTGTATCTTCATTCTGTCTTTTCTATCGTGGGGCGGAGTACCGCCACTCGGGTGCCCGGTGCCTTGACAAAGGCCCGTGCTTCCCCTGTTAGCGCGCGCGACATGCCGCGGTGCGCCATCGGTGGCGCGCCCTTAGCGCCATAGCTCCGAAAATGGAAAGATTTTAGATGCACGCCTACCGTACCCACAACTGTGCACAGCTAGCGAAGGCGAACGTCGGCGAAACGGTTCGCCTCTCGGGCTGGATCCACCGCAAGCGCGACCATGGCGGGGTGCTGTTCGTCGATCTGCGTGACCACTACGGCCTCACGCAGATCGTGGCGGACGAGGACAGCCCCGCGCTCAGCGTACTCGACGGGCTGAAGCTGGAATCGGTCGTCACCATCGATGGCGAGGTCAAGGCGCGCGCGGAGGGCACGGTGAACCCGAACCTTCCGACCGGCGAGATCGAGGTCTTCGCACGCAGCGTGACGGTGCAGAGCCGTGCCGAGGAGCTGCCTCTGCCGGTCGCCGGCGAGCAGGAGTACCCGGAGGACATCCGTCTCAAGTACCGCTTCGTCGACCTTCGCCGCGAGACCATGCACCGCAACATCATGTTGCGCAGCCAGGTCATCACCTCGATCCGCCGCCGCATGACGGCGCAAGGCTTCACCGAGTTTCAGACGCCGATCCTCGGCGCCTCCAGCCCTGAGGGCGCGCGAGACTACCTCGTGCCCAGCCGCCTGCATCCGGGCCGCTTCTACGCGCTCCCGCAGGCGCCGCAGATGTTCAAGCAGCTGCTGATGGTCGCGGGCTTCGACCGCTATTTCCAGATCGCGCCCTGTTTCCGCGACGAGGATCTGCGCGCCGACCGCAGCCCCGAGTTCTACCAGCTCGACTTCGAAATGAGCTTCGTCACGCAGGAAGACGTATTCCAGGCGATCGAGCCGGTGCTCGCCGGGGTGTTCGAAGAATTTGCGAACGGAAAGAGCGTGACGCCCGCGGGCGAATTCCCGCGCATCCCTTATGCCGACGCAGTACTGAAGTACGGCACGGATAAGCCGGACCTGCGCAACCCGCTGATCATCAGCGACGTGACGCACCACTTCGCAACCTCGGGTTTCGGCCTGTTCGAGAAGATCGTCGGTTCCGGCGGCCGTGTCCGCGTCGTCCCGGCGCCGAACACGCACGAGAAGAGCCGCAAGTTCTTCGACGACATGAACGACTGGGCGCGGCGCGAAGGCTTTGCCGGTCTGGGCTACGTCACCCGCAAGGGCGGCGAGTTCGGCGGCCCCATAGCCAAGAACCACGGCACCGAGGGCATGGAGAAGCTCTACGCCGAGCTCGGTCTGGGCGAGAACGACGGCCTGTTCTTCGCCGCGGGCAAGGAGAAGGACGCGGCGAAGCTCGCCGGCGCTGCCCGTACCCGCGTCGCCGAGGAGCTCGGTCTGATCGAGCAGGGCTGCTTCAAGTTCTGCTGGATCGTCGACTTCCCGATGTTCGAGTATGACGAGGAGCAAAAGAAGGTCGACTTCAGCCACAATCCGTTCTCGATGCCGCAGGGCGAGATGGAAGCGCTGGAGAACGAGGACCCCCTGACCATCAAGGCGTGGCAGTACGACATCGTCTGCAACGGCTACGAGTTGTCGTCGGGCGCGATCCGGAACCACCGGCCCGACATCATGTACAAGGCGTTCGAGATCGCCGGCTATTCGAAGGAAGACGTCGATGCGAACTTCTCGGGCATGATCGAGGCGTTCAAGCTCGGCGCGCCGCCGCACGGCGGCTCGGCCCCAGGGATCGACCGTATCGTCATGCTGCTGGCGGACGAACCGAACATCCGCGAGGTCATCGCCTTCCCGCTCAACCAGCGCGCGCAGGACCTGATGATGGGTGCTCCATCGGTGGTGAGCCCCCGCCAGCTTCGCGACGTGCACATCCGTACCGTGGAGGCGCCGAAGCCGCAGCCGGGTGCGGAAACGCGCGTCGATCAGGCCGGAGACGCTTGAGCGGGCACTTGCCAGCGCCTTCGCCGTTCATTAGGGCGAAAGCAACATTTAACCCCAATACACAGAGGGCATAATATGAGCGATACCGCCGACCGCGTGCAGAAGATCGTTGTCGAGCATCTGGGCGTCGAAGCCGACAAGGTGACCCAGGATGCGAGCTTCATCGACGATCTCGGCGCCGACAGCCTCGACATCGTCGAACTGGTGATGGCTTTCGAGGAAGAATTCGGCGTCGAAATCCCTGACGATGCGGCCGAGAAGATCACCACCGTGGGCGACGCCACGAAGTACATCGAAGAACACAAGGGCTAGGCTTTTCGCGCTTTTCCCGTTCGCTCGAGCTTGCATTAGCAAAAGCGACGAGGGAGAGGCCCGATCCCTGTTAGCGCAGGGATATGCAGGCTCAGCCCTAACGGGTTGGGCCTGTTGTTCTTTCTGGAAGACGTAATCGGAGAATTGCATGCGCCGTGTGGTCGTAACCGGTCTGGGTCTCGTCACCCCGCTGGGTGCCGATGTCGAGACGACGTGGAAGAACCTTATCGCCGGCAAGAGCGGGGCGGGGCAGATCACCCGTTTCGACGCGAGCAACCAGAAGTGCACCATCGCCTGCGAAGTGAAGGCGAAGGATCACGAATGGGGTTTCGACCCCGACAAGCGCGTTGACCACAAGGTTCAGCGGCAGGTCGATCCGTTCATCATCTATGGCATCGATGCCGCCGGACAGGCGCTCGAGGACGCCGGGCTTGCCGAGATGGACGACGACCTCAAGCAGCGCACCGGCGTCTCGATCGGTTCGGGCATTGGCGGCCTGCCGGGGATCGAGAGCGAATCGATCGTCCTGCACGAGCGTGGCCCGAGCCGCGTGAGCCCGCACTTCGTTCACGGCCGATTGATCAATCTCATCTCGGGCCAGGTCTCGATCAAGTACGGCCTGATGGGTCCGAATCATGCAGTTGTGACCGCATGCTCGACCGGTGCGCACTCGATCGGCGATGCCGCGCGGATGATCCGCGACGGCGATGCCGACGTCATGCTCGCGGGCGGCGCGGAAGGCACGATCAACCCGTTGGGCGTCGCCGGTTTCGCGCAGGCGCGCGCGCTCAACATGAGCATGAACGACCGTCCGACGGAAGCGAGCCGCCCCTACGACAAGGACCGCGATGGCTTCGTCATGGGCGAGGGTGCGGGCGTCGTCGTGCTCGAGGAATACGAGCATGCCAAGGCGCGCGGCGCTAAGATCTATGCCGAGGTCGTCGGGTACGGCCTCTCGGGCGATGCCTACCACGTCACGGCGCCGCACCCGGAAGGCAAGGGCGCCGAACTCGCCATGCGCATGGCGATCCGCAAGTCCGGACTTGAGCCGGGCGACATCGACTACGTCAATGCGCACGGCACCTCGACGATGGCGGACACGATCGAGCTCGCCGCGGTCAAGCGCGTGCTCGGCAACGATCTCAGCGGCGCTTCGATGAGCAGCACCAAGTCCGCCATCGGGCACCTTCTGGGCGGCGCCGGAGCCGTGGAGAGCATCTTCTGCATCCTTGCGATGCGCGACCAGATCGTTCCGCCCACGCTCAACCTCGACAATCCGGACGAGGGAACCGAAGGCGTCGATCTCGTCCCGCATGAAGCGAAGAAGCGCGAGGTTCGCGCCGTGCTGAACAACAGCTTCGGCTTCGGCGGAACCAACGCCAGCCTGGTGATGAAGAAGGTCGACTGACATGCGGCGGCGCGGCTGCATGGCCGCCGGGGCGCTCGCCGCCCTGGCGCTCCTTTCGGCCGTGATCTTCGGCAGCCTGGCGTTCGGCTCCGCGCAAGTGGAGAAGGACACGGCCTTCATCGTCCCTTCGGGCGCGACGCTAACGGCCGCCGCACGCAAGCTGGAAGACGAAGGGCTGATCACCTCTGCCGACGGCTTCCTGCTACGGGCCAAGCTGCTTGGCAGTTCCGACCCGATCCAGGCCGGCGAGTTCCGTCTCCCGGCCGGGATAGGGCAGGGCGGCATTCTCGACACTTTCCAGCATGGCGAGGTGATCCGCCGCTTCGTCACCATTCCCGAGGGCATGCCGTCGACCCTCGTCTACGAGAAGCTGATGGCGGAACCGCTGCTGACCGGCGAGATCCCGGTGCCCGAGGAAGGTTCGGTCCTGCCCGATACCTATGCCTTCGAGCGCGGCGAGGCCCGCACGGCGGTTCTCGCGCGGATGCAGGCGGCGATGCGCAACTACCTCGCCGAGGCATGGCCCAAGCGTGGCAAGGACATCGCCGTCGACACGATCGAGGAGGCGGTGACGCTGGCCTCGATCGTCGAGAAGGAAACCGCGCTGCCGAAGGAGCGGCGGATGGTTGCCGGGCTCTACTCGAACCGGGTGAAAGAGGGCATGTTCCTCCAGGCCGATCCCACGATCATCTATCCGATCACCAAGGGCAAGCCGCTCGGCCGCCGCATCCGTCAGTCGGAGATCGCGGCGATCAACGACTACAACACTTATTCGATGGCTGGTCTTCCGAAGGGACCGATTACCAACCCCGGGCGGGAGAGCATCGCCGCGGTGCTCAATCCCGCCAAAACCGATGCGCTCTATATGGTCGCAGACGGGACGGGCGGGCACGTGTTCAATTCGGACTATGCCGCGCACCAGGAAGCCGTCGACAAATGGTTCGCGATCCGCCGCGCGCGCGGCGAGATGTGACCGGGGCGGCACCCGCGCCGCTGATCGTCACGGCGGAGCTGCCGCCGGACATTCACCGCTGGGCTACGCGACTGCGCGCGGCGCACTATCCACCAGAGCGCAACTTTCTGGAGGCGCACGTCACGCTGTTCCATGCCCTGCCACCCGGCAGCGAGGACGAAGTGAAGGATCGTCTGGCAAGGCTCGCCGCGGAGCACGCGCCCATCGCAGCGCGGCTCGAAGGCGTCATGCCGCTCGGGACTGGCACGGCACTCCATCTGACGAGTCCTGAGATGCTCGCGCTGCGCAGCGATCTCGCCGCGCAATTCCATGGCCTTCTCACCTTGCAAGACGCACACGAACCGCGCCTCCACGTCACGATCCAGAACAAGGTATCCTCGCAAGCTGCGCGGGATCTTCAGCGCAGGCTGTCCGCCCAGATCGAACCACGCGCTTTCACCTTCCCGGGACTCGCGCTGCACCGCTATCGCGGCGGGCCATGGGAGTTCGTGAAGCGCTGGCCGTTCCGGGGCAAAAAGCGAGGTTGACCGGCTCGCAAGCCCGCCCTAAATGCGCCGCCTGCCCCCGCGCCGGCGGAGGCTCGCCGAACCGCCATGCGATCGGCAAGTGCCCATGGGGCGGAGTAGCTCAGCTGGTTAGAGCAGCGGAATCATAATCCGCGTGTCGGGGGTTCAAGTCCCTCCTCCGCTACCATTCGCGAATCCCTTCCAAACCTCGCATTTTTGGCGGTTTTCCGCCATTTTTGAGGTGATGGAGCGCGCCAAAATCACACGTTTTGCGGAACCGCGGCATGGTCAGATTTGGCCATTTTTGCCCCGTTTTGACGCCACTTGTGTGAGAATTGGTGTGGTCGTTTTATCGCCTCGATTGGGCCGAGGCATCCATGGAAAAGGACGTAAATCTAACACCTTCGCGTATCGACCAGCTCGAGAGGGGGGCGATATTCGACCCCGAAATCCCCGGACTTTGTGTGATCGTTTTGGGGCCGGGCAAGAAGGTCTGGCGCTTCAAACGGCGCATCGCGCGCACAAAAACCATTATAGAACTGAATCTCCTATTCCGTTGCCGCCGCGCGCGAGTGGGTGCGCCTGCTAGCAGATGCGTTGCCAGTTGCCCTGCTGTCTCTTGAAGGGTTTTGCCGCGGTCGCGCTGCGTATGGGTCAGGTTGGGTCAAGCAACTCCCAGAAAAGCTGCAGCGGGATCGGTACCTTCCGCCATGTGCGGGGGAACCCAGCCAGTGCACAGCACTAAGAATAAGGGGCGGCGAATTACCGCCGCCCCTGGGATTCCAAGTGGAGTACGCCGGTTATTGCGGCTCAGGCGCTGTGTCGCCCTCCTGGGGGATGGGCTCACCGGTAACGTCGTCAATTCCGTCCCCGTCCTGATCGACCGGTTCTGGCGCAGGCTCCGGCGCCGGATTGGTGGGCGCCGGTTCAGGAGCAGGTGCTGGTGGGGCGGGTTCTTCTGGTGTTGGTGGCGGCGGGGTCTCGGTGTCCTGGGCCTGGATCGCCGTTCCGCCGGCAGCGAGGGCCAAAGCCAGGGCGGCTTTGGCGAGCACTGAATTCGACATCATCATCTTCATGGATCGTCCTCTTACATCCCCTGGTAAGGGGCAGACGATTCGCTCTGGAGAAGGCTCCCAAGCCTGCGGCGGGGCGAAAGGGGCTTCCGACGAGCGGCCGCTTCTAGTGCTTTTGGGCTTGCGGCTCCGTATGGATGTGTGACCCTCCGACGGGTCACGCTCTTGGCGGACGCACTGATCATTCAAGCTGACCCTCGATGCCGAAGCATAACGGCCCTCGAGAGCTGCTGTGCTCCTAGACGGCGCCCCGGGTGAGGATGATGTCGTAGTGTTGGGCGCGTTCGTCGAACCGCGAAAGCACCTCTCGGGCTCGCGGCGGGACGTGACTTTGCTCGAAGTCTTCGCCCGTAAATGCCCTGACCGCCTCAATATCGCGAAACCACATGATCGTGATGAACTCGACGTCCGAATCTCTTGCGCGGCGAAAGAGCTCGATTTTCTCGAAGCCCGGTATCTTCATCTCCAGGATCTCTGGGATAACTTCTCCCGTCACGATCGCCTGATACCGATCTGCGTTTTCAGGGGTGGTATATCCATGCCAGATGCGGCTGATCACTTGCGTCTCCTAACTTCTCCACCAAGGCGAGCACCGGAACCCCGGAAACGCCATGGCTGACATCCAACAACCTCCCGCTGTGCCCGCGCCCCGCGCTGTTTCTGCCTTCCGCTCGCCTGCGCCGACATCATATCGCACGCATGGTGCGGCAGTCTCATTCCCTTCGTTGTGCGTTACGGCCAATGCCAGCGTACCGTCTCGGTAATCTGCGAGAGAAAACGAGGCAAGGTCTGTTCATATGAGCTGATGTATGCCATGTCGTGCATATGAAAGGAATGGATATGGCTACCGTGCCCGGCGAGACACAGGCCCGTGACGGCAGGATACTGACTTCCGCCATCGCGCGCATCGCCGACTTTTGGGGGCTGACCAATGCAAAACTGGGGGCGGTCCTTGGTCTCTCGGCAGCCACGATCTCGCGGCTGCGTGCAGGCAAGGCGGAGCTCGATCCGGCCAGCAAGTCGTTCGAGGCAGGGCAATTCCTGTTGCGGTTATTTCGCTCGCTTGATGCCCTCCTTGGCAGTGATGACCTGGCGGCGCGGTCCTGGCTGGCTACGCCGAACCTCGATCTTGATGCGCGCCCGATCGACATGATCGACAGTTTCAAGGGGCTCATGACCGTTTGTGACTATGTGGACGCTCACCGCGCTCGCGTCTGAGTTCCGCCGCTATCGCAAGACCGTCTGGCGCGTGGTCGAAGCGCAGCATCGCATCTCGACAAATCGTCTGACCGGCAGTCTTGCCGATCAGAAACGTCTCGAGGAACTCGCTGACACCGTCAAACCGGATCTGCCAAGAGCGGCGCGAGATATCCATTATCTCCTCGCATCACCATTCCGCTATGGTCATGCTGTCGCCAGCCGCTTTCGTCGCGCGCACGAGCGTCCCGGCATTTTCTACGCGAGCGAGCGTGAAATCACTGCAATCACCGAGACAGCCTATTGGCGGTTGCGCTTCATCAGCCGGTCCCCGGGGTTCTTGCCCGGCAATCGCACGAGTGAGCACCTGAGCTTTAGCGTACCGCTCGCTGCGGCTCGGATCGTGGATCTGACGCGCGCACCTTTCGATGCCTGTGCCGCGGATTGGACAGATGCCGTCGACTACACCGCCTGTCAGACGCTGGCCGCTACGGCACGCGATGCCGGCGCGCAGGCAATCCGCGTCAGATCGGCACGTGATCTAGACGGCATCAACGTTGCGCTGTTCGATCCCAGATGCTTTGCCAAATCCGAACCGTCCCATGGGCGTAACTGGCATTTGCGGCTCGAACGCGATCGTCTGAGCGCATTCGCCGCATTTCCCGGCGACGAGGTATTGCATTTCACGCCCGAGCAGTTCGGATTGCCAGGGCTAAGCTGATGGGGGCGCTCCCCGCACGATGGACCGCGGCCAAGGAGGTCCTCGAGGCGACAGAGTTCCTTGACCGCTTCCGTGGGCCTTCCGCCAATCCTGGCTAGCGTGCAGCATCGGCTATACGGTGAAAATCTGGCGCGATACCCGTGCCGATGTGCCGGGCCTTCCTGGCCGAACGCTGCAAGCGGGAGACGGTCGGTCTGCTGGCACCAAAGACGCTGATCTCGACTGCGGCGCGCTCTGGCGAGATCGAACGGGGTCCAGCTGCGAAGCTGCTTATCCGAGGAGCACCACTCCGCTAGGGAGACGAGTGGCTTCAACGTTCAGCAGGCGTTGAAGCTGGACCACGGCGAGGTCGATCTGATCGATGTGGGACACGCACGTTACTGGCCACGCCCTCTTAACTGTTGTCCGTCAACACCAGGCGGCCGGGAGAATAGCGGTTGATCTGCGGAATGGCCCGCGAGACCGGCGTTTGGCGCAAAATAAGCAGTCCGCGGCGCCACGCAAGCCGGACCAGCGGATCGGCCGGTTCCTCGCGTACATCGCCGTTTGCGGCGAACATGATCTCGCGCACGGCCTGCAGCGTCTCGCTGTGATTCGCCCCGGGCGACTTCGACCGCTCCCTTCACGCAGGTCACGCACAAGTCGCCGTCGAAGGACTGGACGTTGAACGACGCCTGGCGCGCGGTGATGATTCCGCCCGCGGCCACGAGCCGGAACGGCTGTTCGAGCCTGGCGACGGTTACGAAGGCTTCACCGCCGATCAGCTCGAGCGCCTTGCCGCCATTCGCGCGCGAGGTGCTCGATCGCGGATTGAGCTCGACATCGACGCCGGCGATCGGGCTGAATGCAAGCCGTTCGCCGGGTGCGGTACGTTCATCGGCTGTCAGTTCGGCTAGCGAAGGCCACAGGCCAAGTGGCGGATTGATCGCCATCAGTCGCTGCCAGCGCGGGCGTCACGGCCCAGACCCTGCGAAAGGGATTTCGGTCCTGCCTCGGCACCGCCGTCAAGGCCTTCATTCAGAACGTCGCGATCCACCCGATCAGACGATGCCGCCGTTCGCGAAGACCGTCTGTCCGTTGATCCAGGCGCCATCGCCGCGGCAAAGGGCTGCGATGGTGTTTGCGATGTCGGAAGGTTCGCCGATCCGCCCATGCGGCGTGCGGGCAGCGAAACCCGCGATCTGTTCGGGGGTCTTGCCATCGGTGAAGAGTGTCGTGTCGACCACGCCGGGCGCGATCGCGTTCACCGATACCATGCGCCCTGCGAGCTCCTTCGCAAGCACGTTCGCGAACATGTCCTGCGCGCCCTTGGTGGCCGCGTAGGGGCCGTATGTGGGAAGGCGCAATTGCGTGATGCTCGACGAGAGTGCGATGATGCGGCCGCCGTCGCGCACGCGCCGCGCCGCTTCGCGCAGCACGAGGAAGCTGCCCTTCTGATTGACATCGACCATGCGGATGAAGTCCGCATCGGTCATGTCGCGGAACGGCGCCAGCCGCATGACACCGGCGTTGCTCACCACCACGTCGACACCGCCGAATGCGCGATCGTTCTCATCGAACAGGCGGCGGACCGCCGCGGGATCGCTCACATCGGCCTGCACCCAGATGGCTCGTCCTCCCGCAGCTTCGATCTCGCGAACGACGCCGGCCGCGAGATCGCGGTTAACCTCGCAATTGACGGTGACCGCGTAGCCGTCCTGCGCGAGACGTTTTGCCGTCGCGGCGCCGATGCCGCGGGAGGAGCCGGTCACTAGCGCCACTTTGCCATGCACCGTCTGCGCAGACTCAGTCGCGTGAGCGCCGGCCGCACCGATCGCCAACATTGCGGGAGCCATGGCAGCCCCCGCCAGCACGGTCCGTCGCGGTATCTCGTATCGTCCAGCCATCGGAGTCCCTTCCTGCTCGAGTACTGTCGGGACATCCATACCCGCCAGGCCGGTCCGGAACTTGCCGAGGTCTGCGCAAAACTTGCCTGATCTTGCAGTCCGGGTGATGTTCGCTTCCGCGCATGCTATGTCCCTCGCGCTGCTGGAGGGCCGCATGAACCCGCTCAAAGACGCCGTTCGGACCTATGCCACCGCCCATTCAAACCCCGATGGGCTCGCTCTGACCCCCGTTCCGGGGCTGCGGATGATGTGCGTCGAGGCGCCGCGCGGCGATCTTCATTCCATCTATCGGCCGCTCATTTGCCTGGTTCTGCAGGGCGCCAAGCGCATGACCGTGGGCCGGGAGCAACGGCTCTTTCTTGCCGGGCAGTCGGTGATCGTGAGCGCCGACATGCCGGTCGTGGGGCATATCGTGCAGGCGAGCCGGAACGAACCCTACCTCGCGGTCGCGGTGGAGCTTCAGTTGGCCACCCTGCGCGAGTTTGCCGCCCGGATGGGCAGCGTCCGCCCACCACGCCCTTCGCAGACCCGCACACTCTTCGCCGAAAACACGACCGCCGCCGTTCTTGATTGTGCGTTGCGGTTGATGCGACTGCTCGACCAGCCGGAGGCCGTGCCGCTGCTCCACGCGGGGATCATGCGGGAACTGCATTATTGGCTTCTGTCCGGCCCGCATGGCGACGCGCTGCTGGCCCTCGCGGACCCGACCAGCCACGCGAGCCGTCTCGCCGAGGCCGTCGTGATCTTGAGAGCCGGGTATCGGTCACGTATCCGCGTCGAGCAGCTTGCGGCGGCGGCGGGAATGAGCCTCACCGCCTTCCACAAACACTTCAAGCATCTGACCTCGCTCACGCCGGGGCAGTACCAAAAGCGGCTGCGCCTGATCGAAGCGCGCCGTCTCATGCTGGAAGAAGGCATCTCGGCCAGCAGTGCCGCGTTCGAAGTGGGCTATGAAAGCGTCTCGCAGTTCACGCGGGAGTATGGCCGGCTGTTCAAGGCGCCGCCGAAGCGCGACGTTCTGCGCGTCCGGGACTCGTCGCCCCAGGTCAATGGCGCGACGCAGCGAATTTCCGTGGAGCCGTTGGCGATGCTCTGAAGCGGTGCGATCAGGGAAGCGGGAATGCACACCTCATCGCGAGCATCATCTCCCGCTGATGCCGGACCGCAGAACGGCCAGTCCGCTCGTCGCCAAAGGTAGCTGAGCCGCTGATAACGGCTGCAATTGATTGCGCCTGTTCCGAAGCCAATGTTCCGGTCGCCGCTACGCGCGGCTGACATGCCCTTCGATGAGGTGGCAAAATAAGTCTGTTGCAATTCAGCTGCCACTTGCGAGAACGCTAGCAACGGAGGATCATCATGAAGCTTAGATCAATCTTGCTTGCTGCGACGGCAGGGCTTTCGGCATGCGCCGAGCCATCTGACAGGATCACGTCCACGCCGACGTCGCCCAGCACCGCCACCGCGCCGGGATCGGTCCTCCCGGCCGGCCCCGCGCCCACACAGGCTTCCGAGGATGCGCGGTTGCTGGCACTGGTCGATGCGGCCTTCGACGAGGCCGTAGCGCGCAGCCCCGAGGCGCTCACCAGCCTTGGCATCAAGCAGGACTACGGACGTCTTGACGACTACACCGATGCTCACCGCCTTGGGGATATGGAACTCGCCGAAGCCCACCTTGCAAGCATCAAGGCGGAAATCGACTATGAGGCGCTCAGCCCTGAGGGCCAGCTCACTTACGACTTGTTCGAGCGAGAGGTGGAGCGTGACCGGCGCAGCCTCGAATGGCGCTGGCACAACTTCATCTTCTCAACTAATGGCAGTCCCGCAGGGGAGATTCCGGCCTTTCTGATTAACCAGCACCGGATCGACAGTGTCGCCGATGCTGAGGCATATGTGTCGCGGCTGCGCGAAGTCGAGCGAGTGATGTCGGAGATCTCCGCGAATATCCGCACGCAGGCGGACAAAGGAATCGTGCCGCCCAAGTTCGTGTTCGACCCGGTTCGGACCGATGCCGAGAACGTGCTGGAAGGCGCTCCTTTCGAAGACGGGCCTCCCAGCACACTGCTTGCCGACTTCACTACCAAGGTCGAGGCACTGTCGGCTCCGCCTGAAGAGAAGGCGCGGCTGATCGCCGCCGCGGGCGAAGCGCTAACCGGTCCATTCAAGCGCGGCTATGGCACTTTTTTCGCTGCGATGGACGCGGTCGAGCCGCAGGCGACCAGCAATGACGGCGCCTGGCGGCTGCCTCGCGGCGGCGAGTATTACGCGAACAATCTGCGTAATTCGACCACGACGGAGCTGACGGCTGATCAGATTCATCAGATCGGTCTCGACGAGGTCAAGCGGATCCATGGCGAGATGGAGGCGATCATGGCGCAGGTCGGCTTCGAAGGCACGCTCCAGCAGTTCTTCCAGCACATCAAAACCGGCGATCAATTCAAGTATCCGAACACCCAGGCGGGCCGGGAGCAGTATCTTCAGGACGCCCGCGCCTTCATCGCCCAGGTTATGGACAAGGCGCCCGAGTATTTTCACCGTCTGCCTGAGGCGGAACTGGAAGTTCGCGCGGTGGAGGAGTGGCGCGAGGCCACCGCCTCGGTCGCGTTCTACAACCGGCCCGCGCCGGACGGTTCACGGCCTGGCATCTATTACGTGAATCTTGCTGACATGACTCAGGTGCTCAAACCGCAGATCGAAGGCATCAGCTATCACGAAGGGGCGCCGGGGCATCACTTCCAGATCGCCCGCGCGATGGAGCTGGAGGGGCTGCCCAAGTTCCGCCGCTTCGGCTTCTATGGAGCCTATACCGAGGGTTGGGGACTCTATGCCGAGCGACTCGGCCGCGAGATGGGCTTCTATCAGGACCCTTATTCCGAGTTCGGCCATCTCAGCCTGGAGCTCTGGCGCGCCGTTCGGCTGGTGACCGACACCGGACTCCACGCCAAGCGCTGGTCGCGCGAGGACGCGATCCGCTACTTCCAGGAGAACTCCCTCCTGTCGGAACGCGACATCGTCAAGGAGGTCGAGCGCTACATCAACTGGCCGGGCCAGGCGACGAGCTACAAAATAGGGCAGCTGAAAATCCTCGAACTGCGCCGCAAGGCGGAGCAAGCGCTGGGCGATCGGTTCGACGTTCGCGACTTCCACGAAATCGTGCTCGGCAATGGCCCGCTACCACTCGATGTGCTGGAGGAGCGGGTCGACGCTTACATCGCTAGTTAGACGCTTGCTGCAGGTCACGCGCTCGACCGACGAGCGGCACAGCTCCAGTGCGTGCCTCGGCGGCACCCATGCGGGGCGGCTGGTGGCGGGCAGGTGCATCGATGTGTGGCCGTCCGCCAGTCGAACGTATCCTTATCCGGCATCTCCAAACGGGTGCGGATCTGATCGATGCGGATCTGTGGGAACCAGATACAGGTCTTGCCGTGGACCGGCGGTAGGGCCCCTGAGATTGTTGCGACCTGTCTAGTATAAGCGGCGGGTCGCGCCGGGGATGCGAGATCGGTCTAGGCGGCCGCGGAGGCTTTTTCCGGAGCGACGATTATCGTGCCGCCTGTCGCGCAAAGGGCCTGTCGATCAGGTCGCTGCGAATGTAAGTGCCTCGATCTTGTTTCCGTCAGGGTCGCGGATGAAGGCGGCATAGTAGTGAGCGTCGTATTCCGGCCTCAGGCCGGGCGTCCCGTCGCTCGTGCCGCCGTTTGCCAATGCTGCTTGGAAGAACGCGTCGACGGCGGCGCGCGTTTCCACTTCGAAGGCGATATGCGTGCCATTGCCTACGGTCGCCTGTTCTCCATCGGCAGGAAGGTTAAGGCTGAACACCGTGATACCCGCTCCATAACCCACCGCCTCGTCGACATCGAGTGTCCGGCGCAGGCCCACCTCTTTCATGACCGGATCGTAGAACGCGCGAGCACGATCAAGATCGGAGGTGCCAAGCGAAACGTGGTGCAGCATACTCCAACATATCTTCACTCGAAGAAGGGTTCCTGAACGCCCGCTATCATGTCGCGTGCCGCCGGTCCGTTGGCGGGATCACACTTGCCTGGCGGAGCATTGGGGCCACTGGCTGCAAGCGAGTGGTATGGCCGGCTTCTCGCCGTCTGGAATCCGGCGGCCCGAGCGCAGGGCGCCCGCGATGCCCACTCTGGTGGAGCGTTTACGCGGTCTTGGCTTTGCCCGGCGCCTTAGCCGGGCTCGACTTGGTCGCAGACTTCGCGGCGCGGTCCTTCTGGCCGAGCCCGATCCTCTTCGCCATTTCGCTACGCTTGGCCGAGTAGCTCTCCGAGACCATCGGGTAATCGGGCTTGAGATTGTAGCGCTGGCGATACTCCTCGGGCGTGAGGCCATGCGTCGACAGATGCCGGCGCAGCGTCTTGTACGGCTTGCCGTCGATCATCGAGATGATGTGGTCTTTCGAGGCAAGTGACTTGCGCACCGATACTGCCCGCGTGAACTCCTCTGCTTCCTGCTCGTCGCCAGGAACATTCGCCCCGCTGGTAAGCTCGGCCACCGCCTGATGGATCGAGCGCAGGAATGCCGGGACTTCGTCTGCTGTGACCTGGTTGTTCTGATTGCCGAGCCAGGCAATCGTGATCTCGGTCGCAAGCTCGACGGCGTTCAGTTCGTTTTCTTCAGGCATTTCTCGCTCCCCAATCATTGGCGTGACGTGTGTAACATCTACATCCCACAGCGTGCATAGTGCCCGCCTTGTGTCGATCGAATGCGACTGCTTGCGCATTGATGAATCCACTTTTCTCACCAAACCAAGTGAGGGCGTACAACTCGCCGACTCCGATGGGCTCACTTTCGACCGCAGAGTCGTCAGTTCGATTTCGATGTGGTATGTGGTAATCAGCGGCTGCCATTCGACCACGTCGGCTCTTCGTGGCGCCAGCATTGTGCGCAGCCGACCGCTTCTTTTACTTAGCCGATATCTTGCCGAACGGGAGCAGATCTCCCTGACGTCGAGGCGTCGGAGGTGTGCCATGCGAACATTTACCTTACGTCTTGAAGCCGATGCGACCCAAGGCCCCAGATCGATCGAGTTCGTCGGTCTCGATGCTCACCAGGCATTCGTCATACTCGCTCGCGAGCCCGAGCGCCGGCAAGCGGCCGTCTGGGAGGGCGCAACTTGTCTCGGCTCGGTGCTGCGCACCGGGAAGGACAGCTGGGAGTTCGCAAGTCAGTGCAACCCCATCGGTACGTGATCGGATAGCTCGCGTCCGGTCCGCGCTTTAGACTGGAACGACTAAACGGGAAGGCGATCAGGCAGGACAAGCGTGATCGGTTCGCAGGCGTGTGCTGGCCATTCGGGAGCCGGGCTCTCGGCGAACGCGATCGTGTCCGTTATTCAGATGAAGCCTTGGCTTGGCCCCCCCGGTGAGCAACGGGCAGCTAGCGGCTCAGATGAATGCAGCTTTTGCAGCCGGCGTCTGGGGCGAAGACTGCATGCGCGGCTTTTCACCGCTGGAGAGGCGAGACTCTCGCTGTTGGGTTGCGTCTCGCGACGTTAGGACGACTGTGAGTTTGTAGCTCAGGATAACTCGGTCACGCGCCCGTACGCGCGATCCTTGGAAGGCCGCGACCGGACATTACCGTCAGTTCGTTCACCAGTGCATCAAGATCCGCTCGCCTGGGGTGCTTCTCAGCATAGACCGCCCAAAAGGAGGGCATCGGTAGATGATGTTCGCCGATCCGGATCAAATCGCCGCTATTCAGGCGATCCCCAATCAGTCGTTCCGACAACAGCGCCACGCCAAACCCGGAAAGCGCGGCCTGGACTGCGTGGCTCTCTTCGCTGAAACTGCCGGCAATCATCAGGCTGCGCCTGATTATCCCGGCGCGGGCAAACCAATCCTCCCAGCCGAGAGCATCCCGTTGCCGCGACGTCCAATGATAGTGGACCAACGGCATGGCGAGCAGATCCGCCGGGCCGTCCGGATGGCCGCTCCGCTCGAGAAGGGCCGGTGCGCCGACTGCGATAAGGCGATCGTCGAACAGGTGGTGCCATACGCCGTCTGCGTCAGGCCCCGCCTGGGACCGGATTGCAAGATCAACACCGCCGCCACTCAGATCCGCGGGCCGGTTGTCGGCATGAACTGCGATGTCCAGACGGGTCGCTTCCTTGAGGCAGGCGAGGCGCGGAGTGAACCATTCGGCGGCTAAAGCCATCGTCATCGAAACCACCAGCGGCCTAGGCGGCTCCTGCCGGACACTGGCGATCGCCTCCGCCATCCGGTCCATCGCATCGCATATAACCGGGTAGAGCTGCGCGCCGATGTCAGTCAGGCGTAGCGGACGGGGCCGTCGGTGGAACAAGGCGGTGCCTAGCAGCTCCTCCAGCTTGCGGACCTGATGGCTGATCGCCGTGGAATCGAGATGCAACTCTTCCGCGGCGCGACCGAAATGCAGATGGCGCGCCGCCGCTTCGAAGGCGCGAAGGGCGTGCAGCGGAGGAAGCTGGCGCATGATCGTTCCACATGACTTGGGGTGGATGATTCTCATTCATCCTATGGGTGAGAAATCGCCTTTCGCCAAGGTGAGCGCTGGGCAGGTATCCGGAAGCAACTCTCGCTGATGACGAAGGAGCGACAACTGGATGGCTACACTGCTCAAGATCGATGCGAGTGCTCAATTGCGCGAGCGCTCCCACACCCATCAATTGACGGAGCTCTTTACGCGCACCTTTCTCGACGCCGCTCCACGAACACAGGTGATCGAGCGGGACGTGGGACAATCCCCCCCGCCTTTCGTGGACCACCGTTTCATCCATGCCGCCTTTACACCGCCAGACAAACGCGAACCTTGGATGGCGGATGTGCTCGCCACGTCCGACCGCCTCATCGATGAGATTGTTGCCGCCGACGTCATCGTTCTGGGGACGCCGATGTACAACTATGGGATACCCGCAACCCTGAAGGCATGGATCGATCAGGTCGCACGGATCGGCCGCACGTTCTCCTTCGACTTGGAGCGGGGAGACTTCCCGATCGAGCCGATGCTTTCCGGCAAGCGGCTCGTTGTCCTATCCTCGCGTGGTGAATTCGGCTTCGCGCCGGGCGGTGTTCGAGCGGACAGGAACATGCTCGATCCCGCGATCGCGGCTTGTGCGCATTACCTTGGCGTTGATGCCGCGACGATCGCGACGATCGCCATCGAATATCAGGAGTTCAAGGACGAGCGGCATTCCGCGTCGGTGGACGCGGCGAGGGTTCGCGCCGTGGATCTAGCGCGGCAGTGGGCAGTCATTTGAGCGATCGTCTGGGCCAGCCAGAAGTCCCGATCTTGGGCTGTTTGCTCGCCGAAGCCGGTGGAGCGGTCATGGCGGCCGCCTTGCCAAACGTTACGATCGGCGAGGGTGATATCGATCGCTGTCGTTCCTGCAGCGTACTGCCGGCAATTGCCAGGTTCGGGGGAGGGGCCCTCAGCGCGCGGCCCCAGGATTATGGACCCTTCGCCGCTCGGCTGCGTCGGGGCTTGCCGCACGCTCGTCTTCAACAGTTCTGGCCGCTTCCCACCAATCGCCCAACGCATCGATGAGCGGTACCAGTCGCACTCCGGCGGGGGTCAAGTCATACTCGACACGAAGCGGATAGCCTCCGAATTCCGTGCGGCGGACGATGCCGGTGTCTTCCAGCTTGCGCAGCTCGAGCGTCAGCATCTTGTGCGAAATCGTCGGATTGTCCCGGCGAAGATCGCTGAACCGCTTCGTTCCCTCCTGCAGATAGTAGATCAGCAAGGTCGGCCACCGACCGCTGAGGATCTGCATCACCTCTTCGATAGGGCAGCGGGAAACAAGGTCTTTCATACTGTTCTCGTGGTAACAAAAAGGTGCGTAATTTACTTGGACCAGCCGTCAGCTAGTGCCGGGTCTCGCTGCGCAGCGTGGTCACAAGAAATCACGGAGAACCATAAACATGGAACCTATCCTCGTATACGGCTACCCCGCGGGCAGCTCCATGGGGCTCGTCGCCGCTCTTGAGTGGCTGGGCAAGCCCTACAAGCTCTGCCGCGTCGACATGTTGAGCGAAATGCGCCAGGAATCCTACAAGCGCATCAACCCTCGCGTCGAAACACCCGCCTTGGTCACCGATCGCCGCGACGTGATCACCGAAACCATGGCAATCGCCCGATGGCTTGAAGTGCGGGACACTGCGAGGGCGATCGCCTCTACGGCCGGGGCGGCGCCGACGATGGCTACGCCATCTTCAGTACAGTCCTGGCCATATCGGCGCTCCGCGACCAATCCGCGTCGTATCCGCCGCTCAAGATCCTTATCGAGGGAAGCGAAGAATCCGGAAGCGGCGATCTTGCTCCCACCATCGAACACCTTGGCGCGAGGCTGGGCGCTCCCGGTCTACTGGTCGCCCTCGACGGGTCGTGCGGCAACTATGATCAGTTGTGGACGACCACGTCGCTGCGCGGGCAAGTCGCCGGGACGCTCACGGTTCGCACCATGCGAGAAGCCGTCCACTCCGGCGAAGCCTCCGGCATTGTCCCTCCGAGCTTTCGCGTGGCGCAGCAGCTCATCGCGAGGCTGGAGGATACCGCAACCGGTGAGATAATCGACCAAGCCTTCCACGCGCCGATCCCTTCGGACCAGCGAGATCGGGCAGCGGCAGCGTGCGAGGCTATCGGCCATCCGCATCGTGCGCTTCCCTTATCAAATGCGGCCACGCCGGTTACCAACAGCGCGACGGACCAGCTGTTGAATCGATCTTGGCGGCCACAGCTCACGATCACCGGCATCGATGGCTTGCCGGACGTCGCCAATGCTGCGGCGGTGATGTGGCCCTCGCTGACGCTCAAGCTCAGCCTCCGCCTCCCTCCGACGCTTGATGCGGCCCAGGCGAGCCTGAGGCTGAAGATGCTCCTCGAGGAGGATCCACCCTACTCCTGCGATGTCGATTTCAGCGTCGATATGGTCTCCCAAGGCTCAGAAGCGCCGACGTTGAGCGCCAATCTTGCCGAACACCTTGCTGCCGCCTCGCACCTGTTCTTCGGCAAGACGGCGGCAAGTCTCGGCGGCGGCGGGGGCATTCCGTTCCTTGCGATGTTGGGCGAGCGGTTTGCAGGGTCGGAGTTCATCGTGACCGGAGTCCTCGGGCCCGAGTCAAACGCGCATGGGCCTAACGAATTTCTCCATCTGCCGACAGCGCACAAGCTGACCACCGCACTGGCCTACATCCTTCACAATATGGAAGACCGCTGAGAGATGAAACTGCTTTACCAAACGCACTCGCCCTTCGCTCGCAAGGCGCTTGTCTTTGCCCATGAGGCCGGGCTGGCGAACCAAATCCAGGTCGAGCATCAAGAGACGAGCCCCACACGAAGCAATCCGGCCGTCTTCGATGAGAACCCCCTCGGCAAGGTGCCGGTCCTGTTACGGGCCGGTCAGGAGCCGATCTTCGATTCGAATGTCATCTGCGCCTTTCTCGACACGCTCTATCGGGGCCCGAAGCTGATCCCCTTACAAGGGGAGGAGCGCTGGCGCGCTCTGCGCTTTGAGGCGGCTGCGCAAGGCCTCGCCGATTCAGGCATCTCCCTTCGGTGGGAGCTGGTTCGGCGCCCCGAGGCGCTGCGCTATCAGCCTCTCGCCGACGGATACGCGCTCAAACTCACTTGCACTTATGCCTGGCTCGACCGGCAGATCGATGTCGAGGAACCAGTGAACATCGGTTCGATCGCTTTGGCCACGGCTCTCGATTGGCTTGAGTTTCGGCATCTCCCCTCGTTCCGCAATTACCCCAGGCTGAGTGTGTGGATCGATCGCTTTACGCAGCGTTCTTCGATGCTTGCGACGCCTCTAGCCGGTGAAACGCAGGACTGAAAGCTTGCGACGGAGGGACGCCGAAGGCGAGGGCGGAGACATAGTGATGGCGCAGCGCCTCGCGCCCGACATGTTCCCGCTCTCGGCGCAGGTGCGTTTCGCGTGCTTCAAGCTATCGAGGGCGTCTACCGCCTGCGCGGCGAGGACGTGCCCAGGAAGCACTTCGACTTCGCACCGAAAGTCTAGGCGGAGGGAGCGGCGGGACTCGTTGGACGATGCTCACGCTTGCATCGGACAGACACTGTCTTCCTGGGCCAACGAGGCGATGCGCTGCGGGACGTAGATGATGCGCCCGTGTCGCCGGAATTGCCGAACGGCATGGTCTTCGACATGACTGTGCAGCAATACGCGCGCTGCTTCCGCAGTTCTATTTCCACTTGACGATGGCTTACGCGATTCTGCGCAACCGCGGTGTTGAGCTCGGGAAGGCCGACCTTGTTGCGCACGTGCTCGCCTACCTTCGAGCAGGAACTGAACCTGCGGAGGGGTAGATCGCTCGCGGAACGTCGCAGAATACTTGGCACTATGCCCATGACCATCGCTGGACTACAAGCCAGGAGGGGCGCTGAAGCAGGAACGACGCGAGCGAACCTGCGATGACGGCAATGACGGCGTTTAGCGCAAGGCTAATGCCGATTTGCGTCGACCCCAGCACGAGCGACTGGACTAAGACGCTTCAAAGAGAGCCGGACCACGCTCGAGCTGATCCTCTCGAAGCTGTAGGCGGGTCGCCGTCAGAGAAGGCGCGCCACCTGGCCAGATGAATGCGGGTTGGGGCGTGCCCGCTGTGCTGCTACGGCGCGCGCATGCTGGCAATCAATGACATTACCGTGCGGCTTGGCGGCCGCACCATCCTCGACCGCGCAAGCGCCGCGATTCCGCCGGGCGGAAAAGTCGGCCTGATCGGCCGCAATGGCGCGGGCAAGTCCACCTTGATGAAGGTGATCGTCGGTCAGCTCGAACCCGACGAAGGCGGGACCGAGATGCCGCGCCGTACCCGGCTGGGCTATATCGCACAGGACGCCCCGAGCGGTTCGACCACGCCAGAACAGGCAGTGCTGGCGGCCGATGTCGAACGCGCCCGATTGCTCGAAGAATCGGAGACCTGCGTCGACCCCGACCGGCTTGGCGACATTCACGATCGGCTGCTCGCGATCGATGCCTATAGCGCGCCGTCGCGTGCAGGCCGCATCTTGACCGGCCTGGGATTCGACGAAGCGATGCAGGGCCAGCCGCTCGACAGCTTTTCCGGTGGCTGGCGCATGCGCGTGGCGCTGGCGGCGCTGCTGTTTTCCGCGCCCGACGTGCTGCTGCTCGACGAACCGTCTAACCACCTCGATCTCGAAGCTACCTTGTGGCTCGAGAACTTCCTCAAGTCCTACCCTGCGACGATGGTCGTTATCAGCCACGAACGCGACCTGCTGAACAATGTTGTCGACCATATCCTCCACCTTCAGGGGGGCAAGCTGACGCTCTATCCGGGAAGTTATGACAGCTTCGAGCGCCAACGGGCGGAGCGCGCGGCGCAGCTTTCCGCGGCCAAGGCCTCTCAGGATGCGCAGCGCGCCCGGTTGCAGGATTATGTCGCGCGCAACAGCGCCCGAGCGTCGACCGCCAAGCAGGCGCAGTCGCGCGCCAAGATGCTGGCAAAGATGCAGCCGATCGCCGCCCTGATCGACGATCCCTCGCTGAGCTTCAATTTCCCCGATCCCGGCGAATTGAGGCCGCCGCTGATTTCGCTGGATCTTGCCGCGGTGGGCTATGCGGCCGATGCGCCGGTGTTGCGGCGGCTCAATTTGCGGATCGACCCCGACGACCGGATCGCCCTGCTGGGCCGCAACGGCAACGGCAAGACCACACTTGCCCGCCTGCTGGCTGCGCAGCTTCCCGCGATGGAAGGGGCCATGAATGCGTCCGCCAAGATGAAGGTGGGCTATTTCACCCAATATCAGGTGGAGGAACTGGCCACGGATGCCACTCCGCTGGAGCATATGACCCGCGTGATGCAAGGCAAACCGCCCCGCGAGGTTCGCGAACAACTGGGGCGCTTCGGCTTTTCCGGTAATCGCGCGACCACCGATGTCGGGCGGCTGTCCGGCGGCGAGCGCGCCAGGCTGGCGCTGGCGCTGATCACCCGCGATGCGCCGCACATGCTGATCCTCGACGAGCCGACCAACCACCTCGATGTCGATGCGCGCGAGGCACTGGTCCAGGCGCTCAACGACTACTCGGGCGCCGTGATCCTGATCAGCCACGATCGCCACATGGTGGAACTGACCGCCGACCGGTTGGTGCTGGTCGATGACGGCACGGCCAAGGACTATGTCGGGAGCATGGAGGACTATATCGATTTCGTGCTGGGCCGGAACCAGCCCAGAAAAGGTCCGAACGCCAAACCCGCGAAGACGGGCCGCAAGGCGTCGAGCAAGGCGCGCAAAGAGGCACGCTCCATCAATTCGGAGGTCGCAGCGGTCGAGAAATCCATCGCCAGGCTTCAGACTGAATGTTCCGAAATCGACCAGGCGATAAGCGAACCCGCGAAATCTCCGCCTCATCTGGCCGGCAAGACTGTGAACGACCTGCTGGTGCAAAGGGCGCAAGTGGCAAGCGCACTGGAAAAGCTCGAAGCTGAATGGTTGGCGCTGGGTGAGCAGCTTGAGCGCACGGTGTAAGTTCCGGTCTTTGGGCGGAAGAAGATCAGGCAGACGGTTTCCTATCAGCTCTCCAAGGCGCACTGGCCGTTCGGGTTTGGTCTTCGTTGAAGGCGATTGTGTCCTGTTCGAACAGCATCACAATCATCGGCCCGAGAAGGAAGCGGCCCATTTGCTCTCCCTTCTTCAGCTGGATGTCCCGATCCGCAAAAGTCCACTCTGACATCGTGCCGCTACGCTTCGGATTGACCACGCCGTGCCACGCTCCGGCAATGCTTCCGACGATGGTGGCGCCGGCGAGCAGCATCACGAATATGCCATGGACACGCGCATCTTATCCCGCGATCGACGGCGCGGGCACCATCGAGCCGGCCGAACGCCGCGCCTGGCTGCAGGCCGTGCTCTGGCTGCCGCAAATACCGCGCGCAGGCTCGGTGCAGCGGCTCGATCCCTCCTTCGACTTCGCGCTGGCCCTGCTCGACGGAAGCACTCGCACCGATGCGATCGGCTTCCTGCCGCTGGATAGCGGCATGAACGCAGCCGCCTTCGGCCGTGCCCGGCAGACCGACTGGGACGATTTCCGCTATAGCGCGCTGATCGTCACCGGGATTGGACCGGAGCTGGAGGACATGCCGCTTAGCCCTGGCGGCAAATACCATCTTCGCCGATCCCGATGTTCGGGAAATGGTTTATGAGCGCACCGCCGCCGGGGCTGCGATGCTGCGAGACATGCTGTGCCGCGCATGGGCAGAAAGCGCCAACCCGCCGGCTGAAGTGACGCCTTCCCCGATCGACTTCGATAATCCTGCATTCAACCCTACGACAGGATCAGCACCCGCAGCGCCGCGCTGACGCGGCCTTCAGCCGGCTCTGGTGATGGCGGTCAAAAAAATCCCCTCCCGAAGGAGGGGCAGGGTGGGAGGTTGGGCGGACGAGCTAGCCGGCGCCGAGCGTGTCCATATCGGTGTAATCCTGGTTCTCACCGGCCATGGCCCAGATGAAGGCATAGGCTTTGGTGCCCACGCCCATGTGGATCGACCATGGTGGAGAGATCACGGCTTCCTCGTTCGCCATGATGATGTGGCGCGCTGGTTCACGCTCGCCCATGAAGTGAATCACCCGGTCGCCTTCCGGATCCGCGAGTTCGAAATAGAAGTAGATCTCGGTGCGGCGGTCGTGGACATGCGGCGGCATCGTGTTCCACACGTTCCCCTCCTTGAGCACCGTCACGCCCATGACGAGCTGGGCGGAATCGCACACGCCGGGAATGACGAGCTGATGGATAGTGCGCTCGTTCGCCGCCGCGTGGCTGCCGCGATCGAGCGTGTTGCCGTCGCTCAACGCAAGTTTGCGCGTCGCGAAAGCCTGGTGGGCCGGGCAGGAGGCCAGATAGAAGCGCGCGCCGGGTCCCGAAAACTCGATCTCTTCGGCCCCTTTCGTCACGTAGAGGCATTCCTTGTTCGCCAGGACGAAGCGCTCGCCGTCGACCGTAACCGCTCCTTCGGTCGAACCCACGTTGACGATCCCCAGTTCGCGCCGCTCGAGAAAGGGCTTGTTCTTCGACGTGGCGGGCGCCTGCTGGCGAGGCAACTGTACTGGATCGGACTCGACTAAAACGCCCCCGATCACGAAGCGTTCGGCGTGCGTATAGTTCAGGACGCATGCGCCCTTGCGAAACAGATTCTGGATCAGATAGCGATCACGCAGTTCTTCGT
Source organism: Altererythrobacter sp. (assembly GCA_031178065.1). GTDB lineage: Bacteria > Pseudomonadota > Alphaproteobacteria > Sphingomonadales > Sphingomonadaceae > Pelagerythrobacter. The sequence goes on from JAPSJS010000008.1 coordinate 27,089, forward strand.
TCGAGGCGCCCGCCATCATGTCCGGATGGGTGGCATAATAGGTCCGATCGAACATCAGGCAGTTTCCCGTTTTGTGAAAGGCATGATCGGAGAAAGCCGAAACGATGTGGCTACCGCACCGCCGGTCGCGGTGCGCTGAAGTCGAGCTTTTCTGCTGCGGCGTAGGCGTCCCACTTCTGGCGGGTGTCGAAGCCGCCGGCGCCCCGGCTCCACGCCGAACCAGAGTAGTAGACGAACGGGGTGCCCGGCATGACCCGCACGATCATCAGGTGGTTGTCCGCATCGTCGCGCACCTCGACGATCGTCGAAGGATCGACGCGCAGCGCGATCGCCATCCGGCCGTGGGTCTCGTTGTCTGGGCCCCACCAAGTCATCAGGCCCTTGGCGCGATCGACCGTCACCTCACCGCCATCCGGCCCGGTCGTGCGCCGGCCGATGCCGATGCCGACCAGCAGCGGTTCCTGGCGGTTCGACGAGAGCGTCGAGACCATTCGGGTGAAATGCGTGCCCAGCGCCAGCGTAAAGCGCCGTGTTTCGCTCACCTGACGATCGACACCGACCGGCCAGGGCGCGTAATCTACCTCGAAATCAGCCACGTCGGCGCCGCTCGCGTGCACACGGTGCGCGACATAGTTGCGCGAGGTCCATAGCTTGTTGTCGTGCCAGATGCCGAGGCCGCCAGCGCCCCGACCAGTGCCGACATTGTAGAAGTCCAGCCCCTCGCCGTGATAGCCGTGCTGGTCGCCGGTGCGCAGCTGGCGATCGGCGAAGGGCCACGGATATTGTTTGCCCCAGCTGTCGATGCCCGAACCCGAGGGCGGTTCGACCGCTTCGAGGGCATGGCCGTAGATGCGGTGCGCGGTGCGGTCGTTCTCCCACAATAGATCGTCGTAGCGATAGTCCGCCTGGACGACGACCGCGGCTGGCGCGCGGTCCGCCGGCCGTGTCAGCACCGGAGGCTTGGTCGTCATGACCGGTGGTGCTTGGTCCTGCGGCGGCGCGACGCTGGCGCAGCCCGTAGTGGCCGCGGTAGCGGCAATCAGGATGTGAGCGATCAGGGACGACCGAAGTGCCAGGTTCACGTAGCGTATCCCTCTTTGGCGGGTGAAGAATGGGGCACGATGGCGGGGGCGAGGCGCGGTGCCAGGATGTGCACGATCGCCAGCGCGATGACGTAGGTGAAGCCAATCACGACGAAGATGGAGGTGTAGCTGCCAGTCGTGTCCAGGACATAGCCCGCGTATTGCGACATCAGCATCCCGCCGATCGCGCCGGCCATGCCGCCGAAGCCGACCACCGACCCGATCGCCCGTCGCGGCATCGTATCGGACACGAGTGTAAACAGATTGGCGGACCATCCCTGATGCGCCGCGGCGGCAAGGCCGACGATCGCGACTGCGAGCCAGAGTTGATCCGCGCTGGCGGCGAAGCTTACCGGCAGCACACAGAGCGCGCAGACGAGCATCGCGATCTTGCGCCCCGCATTGACGCTCCAGCCGCGTTGAATCAGCGTAGAGGAAAGCCACCCGCCGCCGATGCTGCCGACGTCTGCTATCAGATAAATGGCGATGAGCGGCGGGCCGAACGTGCGCAGGTCGAGTCCATGGGTCTTGGCAAAGAAATCGGGTAGCCAGAACAGGAAGAACCACCAAATGGGATCGGTCATGAACTTGGCGATCGCGAAGGCCCAGGTCTGCCGAAGCGGCAGGATCGCGCGCCACCGTACGGGCCGATCATCCTCGGCCGGATCGCTGCGAATATGGGCGAGTTCGGCGGCGCCGAGCCGCTGCGACTTTTCAGGGGCACGGTAGACGGCGAGCCACACCGCCAACCAGACGAATCCCAGTGCGCCGGTGATGATGAATGCCGCCTCCCATCCCATCGCAAGAGCGATCGGGGGCACGACGAGCGGCGTCACGACCGCGCCGACGTTGGAGCCAGCGTTGAAGATGCCGGTCGCGAAGGCGCGTTCCTTCTTCGGAAACCATTCGGAAACCGCTTTGATCGCCGCGGGGAAGTTGGCCGCTTCACCGAGGCCGAGGGCGATTCGAGCGATGGCGAAGCTTACGACGCTTCGACCGAACGCGTGTGCCATCGCCGCAAAACTCCAGATCACGATGGCGATGGCGAAACCGCGGCGCACCCCGACGCGGTCGAGAAGACGACCGGCCCCTACCAGACCCACCGCGTAGGCGACCTGAAACCAGAAGACGATGTTGGCGTAGTCGCGCTCGCTCCAGCCGAATTCGAGTTCCAGCGTCGGCTTGAGGATGCCGATAATCTGCCGGTCGACATAGTTGATCGTCGTAGCAAAGAAGAGGAGCGCACAAATTACCCAGCGCTGGTGACCGATGCGCGGCGTTGGTCCTGCAGTGGCTTCACGTTCAGACATACTGCTCCTCTCCGGGGTGCCTGGCGCTCGCCTTGTTCGCTGGAGCCGCGGCCTGAATTCGACCGGTGACCAAATGGGCCGAGATCCATTTCTGCGGGCGAGTGGTGATCTTGAAGCTGGGCCAAAAGGGCCGGGTGTGGCGGGGCGGGGCAGTGATGCAGTCCCGCACGAAGCGGTTGTCCGCACTGAAATCGACCAGGTCCATGAGCAGTCGGTCATCCCAACAAACGATATGTTCGGCGCATCTCGGGACGTGGGCGGTCTGGATCCGCTGCATTGCAATGCCGGGGCCGTAGCCGCGATGGCCCACATGAGCGCAGGGCGTTTCCCGTGCCGAGCATCGATGCTCCGCGGTCGGCGTAAGGTTGGCGACGATGTGCGAGCTCGGGAGCCTCACAGCGGCAGAGACCGGTTTCCACAACCGCGACCTGGCAGCGCAGCTCCGTTCTTGGCGGATTGCCGGATCATACCCTCTCCCACTTTCTCTAATGAGCCAGTTGTATGACGACATACAAGATGTTGTCAAACGTGTTGATTCGAGCTAGCCCATGCAGCCTGCCGAGTAGTGGAGGCGAACTCCCGAGTCGGTTTGGGAGTTGAGCAGTGAGTGTGTCTGATCGCAGCACTGAAGAAGCACGGTTTGCTCGAAAGCGGCGACCCACCCTGGTGGATGCGGCGTGCGAGCACATTCGGAGCAGCATTCATTCCGGCGCGCATGCCCCGGGCGAACGGTTGCCGACTGAGGCGGAGTTCGGGGATGTGCTGGGTGTCAGTCGAACGGTGGTGCGGGAGGCCGTGGCCAGGTTGGCAGCCGAAGGACTCGTCGAGCCTCGCCACGGCAAGGGTGTTTTCGTCAGCGAAACGGCGAAATACCAGGCATTTCAGATCACACGCGATGAGCTGGACAGCCTCAGCGACGTCATCCAGCTGCTCGAGCTGCGCCTCTCGGTCGAAACCGAGATGGCGAGCCTCGCGGCGGAGCGCCGTGGTGAAGTCGACCTGATGAACATGCGGCGGCAGCTCAAGCTGCTCGCGAGCGCGAAGGGGGACATCGACGAATCGGTCAGGGCCGATGTCGAATTCCATCGGGCGATCGCGAAGGCCAGCAACAACATCTATTTCACCAAGCTCATCGATTTTCTCGGCGTGCGGCTAGTTCCGCCGCGCTCGCTCTATCTCCGCCAAAAGGAAATCCAGGCGAGTCAGAGCTACATCGCGACGATCAGCGCTGAGCATGAAGCGATACTGGATGCAGTGGTTGCCGGGGATCCTCAAGCCGCACGGATTGCGGCGCGAGCGCATATGAGCGAGAGTCTTCGGCGGCATCGCGCGCTGGAAAGCGCCGCGACCGTTGTCGATCGACATCGTCGGAGAAGCGATTGATCGCACGTGCATCGCGGGCGTGTTGAGGGACGCAGCTAGAATTTCAGGCACCTGAGAAATGAGGGATCGAGGGAGCTTGTGCGCAAAAAATATAGGTATGACATCATACAGGAGAGGATCTATGCAAGCCAAATGGCTCACATCCGCAGCGCTGGCTGCCATCGCGCTTCACTCGGTTGCGCCCGGCGCAGCAAAGGCGCAGACCGCATCTGCCCCGGCGAACGAGGCCGCCCAAGCGCAAGGCTCTAGCCCCCAGGGTGCCACCGCAGCGGACCGGGCAAACGAGCCGGCGAGCGCCGGCCAGGAAATTGTGGTCACCGGCATTCGCGAAAGCCTCGCCCAGGCCGCTGAGATCAAGCGGGCCTCGACCAACGTGGTCGATTCGATCGTCGCCGAAGATATCGGCAAGCTTCCCGATCTCACCACCGCGTCCGCCTTGCAACGCGTGCCGGGCGTTCAGGTGGTGGTCGGCGGCAACAACGAGATCGTTGGCGTTCGCATCCGCGGCCTGACCGACATCGTCACGACCCTCAACGGCCGCGAGATCTTCACCGGGGTCGGCCGCGGCTTTGCCTTTCAGGACCTCCCCGCTGAAGCGCTTGCCGGCGTGGACGTGTATAAGTCGAGTTCCGCCGAGCGGGTCGAGGGCGGTGTCGGCGGCGGCATCAACATGCGGCTGCGGCGCGCGCTCGATTTCGACAAACTGACGATCTCCGGCAGTGCCCGCGCGACCTACGCGGCGGAAGCCGGTGCCGACAACCCGGTCAATCCCGCGATCAGCGGCCTGATCGCAAACCGCTGGACGACCGGGATCGGCGACATCGCGGCGATGCTAGGCGTGTCGTACCAGCGCAACGAATATGCCCGACCCAACGCCTGGAACGACTGGACGCGCAGTTCCGACGCCGCGCCGAACAGCACCGTGCCCGGCATCCAGACCCCAACCGGCTTCGCGGCGTCGAGCGAATACGGCACTTATGAACGGCCCCAGGCGAATTTCTCGGTCGAATGGGCGCCCGATAGTGAGACCAAATTCTATCTTGAAGGGCTTTTCGCAGGCTATCGCGCCAATGAATTTCAGGCGCGGCCGACGTTCCGCGCCTTCACCGGATCGTCGTTCGAACCCGTGGTGGGCGACCGGTGCGAGGAATTCGGCGTCGGCCCGGACGGTTACAATACCTCGGATATTCGCGGCCCGGAAAATCCCGATGGCGAGGGCACCATTCAGGAGCTTTGCAACGCGACCGGCTATACCGCGCGCGATATCGAATATTACACCGCGACGGTGGCCAATCGCGCCCGGACCGACCTGTTCCTGATCGCCACCGGCTTCGAAAAGGACATCGGCGCCCTCAATTGGAAGACCGATATCTCTTATGAGGTGTCCAAGAACGAAAACAACAGCTTCCGTGTCGATATCGGCAAGCGAATTGCCGAACTCATCCAGGTTCGCGACGTCGACCACGCCCCTCAGGCGACGATGCCCGGCAACCCGATGAACGATCCGGAAGGCCTGACGTTCACCAACGGCATGTCGGAAAATATCAACCGCAGCAAGGGCACGCTGCTCGCGGTGGCGAGCGACTTCCGATACGATGTCGGCAGCTTTGTCGATTATGTCGAAGCGGGTGTCCGCGTCGCCCGGCGCGAGGCCAATTTCCAGCAATATCTCGGCGGCCCGCCCGCGCCCGGCGGCTCGTTCGTTACCCCGCTATCCGCAGCCGGGTTGCCGTCGGACATTCTGGTGGAATCGCCCGGCATCCCGCAGATGAACGACGGCGCGCCCGTTCTCCAGATCGACCCCAACTATCTGCTGCAGGACAGTATCAAGAGCCAGTTGCGCGAATTTTACGGTATTTCCCCCGAAACCCCGGCGTTCGATCCCACGCGCGATTATGACGCCGAGGAGCGGAGCTATGCCGGCTATCTCCAGGTCCGCTATGAATTCCCGCTGACCGACACGGTCATGGTGGACGGCCTGCTCGGCACGCGCGTGACCCGTACCGACCGCAGAATCGTCGGCGCGGGGCTCGTCACCGATCCCGAAACCGACATATCGGAAGTGGTGGTCGTGAACCGGTCAACCAGCGACACCGATTTCCTGCCGAATGCGAGCGCGCGGATTAACTTTGGCGGCGGCCTCCAGGCGCGCTTCAACTATTCGAAGACGCTGTCGCGGCCGAGCTTCGGGCAGCTCAACCCCGGCCTGAGCTATGTCGTATCCTATGTGAACACGATCCAGAATTCGGGGTCGGGCGGCAACCCTGACCTCAGGCCCCAAAAGGCCGATAGCTTCGACGCCTCCCTCGAATATTATTTCGGACAGAGCAATTACGTCTCCGCTGTCGCCTTCTACCGCGACATCAAGGATCGCGTGATTAACGGTACCGAAGTCCGCACGATCGACGGCCTGCAATATGTCATCTCGACGCCGCGCAACCTGGGCTCGGCCACGGTCAAGGGCATCGAGCTGAGTGGGCAGCTGTTCCTCGATTTTCTGCCCGAGGGCCTCGACGGCTTAGGGGTTCTCGGCAACTTCACCATCGTCGACAGCGAGGCGACAACGCCGGGGGACCGGCTGGAAGGGCTGGAACTGCTCGGGGTGTCCAAATACAATTACAACGCCGGCCTGATTTATGAAAAATACGGCGTTTCGGCGCGCATCATCTACACCTATCGCTCGCAATATTATGATGGCGACATCACCAACGGCCTGTCGCTGCGGCCGATCGTCTATCCGGTCGGCCTCAACGGCATCCGCGCAGGCGGCCGGCTCGACTTCGGTCTCAATTACGACATCACCGACGCGATCACGATCAATCTCGCCGGCACGAACATCACTGGGCAGAAGACCTACTCGTTCGAAACGCGGGAGGATTTCGTTCGCGATGTGCGAAACGACGACACGACTTATTCGATCGGCGTTCGCTTCGATTTCTGACCACCGCCTTGCCCGCGCGCGCCGCCTCTGGAAGGGTCGCGCGCGAGCATCATCAATTTGCAAAACGGGAGAGTAGCTTTGCGATATCGTATCAAGGGGGCGTTCGTCGGACTTGCCTTTGCGACCATGGCCATGGGGGCCGGGTCCGCTCAGGCGCAGGCGCAACGCGCCGCCACGACGCTGATGGCGCCTGCCACGCCCCTTTCCGGTGACGTACGGGTCGATCGGGCGCAGGATAGCGTCGCCATCACCTGGCCGGCCGGTGCGGAAGGCGAGCGCGGCCAGCTCGTTCTGGCCCTTGCCAAGGATGAGCCGCTGATCCGCTCGCTCGGCATCGCCGACAAGACGATCCTCGCCGGTGTCGACCCAGCCGCCGTGGTCACCATCGGTACACGCGATCTCAAGCAGGGTTGGACCGTCTTCTTCGACAATCCCCGCAACCGCCCGTTCGACAGCTTCCCGCTCGAACTGAAGCGCGACGCGATCCGAGTTGAGCAGGCCGGCGGCTATACCAAGGTCATCGTCGACGGTGCGACAGCAGGCCCGTTCAGCGGCACTTACGAGTTCACTATCTACCCCGGGTCGCGCCTGATCCGGTCGGCGTTGGTCATGTCCACGGAGCGCGACGCCACCGCCTACACCTTCGATACCGGATTGAGTGTTGCAGAATCGGCCGATCTGCCGTGGCGCGCCATTGCCTATACCGATATGTCGGACGACCTCGCGCGCGCAACGGGCGATACCCTCGCGGAGCCTGCCGCTTCGCCAAAGGTAAGAGGGCGGATGATCATCGCCGAAGGTGCGGCCGGCGGCGCGCTCGCGCTGCTGCCGCCGCCGCATCAGTATTTCTATCCGGTGGATTACGCCAACAACGACCACAGCGTTTGGTACGGCAATGATTACCGCAATCTCGACGGACGCACCGGCTTCGGTGTCCGGCAGACGCTGGAGGGTGACCGTCGCTACGTGCCGTGGGTCAATGCGCCGCCCGGCACCGAGCAGGATATGGGCGTCTTTTACCTGCTCGACGACGGCGATGCCGCGAGCGCGACGAAAGCCGCCTTCGCCTATACGCGTGGCGACCGGTTCAAGTCGCTCCCCGGCCATCGCACCTTCACCAGCCATTACCATGTCGAACACGCGGTCGATTTCCTGAACCAGAAGCGTTTCCAGCAATCGACCGGCGTTCCGGCGGGGCTGGAGAAGCCGGAGTTCATCGACCGGTTCAAGGCGATGAACGTCGAGATCGTCCATCTCGGCGAATTGCACCTGTCGAGGGAGGACCTCGACCGCGCGGGCGATCGGCTGACGCTCCTCAAGACCATCCACGACGAAACTGCGCGCCTTTCCGACGAGGAACTGCTGCTGCTGCCGGGCGAGGAGCCCAATGTCCATCTCGGCGGCCATTGGGTGAGCTTCTTTCCCAAGCCGGTTTACTGGACCCTTGATCGCGAGGCCGGGCAGCCCTTCGTCGAAACTGACCCGGAACTCGGCAAGGTCTATCACGTCGGATCGCCCGAGGACGTGCTGAAGCTGATGGAGGCCGAAGGCGGGCTGATGTGGACGGCCCATCCGCGGATCAAGGGATCGACCGGCTATCCCGACAAATACCGCGACCAGCCTTTCTTCAAGAGCGACCGTTATCTCGGCGGTGCGTGGAAGGCGATGCCGGCCGACTATTCGCGGGGCCGGCTAGGCTGGCGCGTGCTCGACCTGCTCGACGACATGAACAACTGGGCGGCCAAGCCCAGCGAGCGCAAGTTCACGCCTGGCGAGGTCGACGTGTTTCAGATTTCGGGCGACAGCGAACTCTACGCACATATGAATATCAATTACCTTCGCCTGGAGGGGCCGCTGCCGAGCTACGAAGCCGGCTGGCAGCCGGTCGTCGATGCGCTGCGCGACGGTGCTTTCTTCACCACCACGGGCGAGGTTCTGATCCCCAGCTTCACTATCGACGGCGCCCAAAGCGGTGAAACGACCGCGCCGGGCAGCCAAGCCACGGTGCGCGCCACGATCGAATGGACCTTCCCACTGGCCTTCGCCGAGATCGTCAGCGGCGACGGGGCCCAGGTCTATCGCGAGCGGATCGATTTGACCGACCATGGTGTGTTCGGAACGGCGACGATTGCGAAAACGCTCGACCTCAGCGGCCGCAAATGGGCGCGGCTGGAGGTGTGGGACGTCGCTGCCAATGGCGCCTTCACGCAGCCGGTCTTCTTTGGCGAGTAGGCTCCGAACCCATCACGCGTCGGCGCCGTAGGTCTGCCTAACAGGTTTTGCCTACGGCCCCCGCGTGACGGATTTAACGCGCCGCCTGCTCGAAGATCGCTTGTTGGGCAGGGACGCGCGCGACCGATCCTTTGGGCTTCCTGGTAAACGCGTTGGGCAGGAGCTTCTTCGCGGCAACGGATGCCGTCGATCGATGAGAGGGGGAGTGCTCGCTAGTGCTCTTCGCCAGTGCCGGCCGGAACTCCCGGCCTGAATGAACCCGAGCTGCCCCTTTTGTGGATCGAAGGAGGCGAACCAATCCCCCAGATCGCCGCAAATGAGCAAAAGCTTTCAATAGCGCGAGACTTGGCGTAACAAAAAAGAAAATTGCTTTAAAAAAGCGAAGGGACGGGGATGATCAGTCGTCGAGAGTTCGTCGGGGGAACCGCAGTGAGCATGGCGATGATGCCTGCAGCGGGGCTTGCTAGCACGAATCGAGGGCCTGTTGCCGCGGTGAACGGCGCAGTATTCAACCGCGCACCTCTGGCCGACCAGCCTTTCGCGCCATTGCCGTTGGGGGCCGTGCGCGCGAAGGGTTGGCTTGCGACGCAACTGGAGACGATGGCGCAAGGGCTGACCGGCCGGCTCGACGAGTTCTATTCGCTAGTAGGCCCGCAGAACGCGTGGCTCGGCGGTGACGGCGACGCATGGGAGCGCGGGCCGTACTGGCTCGACGGCTTGGTTCCCCTTGCTCACATCCTCGACGACAAGCGTCTCAAGGACAAGGCGCAGCCGTGGGTCGAGTTCGCCCTTCGCAGCCAGCAGCCGAGCGGATATTTCGGCCCGCCGGATGATCGCGGAACGGGTAAGGACGAGCAGGGAATTCAGCGCGAGAACTCGGCGGATTGGTGGCCCCGTATGGTCATGCTCAAAGTGCTCCAGCAGCACCACGAGGCCACGGGGGATCGGCGGGTGCTAGATTTCATGTCGCGCTACTTTGCGTATCAGCAGCGGCAGCTCCCGGCCCAGCGGCTCGACCACTGGACGAAATGGGCGCGGCATCGCGGCGGCGAGAACACCGCCAGCGCGCTCTGGCTGTACAACCGGACGGGCGAGCGGTCGCTGCTCGACCTTGCGCGCACCCTCGTGGATCAGACGAGCGACTGGACCGCCGGCTTTGCCGCGGAGCAGCCGCCGACCGCGCACGGGGTCAATGTGGCCATGGGCGTGAAGCAGCCTGCGCTGGCTTATCTCCTCGATGGTCGTCCAGAGCACATCAATGCGATCCGTCACGGACTGACGTTTCTGGAGCGGGATCACGGCCAGGTTACGGGAATGTTCTCTGGCGACGAGCCGCTGCACGGTACCAACCCGATCCAGGGCACTGAGCTTTGCACCGTGGTCGAGTTCATGTTCTCACTGGAGACGCTGGGCCAGATCACCGGGGACGTGACCATTCTCGATCGTCTCGAACGCATCGCCTACAACGCGCTGCCCGCGCAGACGACCGACGACTATATGGCGCGGCAGTACTTCCAGCAGCCCAATCAGGTGATGATCAGCCGCGATGTCGAGCAGTACGCGCAGCAGCACGGCGGCACCTCTCAACTGGTCGGCCTGTTGGACGGATATCCATGCTGCACGGTCAACATGCATCAGGGCTGGCCGAAGTTCGTCCACTCCATGTGGGCCGCGAGTGCGGACGGTGGCCTTGCGGTGCTGAGCTACGGTCCCAGCAGTGCGCGCGCCACCATCGGTGGCATCGAGGTAGAGGCGGAGCAGCAGACCTCCTACCCGTTCTCCGATGAGATTAGGATCGTGCTTCAGACGGAACGGCCGACATCCTTTCCGCTTCATCTCCGGATTCCGGGCTGGGCAGAAGGAGCGACGCTCAAGGTAAACGGCCAGCATGAAACGTCAGCATCCTCCGGGCGGATAGCGCGGCTCGAACGCCTCTGGCGCACGGGCGATACTGTCGAACTGATCTTCCCGGCAAAGATCACGCGCAGCGTATGGCACAAGCAGCTCACAAGCCTGGAACGCGGGCCGCTGGTGTTTGCCCTTCCGATAGGTGAGGATTGGCGCAAGATCGGCGAACGCGGCGGCATCGATACGTCGGAAGTCTTCCCGACGACGCCGTGGAATTACGCGCTCGAACCCGATGCCGTGGTCACTCTCGCTCGTGCTGACATGGTTTCGGATCGTCCGTGGATCGGCGCGAACGCGCCGCTCAGCCTGAGCACTACCGGACGCAGAATCCCGGGGTGGGATAGATACCACCAAACCCACGGTTCCTTGCCATTTAGCCCGGTGGCGACCGACGCGCCGACGGAGACGTTACGGCTCATTCCATACGGAAGCACCTTCCTCCGGATGTCGGAATTCCCGATCGCGAAAGCCTGATCTCATGAACAACACGGACCTCTCGATACCCGCGCCTGGGCATGGACGCTTGACCGCCATCATGATCCTGAGTGCGGCGGGCGCCGCGCTCGGTGGCCTGCTTTTCGGGCTCGACACTGCGGTAATCTCCGGCACCACCTCCGCTCTTCAAGAGCGTTTCGCCCTGAGCGATGCTCAACTTGGCTTCACCGTAGCCTCGGCGCTCATCGGCACGATCGTGGGCTCGCTCATTGCAGGTTGGCCGTCGGACCGCTTCGGCCGCAAGGCGGTGCTCCTCACGGTGGCGATCGCCTATGTCGTGTCCTCGCTCGGATCGGCGCTCGCCGACAGTTGGGCGGTCTTCCTGGCCTTCCGCCTCCTTGCGGGGCTGGCGATCGGCGCGGCGTCGGTTATAACGCCCATCTACATCGCCGAAGTTTCGCCGGCTCACGTGCGCGGTCGCTTGGTCGCGCTCAACCAGCTCAACATCGTGTTCGGCATCCTTCTGGCCTTCATCTCGAACTACGTCATCGCGGGCCTGCTTCCGCCGGACATTGCCTGGCGATGGATGTTCGGGATTGTCACCGTGCCTTCCATGCTGTTCCTGATGGTCACGCTGGTCTTGCCGGAGAGTCCTCGCTGGCTGGTCTCTGCTGGCCGCGACACACGGGCCCTGACGGTCATGGAGCGGCTCGGTTTCGCCGATCCCGCCGGCGACGTGCGCCATATGCGCGAGGCGGCGGTGCGCGAGCTTGCCGCGACGCGGGCCAAGGCTCGACTGTTCACCCGCGCCCATTCCTTCCCTGTGACCTGCGCCATCGCTATCGCGATGTTCAATCAGCTCTCGGGGATCAACGCGCTGCTCTACTACGCGCCGCACATCTTTGAGCTCGGCGGTGCAGCAGCCGATAGCGCGCTGCTGCAATCGATCGCGATCGGTGGCACGAATCTCCTGTTCACGATCGCGGCGCTGTTCCTGATCGATCGGTTCGGCCGGCGACCGCTGCTCCTCTTCGGCTCGATCGCCACCGCTGCCGCACTGTTTCTCGTCGCTTGGCAGTTCGAAAGCGCGCGGCCGGACGGCACGCTCGTCCTGATCGGCCTGTTAGGCTTCATCGCAGCCTTCGCGCTTTCGCAAGGCGCTGTGATCTGGGTATTCATCTCCGAAATCTTCCCGAGCGCCGTCCGCGGCAAGGGACAGGCGCTCGGAAGCACTGTTCACTGGGTCATGGCGGCGGCAATCACCTGGGCCTTCCCCGTGTTTGCAGCCCGGCTGGGAGGGTGGGTGTTCGCCTTCTTCGGTGGGATGATGCTGCTCCAATTCCTCTGGTCCTTGAAGCAAATGCCCGAGACCAACGGCATCGCGCTGGAGGACATGAACTTGCAGCGAGCCGCTCGATGATTGCACGAATTCCGATTGCTCTCCCCGCCGAGCCGTAGCCGCGCTTTCAGCGACGTCTTCGTCATCCGAGCGGACGAGGAGCAGGACTGCTAAGCTGCGTGCAGCCAATCGGCCCCCCCGATTAAGGCGATGGTCGCGAATATCGGGAGAGTTTCTCCGTGCGAATCGCCAAACCGCGCTATGGTGCCCTCCATGCAAGACGACAGCATTTCGATGCCGGAGCCAGGCGCCCCGAAGGTGAGCGACCTGTGCGTGACGGCGCTTTACCGTTTCACGCCGATTGAGGACTGCGGCGCGGTGCACGGGCCGCTCGAGGAGCTTTGCCGCACGGAGGGCGTCAAAGGGACACTGCTGCTGGCCAGCGAGGGAATAAACGGCACCATCGCCGGCACGCGGGACGCCATCGGGCGCGTGTTGGATCACATCCGGGGGATATCCGGATGTGCGGATCTCGACGTCAAGTTCTCTCCAGCAGCGACAATCCCGTTCCACCGCATGAAAGTGCGGATCAAGCGCGAAATCGTCACCATGGGGGAGACCGGCATCGATCCCCTGTCCAGTGTCGGAACCTACGTCGCGCCGCATGACTGGAACGCGCTGATCTCCGACCCCGACACCATCGTGATCGACACGCGCAACGACTATGAAGTCGCGATCGGCAGCTTCGCGGGTTCGATCGATCCACGCACCGCCACGTTTCGCGACTTTCCCGCATGGTTCCGCGGCCGGCGCGAACAGCTTCTCGGGCATGGCAAGGCGCCGAAGGTCGCGATGTACTGCACCGGCGGCATCCGGTGCGAAAAGTCGACTGCCTTTCTCAAGGAACAGGGCGTCGACGAGGTGTTCCACCTGAAAGGCGGCATTTTGAAGTACCTGGAGACGGTTCCGGAGGAGGAAAGCCTCTGGCAAGGCGAATGCTTCGTGTTCGACCGGCGCGTGGCGGTCGGCCACGGGCTGAAGCCGGGAACGCACGAGCTTTGCCCCGCCTGTCGGCGCCCGGTGAATGCGGAAGCTGCCGCCTCGCCGCATTACGAAGCCGGTGTGAGCTGTCCGAGATGCTACCATGAGCGGACGGACGAACAGCGGGCCGGCTATCGCGAGCGCCACCGGCAGGAAGCGCTTGCCGCCGCACAAGGCCGCGATCACATCGGCGCCCGCCTTCTCGGCAAGACCGGCGCATAGGACGCCGTGACACTTCCGGTTCTCTACAGCTTCCGCCGGTGCCCTTACGCGATGCGCGCGCGGTTCGCGCTGCTCGTAAGCCGCACGACATGCGAACTGCGCGAGGTCAAGCTGTCGGACAAACCCCCAGCTTTGCGGGAGGCTTCGGCGAAAGCGACCGTCCCGGTGATCGTCGAGCCCGGCGGCCGCGTGATCGAGGAGAGCCTCGACATCATGCGCTGGGCCCTCGGCCGCTCCGACCCCGATGGCTGGTTGCAGCGGGATGATCCCGCTCTCATCGCGGCCAACGACGGACCGTTCAAGCACGATCTCGACCGCTACAAATATCCGGACCGGCACGGGAGCGATGCTGCGGCGCATCGCCGCGCGGGGCTTGCCTTCCTGGCCGAGCTGAACGCGCGGCTGGAAGGCCAGGGCCAACTTTGCGGCACCGCGCCGGGGCTTGCAGACATGGCGATCATGCCCTTCGTCCGGCAGTTTGCGGCCACTGATCAGGCGTGGTTCGCCGCACAACCCCTACCGCACTTGCAAACCTGGCTTCAGGGTCACCTCAATTCGGAGCTCTTCGCCGCCGTCATGGCTCGTCTGGATCCCTGGAAGGCCGGGGACGCGCCCGTACCGTTTCCGATCGCGACCGACTGCTCTCCCGCGAACCATTCCTCGCAAACTCGACGCTAGGCTCAGAAGCGGACGCTGAGCACACCGCCGATCGTTCGGAACACTTCCGGCATGACGATCTCGGCGTGACCACGCAACAAACACACTTGCTTCGCATGCGCTACAAATGTAGCACGCTACAAATGTAGTGCATGAGGTGATTCGCATGTTGTCCAATCTCCCGCCGCGAGAGCGCCAGATCGTCGACATTCTCTATGAGCGTGGGGCATCGACGGTGGGGGAGATCGGCGATGCGCTGGAGGATGAAATCTCCGGCTCCGCGATCCGCGCCATGCTCAAGCGGCTTGAGGGCAAGGGGTTTGTCGAACGCTCGCAGAGCGTCCGCGGGTTCGTCTACGCACCCAGCCTGCCCGAAAAGGCGGCGCGCAAGTCCGCGCTGGGTCAGGTCGTGCGGGTGTTCTTTAACGGATCGCCGACCAGCGCTGCGGCAGCTCTGCTCGGCATGCAGGACAACTTGAGCATCGAAGAGCTCGACGAGCTGGAGCAGTTGATCGCCCATGCGCGCAAGGGGAGGAATTCGTGATGCTGACCGCTTCGCTTCTAGCGAGCCTCGCTCTGAAATCGCTTGCGCTCGCCGCGCTCACGCTCGGCATTCTGAGGCTCGCGCGCAGCCGCACGCCGGCTGAGCGGTCGCTGATCGCGCATCTCGGCCTGCTCGCGATCCTGCTGCTGCCGATCGGCTCGGTCCTGCTGCCGCAATGGGCGCCCTTGCCGCAGGAGTTCCTGGCATCGAATGCGGCCGCATCGGTGGCGCCGGAAGTGCCCGCGACCGCGCATCCGGCCGATATTCCGATAACCGCCGCGGAAGCCGCGGCGGCGGCGCCTTTTTTCAGCCCGCCGACCCTCGCGGAGCTCGCGGTGTGGATATACGCGCTGCCACTCGCGCTGATGTTCGTGATGATGGCGGTCGCGGTGTTCAGGCTGTTCGCCATGCGCCGGCGGGCCGAGGTGCTGGTCGACGGGGCCTGGCTGTCGGCACTCGCCGAAGCGCAGCGCCGGATGGGATTCAAGCACGGCACCGCACTGCTGGTCAGCGAGGAACTGCGCTCGCCGATAAGCTGGGGCGTGCTGCGCCCGACCATTTTGCTCGATCCCCGCGCGGTCTCGGCCGTTCGGGAAGCCGAGGCGATCATCGCGCACGAACTGGCGCACGTCGCCCGCCTCGACTGGGCCAAGCTCCTCATTGCGCGGCTTGCCTGGGCGCTGTTCTGGTTCAACCCGCTGGTCTGGCTGCTTGCCCGCGAGAGCCATCACTTGCGCGAGGAAGCGGCGGACGATGCCGTCCTGCTGACCGACATCGCCGGTTCGGACTATGCCACACTGCTGGTCAACGCCGCCCGCCACGACAACCGCGCCGTGCTGATCGCCGCGCATGGTGTCGCACCGGCCAAGAATTCTCTCAAGCGCCGCGTGATCCGCGTGCTCGACGCGAACGCCTCACGGGGGCCTGTCGGCACGGGCTGGGGGTTCCTCGGTCTTGCCTCGGTGCTGGCCATCGCCACGCCCCTGGCGGCATTCACCACCGTCGCGGCCGAGCGTGCGGAGTTGGTCGAAACGACCGCCGGCCATACGACGCGGGCAGCGACGGCTGTAGAACATGATCCCGTCAAGCTCACCAGCGACGCGCAGGCGACGGTCAGCGCGGACGATCTGGTGAGCATGCGCGCGATGGACGTAACGCCTGCCGATGTCGCCGAGATGCGTGAGAGTGGCGAAGGGTTCGACGTGGACGACGTCATTGCAGCCAAGGCGACCGGCGTCACCCCCGACTACATGGCGGAGATGCGGAGCGTATTCGGCACTGCGGATACGGACGAACTCGTCGGCGCCCGCGCGGTCGGCGTCGATCCGGCCTATGCCCGCGCCATGCGCGCGGCCGATGCCAGTGCCGACCTCGACGCAATCATCGGCGCCCGGGCGGTCGGCCTCACCGCCGCCTATGTCCGCGAGCTTCGCGGCTACTTCCCCCGCGCCACGCTGGAGGAAATGATCAGCATGCGTGCGGTCGGCGTCACCGGGAAATTCGTCGAGGATATGCGCGCCTCGGGCCTGAACGTCGCAAACCCCGACGACGTAGTAAGCGTCCGCGCAGTGACGAGCCATCGCGGGCCGCCGCCGGGTCCGCCGCGAGGGCCGCAGGCCATCTCTGTCTCGCGGACGGGAGCTACCGCGATCGCCGGGCCCGGCGGCGTCGTGAGCACCCGCCGCACGGAAGGCGGAACTTCGACGTCGGTCGTCCTCAGCAATACGCGGTCCGATCCAACCCACGACTAACCGCCGCCCGGCGTCAAAAGCCTAATTAAATTTCGACAACGCCGGCCTTCGGCGAGCGCCTTCGCTCGCCTGCCGCCGGCGCAGAAAGGAGCCTGCCATGAAGATGTTCTCCAAGCCGGCGGTTCTCGCAGCAGCGCTCATGCTCGGTTCTACCACTACGGATCCGGGATGGTCGCAAAACGGTGCGGCCGAGCTCACCGACATCGCGTGGACCGTCTCGGACACCGGCGGAAGTGCACCGACCCTGCGCATTCATCACGAGAGCAGCAGCAGCACGTTTCCGCTCGACGACGGGGAGCCCGATCTCGCATCCGTCAGGGCTGCACTGGGGTCACCGAACCAAGGTGCGGTCACATTCACGATCGATCGCGAGCCGGGCCTGCTGACCTGCCGCGGCACTCTCGATCGGCGCTACGATGGAAGCGGCGACTGCGTCTTTGCCCCCGATGCGGCGTTCGAGGCCGGCCTGAACGCCCGCCGCTTGGCGCCGAAGCGCCAGGAAGACCTGCTGACGCTGGCTCTGGTCGACGCGGATCTCGCGCTGATCGACGGCCTGAGCCGGCAAGGCCTCGCTCCGCGTTCGCTCAACGACGTGATCGCCGCTGCGGCGCTCGATGTGACACCGGGCTACGTCGCGAGCCTCCAATCGGCGGGCCTCGATCTCGAGTCGATCGACGATGCCGTTGCTTGCCGCGCGCTGGATATCGACGAAGCCTATGTCCGCGGGATCGTCGCTGCCGGCTACGAGCCTCGCGCGCGCGACCTGGTCGCGATGAAAGCGACCGGGGTCACGCCCGAACACGCGCAAAATATCAACGCTGCGGCGCGGAACTGAGCGGGAGAGGGCAGATGAAAGCATTCACCGGGGCCGCAGCGATCGCGCTGCTCGGCGCATGGCCGGCCCAGGCGCAGGATCTGCCCGAAAGCGGCGATGCCGCTGCGCCCGACCCGCAGCCCGCCGCCTCGACCCTCCGGTCCGGGCAGGTCTACACCCCGGCCGACTTCGTCCGCTATGCCCCCAAGAATGCATACGACATGCTGAACCAGGTTCCCGGGTTCACGATCCGCGACAGCGAGCAATTGCGCGGTCTCGGCCAGGCGACGGGCAACGTCCTGTTCAACGGCCAGCGGCCGTCGAGCAAGTCCGATACGCTCGAAACGCTTCTCACCCGCATTCCCGCCGACAATGTCGAGCGCATCGAAATCCTCGATGGCGCCACGCTCGACATTCCGGGTCTTTCGGGTCAGGTCGCCAACATCGTGTTCAAGGCCGACAGCTTCTCCGGCCAGTTCTCGTGGAAGCCGGAATTTCGCGCACACTATACCGACCCGCTGTTCACGCGCGGCGACGTGTCGGTCAGCGGGCGCAGCGGTGCGATCGAGTACGAAGTCGGGCTCAACAACGACGAGTCCGCGCGCAGCGGCGCAGGGGGCGGCACGCTCATCTACGATGCCGCGGGCGCGGTCACCGAGCGGCGCTTCGAGATCTGGAATACGCATTACGACACGCCGAAGCTTTCGGGGAAGGTGACCTGGGATGGCCCGGGCACCAGCGTCGGGCACATCAACGCTCACTACCAGCGCATCTACGACCGCTACGACGAGATCGGCGAACGCGCCGGTCCCGGCTTGCCCGACCGTTCCCGCATTTTCCGCGAGCGCAACGATAGCTGGAACTACGAACTGGGTGGGGACTACGAGTTCGCCCTGGGCCCGGGACGGCTCAAGGCGATAGGCATCAGGCGCTTCAGCCACGAACCCTATCTGCAGGAAGCGATCACCAGGTTCGCCGACGGTTCGGCCGATATCGGCGACCGCTTCACGCAGACCGGCGATTTGGGCGAGACCATCGCCCGCGGTGAATACAGCTGGAAGATGCTCGGCGGGGATTGGCAGCTTTCGGGCGAAGCCGCGTTCAATACGCTGGAGAACGTCGCCGGTCTGTTTACCCTCGACCCCACGGGCGAGTTCGTCGAGATCCCGTTCCCCGAAGGCAGCGGCGGCGTGAGCGAGGACCGCTACGAGGGGCTGCTCAGCTTCGGCCGCAAGCTCACCCCTACGCTGTCGTTCCAACTCGTTGGAGGCGCCGAGCATTCGACTATCGCGCAGACGGGGTCGAACGGCCTGACGCGCAGTTTCTTCCGACCCAAGGGTTCGCTCTCGCTGGCCTGGACGCCGAGCGACGACTTCGACGTAGCGCTCAAGATCCGGCGGCGCGTGCTACAGCTCTCGTTCTACGACTTCCTCGCGCGGGCCTTCCTCAACGACGGGAACGCGAACTCCGGGAACAACGATCTGCGCCCGCAGCAGGACTGGAGCTACGAGGCTGAGATCAACAAGAAGTTCGGCCCCTGGGGATCGACACAGCTCCGTCTGATCTACCGCGACGTCGAAGACTATGTCGACATCATCCCGGTCGGCGATGGCGAGTCTGTCGGCAACATCGCGAAGTCCCGGGCGGCGGCGGTCGTCTGGACGAGCACGATCAATCTCGACCCCGCCGGCCTCAACGGGGTGAAGCTCGACACCAGCGTTCTCTACCAGGGGTCGCGCCTGCGTGATCCGTTCACCGGAGAATCGCGCCAGTGGAGCGGCTTCACGGATACGGAGGCAAGCATCGCCTTGCGGCACGACATCCCGGACAGCGACTGGGCCTGGGGCGGTGCGGCCGACTACTCGCACAATCAGCCGAACTATCGCAGCAATCAGGTAGACCGTATCTGGGAGGGTCCTAGCTTCGCCTCCGTGTTCATCGAGAACAAGGACGTCTTCGGCCTCACCGTGCGCGCGCAAGTCGGCAATATCCTCAATGCACGGTCCCGGCGCCACAGGATCGTATATGGCGGCCTCCGGGGCGAGACGCCGATCACCTCGATCGAGGAGCGGGACCGGCTGATCGGTCCGATCTTCTCGTTTTCCGTGCGGGGAAAGTTCTGATGACCCAAAAGGCGTCGGTCAGGGAGAGCAAGATGAGCGAACTCACAACTTCGCCGGTCGGCATTGCAACTGCACGAGGGCGGGGGCCGGCCGAAGAGGGTCCAACGCGCCAGCCCCATAGGAGCATGCTCCGCTGGATTGCAGCCGCCTTCTGGGCCTTGACGTTGATGCTCGCATTCGCGGCGAATACACCGGCATCTGCCCGTAGCGTGACTTCGCTGCCCTGGAGCGCGGCACCTTCGACCGTAACCGTGAGCGAAAGCCGGACTTTCCGCAGCGGCGATGCCACGCTCGCCGGGACGCTCTATCTGCCAAAGGGAGGGCGGGCCCTGGCGGCCGTGGTCGTCACGCACAGCGCCTCGAAGTCGCTGGGCGATGCGGTGCTCTACCAGCACCTGAAGGAGATGCTGCCGCCGCTCGGTATCGCGGTGCTGACCTACGACCGGCGCGGCAGCGGACGATCGGGCGGAAGCCTGAAAGACAGCGATTACACCATGCTCGCCGACGATGCGATTGCAGCAGTACGGATGCTCAAGGCCGATCCGCGGATAGACTCGGAGCGGATCGGCATCTGGGGATTGAGCCAGGGCGGCTGGCTGTCGTTGCTTGCAGCCGCGCGCAGCTCCGATGTGCGGTTCGTCGTGTCGATCTCGGCGCCCGTTGTGACCCCCGATGTGCAGATGATGTTCCGCTCAGAGAACAGCATGCGCATCAGCGGGCATTCGGATGCCGAGATCGACCAGATGCGCGCGATGCGCCAGGCGGTGGACGATTACATGCGCGGGACGGGCGATCGCGCGACTGCGCAGGCGCTGGTCGACGCGGCCAAGGACAAGCCGTGGTTCGATCTGCTCTACATGGGCGAAACCGTCGGGGATCGGGCGACATCGCGCTGGCGCAAGGAGATCGAGTACGATCCGCTGCCGACGCTCGATCAGGTCGATGTGCCGGCGCTGATCCTGTTCGGCGCCAACGACCCGGTCGTTCCCGTGGCGACCTCGGTCGCTCGGATCAACGCCCGGCGGAGCCCGAACCTCACAGTGCGCGTGATAGCGGGCGCGGACCACCACATGGCCACATCGATGACTCCCAAGGCGCAGATGAACCCCGCGCAATCGCAGTGGGCCCGGCCCGAAGCGGCGGAGTATTTCTCGACACTGGCAAGCTGGTTTGCCGGCCAGGAGATCGCGACCGCGCCGAAGTGATCAGGGTGCGGCGACGACCGCGTCCTGCCGCTTTTCCGGCCGAACGTATATCGAGGAGAAGCAAGGCGATATCTCCTTCAGCTGCGCCTCGATCTACTCGATCAGCCGTTCGCCTTCTCCCATCGAGACGCGATCGTCGAAGTCCGCGCTGACGGCCACGAATATCGCGTCGGGTGCGGTATGGATCGTCCGGACGTGATTGACGCTGGTGATGTTCGGATGGCTCTCAATGGCTGCGCGTATCTCGCGGACCACGGTCGGATCGGCGCTCTCGCCGATGATCAGACCCTTCGCCTCGCGCGCGAGGAGGAGGGCCACGCCGGTCAGTACCAGGCCGATCAGGATCGAGGCCAGGCCGTCGATCCGCGGGTCGCCGAAGTGATGGCTGGCCCAGACGCCAGCAGCCGCCACGGCGAGGCCGACCAGCGCTGCACTATCTTCGAACAGCACGACGAAATGCCCGGGATCCTTGGAGTTCACGACAGACTGCCACCAACCCTCGGGGTGGGGCCGGGCGGCAAATTCGCGCACTGCGGATCCTCCCTCCAGCAGGAAGGCGACGCCCAGCACCACGTAGTTGATGGTCGGATCGCGGAGCGGCTCAGGGTCCATGTAATGCATGGTCCCCTCGTAGATCGACACGCCAGCGCCGACCGCAAAGATCAGCATGGCGACGACAAAGGCCCAGAAGTAGAGCTCGCGCCCATAGCCGAACGGATGCATCCGGTCCGGCGCTCGCCGCGCGCGACCTTGGCCATAGAGCAGGAGAACCTGGTTGCCGCTATCGACGAGTGAGTGAACCCCCTCCGTCAGCATCGACGACGAACCGCTGATCGCAGCGGCGATGAACTTGGCAACGGCGATCCCGAGATTGGCCGCGAGCGCGCCGTAAAGAACGATGTTGTCCTTGAAGTGGGCTGCTCGCGGTCGCCGGGTCACGCCAGATCCTCCATCCGCTCGCGGAGTGGCGAGCCTCGAGCGTGCCTCACCCCTGCAGCTTGCCCGCTATATCGGCGACCAGGCGGCCCTGAAATCTCGCGCCTTCCAGCTCGTTCTCGCTCGGCTGGCGCGAGCCGTCGCCCCCCGCAATCGTCGTCGCGCCGTAGGGAGTGCCGCCGGTGATCTCGTCGAGAGTCATTTGTCCGGCGAAGCTGTAGGGTAGGCCGACGCAGATCATGCCGAGGTGCATCAGGTTCGTGTGGATCGCCATGAGGGTCGTTTCCTGTCCGCCGTGCTGGGTCGCGGTGGAGGTGAACGCGGATCCGACTTTTCCGTTCAGCGCGCCGCTCGCCCAAAGGCCGCCAGTCTGATCCAAGAAATTCGCCATCTGGGATGCCATCCGGCCGTAGCGTGTGCCGACCCCGATTATGATCGCGTCGTACTTCGGCAGGTCATCGACCCGCGCGATCGGCGCCTCTTGATCGAGCTTGTAGCCGGCATCTCGCGCGACCTCTTCCGGCACGAGTTCGGGCACGCGGCGGATGTCGACCTTGGCACCGGCAACCCCGCGTGCACCTTCGGCCATGGCCTTCGCCATCGTTTCGACGTGGCCGTAGGTGGAGTGATAGAGCACGAGAGTCCGAGGCATGGTTCGTCCTTCCTGAACGCGTGTCGCAAAACCGGTGACCTGCCCTCAACGCGCCGAGGTGACGAGGTTTCCGTGAAGTGGGCGCAGCACGCGGTCGCGGACGCGTGGACCGCTAGGTGCCTGCGCGCACGAAGCGAGGTATCTCCCTCTTCCAAAATGGGCGCACGTGCCTCACAGGCGGTCGGCACGACAGCGGAGCCGGGAAGAAGTCCTCGATGATTGATGAGAAACTGCAGCCGATCTTCGATGAGGTCCTTCGCCGCAACGCCGGTGAATCCGAGTTTCTGCAAGCCGTGCAGGAAGTGCTCGAAAGCCTCGGGGCAGTCGTCGCCAAGCATCCGGAGTATGCCGACAATGCCTTGATCGAACGGATCTGCGAACCCGAGCGGCAGATCATCTTTCGCGTGCCGTGGGTGGATGATCGGGGCGAAGTGCAGATCAACCGCGGGTTTAGGGTGCAGTTCAATTCCGCGCTTGGGCCGTACAAGGGCGGCCTTCGTTTCCATCCGTCGGTGAACGTCGGGATCATCAAGTTCCTCGGCTTCGAGCAAATCTTCAAGAATGCGCTTACCGGCTTGCCCATCGGAGGCGGCAAAGGCGGGTCCGATTTCAATCCGCGCGGCCGATCCGATGGCGAGGTCATGCGGTTCTGCCAGTCTTTCATGACCGAACTGTACCGCCACATCGGCGAATACACGGACGTGCCGGCAGGCGACATCGGCGTCGGCTCACGCGAAATCGGATACCTGTTCGGCCAGTACAAGCGGCTCACGAACCGCTACGAAGCCGGCGTCCTCACCGGCAAAGGACTTGTCTACGGCGGCTCGCGCGCACGTACCGAGGCGACCGGCTACGGGACGGCATACTTCGTCCAAGAAATGCTGGGGACCCGGGCAGAAGATTTCGACGGCAAGCGCGTCGTCGTTTCGGGCTCTGGCAATGTCGCGATCTACACGATCGAGAAAGTCGCGGAATTTGGCGGGAAAGTCATCGCCTGCTCGGATTCCGCAGGCTACGTGGTCGATGAAGAAGGCATCGACCTCGATCTCGTCAAGCAGATCAAGGAGGTGCGCCGCGGGCGGATCTCGGAATACGCCAAGCTCAAGGGCAGCAGCACCTCGTATATCGAGGGCGGGTCGATCTGGGAGGTGCCCTGCGAAGTGGCGCTGCCATCCGCCACGCAGAACGAGCTTACCGGGAAAGACGCTCGCGTTCTGATCGAACATGGTGTGCTCGCAGTCGGCGAGGGTGCGAACATGCCGTGCACCCCGGAGGCGGTGAAGCTGTTCCAGGCAGCAGGTGTCCTTTTCGGCCCCGGAAAGGCCGCAAACGCCGGGGGCGTCGCAACGTCGGCCCTGGAAATGCAGCAGAACGCCTCGCGTGATAGCTGGACTTTCGAGCAAACCGAAGAGCGGCTTGCCGCCATCATGCGCGACATCCATCGCCGCTGCGCGGAAACCGCAGATGAATACGGAAAACCTAGCGATTACGTCCTGGGCGCGAACGTGGTCGGTTTCGTCCGTGTGGCAGAGGCGATGAAGGCCCTGGGCGTGGTCTGACGACTGGCCCAGTCGACCACACTCAAGCGGCCGCGCGCGCCCACTCATCGCACACGGGAACATGCTGCAGCGGGAATGTAGGGCACTGATTGCAGTGGCGCTGCTGAAATGTTGTCGTTCGCCGAATGGGCGAATTCCGGCGGATGCCCGCCTAGAGCTCGGTAACCCTACCTATGTAGTTGGGTTCTTTCACGTATTTTCGTGAGGGTATCCTCTTCTCTACCATGGAGCAGCACTCGATTCTGGGTGCCGGCGGGGGCTCTAGATCGCCGCCGTTCAACTTGTGGAGAAGATGAGATGAAGACCGAAAGCAAGACCTTCGCCTTCCGCCTCGCCGGTCGCGACGCTGCGCCCGAAGGCAAGTGGGCCGTACGTAAAGGTCCGGCGATTGCCGGCTGCAGCGAAGTTGAACGCCTGAACTATCGCGAAGGCGACACGGGCGTTTTCTGCTGACGCCACGATTACGGCCCCGGGACGAGTCCCGGGGTTCGTTGCCGCAAAACGGGAGCTTCATCATGACCGACAATCACAGGACCTTCGCCTTTTGCCTCGCGCGACGCGCCGATGGTGCGGGTACCGCCACGCCTTGGCGAGCACGCAAGGGGCCGTCCGTGGCAGGGTGCACCGGCGTGCCCTTCGGCGATTACCGTACCGGAGATATCTTCAATCCGGACAGCGGCTTTCTTTGCTGACCCGGACGCGTGGCTTGCTTGTGCTTGACCGGCTGGGGGACGCGCAGGTGAGCGAAGCGGCCGTACTGATCGTCACGCGCAGCGACGATGTCCACGCCGACCGCGTGGGCGCGCTAATCGCCGCGCGCGGCGAGCCCTGCTTTCGCATCGACCTCGACCGCTTCCCGCGCGACTACGGTCTCACGATGGCGCTCGATGAAACGGGCTGGAGCGGTACACTCTTCTGTCGCGCGTCCGGCACAACGCTCGACCTTTCCGCGGTGCGATCGGTGTGGATGCGCAAACCTGCCGACTTCGCATTTGCCGCTGCACTGTCCCCGCAAGAGAAAGCGTTCGCCGATGGCGAGGCCAATCACCTGCTGCTCGGTTGGCTGAACAGCCTCGACTGCTTTTTCATGAGCCATCCGGTCGCCCTGCGTGCGGCCGGATGGAAATGCGAACAACTGGTGCGGGCGCGCAGGATGGGTTTCGCGGTGCCGGCGAGCATGATCGGCAATCGGCCAGACGAGGTCCGGCCGTTTATTGCAAAGGGCGCCGACGGGGCGATTTTCAAGACCCTGTCGACACCGACGTTGGCTGCCGAGCACGTGCAGACCGAAGACCGCATTGCCAACGGCCTGCACACCACGCTGGTCCAGGTCGATGACCCCGAACTCGACAGCATTGCGGCCCTGCCTGGCCTGTTCCAGCACTACATCGAAAAGGCCCATGAAATCCGGGTCACGGTCGTAGCAGGGCGGATCTTCGCGGCGCGTATCGATTCCCAGGCGAACGAGCGCACGCGCGTGGATTTTCGTCACTACGACGCCGAAATCGCATATACCGCAGTCGAATTGCCCGAGGATCTCGCTACGCGCTGCTGCGAGTTCGTTGCCAGTTACGGACTGGCATATGGTGCGATCGACCTTATCGCCACACCGGACGGAAGGCATGTCTTCCTCGAGAACAATCCGGTCGGACAGTTCGTCTTCGTCGAAGAGCTTGCCCCCCCGCTTCGGATCGCCGAAGCCGTGGCCGAAGCGCTGATCGCGGGCGGGTAACGTGGCTTTTGCAACCGCCGCCGCGGCCCTGTATCTCGTAACCTGCTTTACACTAGCTGCCGCGGCAAAGTTTCGCGATTTCGCGATGTTCGCCGCGACAGTCGCTGAAATCGCGCCCCAGCTTCCCGCGCGTGGCACCGCGGGGATTGTAGTCGCGGTCGAGTGCCTCGTCGCCCTGACGATCGGCGGTGGGCTGATCATGGGCTCGAATACTTGCGTTGCCGCTGGCGGGGCGGTCGCCGCCGCCAGCGCGGTGCTGTTTGCAGGCGCGATCGTGATAGTATTGCGGCGCGGCGATGTCGCGGCATGCAACTGCTTCGGCGGCAACGAAGCGATCGGGCCGGTCAGCTTGTTCGGGCCGGCGCTCGTCGCGATCGCGGGACTCTTTGTGGTGGTCGGCGACGCTTGGCCTTCTTCGCCCGCGGTCTGGGTCGTCAGTTCGGCGGCCGGTGTCTACCTGATGATCGCCCAGCGCCTCCTGCCTCTACTGCATTCCAGCAACTACGTGTCGTGGTACCCATGAGCGATACCGAGGCGATCGCCGCCTTTCTTGCGGTCGCGGCGACGACCAATCTTGCGCTGGTCGCGCATCTCTTGCGCGGCCGCCGCGGCGACGGTGGCGCGCCGCCGGACCTGTTGTTTCCAGCAGGCGCTCGCGTGGAGAATTTCACCGGCAAAAGCCGCGCCGGAACCTCGGTATCAATAGCTGCGGGCGAGACCGCCTACGTAATCGTGTTCCTATCGAAAGGCTGCCCCAAGTGCCGCGCCGCTGCGCTTGGCGTGGCGGCCGCGGCCGCACGCACTCCGGGCCGCGGCGTCGATCTGTGGGTCGTCACCGCCGAGCGGCTCAAGGCTGCCGACATCGGCCAGGACCAGGAATTCGAAGCGCATTTCCTCGATATGGCGGGGATCGCCTATGCGATGCTCAACCCGCGCCGAGCCTCGCCCGCCTACTTGTTCATCGCACCAGACATGGTGGTCGAGGCAGGCGGCTTCATCGGTGACGATAACTGGCAGAATTTCCTCGCACAGCTCGCCGAGCAGGTGTGATGGCGTCAATCGCCAATTATCCCTGCTTCCCAGCGCGGCATCATTCGATGAGGGCCGGTCCGCCGCAGATGACACGCCTCCCGGGTGGCAATGCAGGCGTCAAACCAATCATCCTGCTCGCCGTCGCGCAAGCCGCCGCCGACCGATGTCCGCAGCATCTCAGCGATCTGCCAGGCTGCCATTTCCACCCTCGTGTCGCGCACGACCGGGAGGCCGAGATCGGCAAGGTCGTCTGCGGCCAGCGGAAAGCTGTGCGAATGATAGCCGTGCATCAGATGGCTGACGATCCTGTCCGCGTCGCAGGACGGATCGGCGCCCAGACGTCGGCCGATGAGATCGCGGCAGATCGTCTCGACTTCGCGGGTGGCGCGGTAGAAGGCAGTGAGTGTGGGCGGAAATATCGCAGCGGTCATGGCGGCGAGTGCCGACAACCGCGCCTGCTCGTCCTCTTGTCCGAACCATTCGCGTGCCATCTCGGCGAAGCGGCGGACGTCCTCGGTCGATATTGCTCCGGGACCGCCGCTATCATCCGCGATCGGCCCTTGGAGCGAAGGGTCGACGGGCGAGAAGATCGCGCATGGGCCTGCGACGATCTCATGTGCGGCGAGGGCGACTATCGTGCCCGACGATTGGCACCTGTCGGGCACGATTGCGCCGAGGTGCTCGGTTGCGTCGGCGAGCAGCAGCCCGATCCGGCGCGCACCATCGACTGCGCCACCCTTGATCCAGAGCAGTATGTCGAGGCGCGACGTATCGCCCCTCGCGGCCAAGGTGTCGTACAGCATCGGCAACAGATCCAGATCGATATGCGATGCGGCGAGGACGACGACGCGGCTGCCGCGCCGCTCCTCGATATCGGCAATTCGTTCCGCCAGTGTCATGTCCCGCTCTCCACATGGATGATCGGTTTTCGGCATAATTCGGCTAGCGGGCTCAGCCCAATTACAGGCCAGTAATCGGTGACGGGAAGCGCCTCGTCGGCCAGCGAAGCGCCGTTGCGATGACGCTACGGCGTTATGGCGAGATGCTCTGGCCGCGCGGCGCGCCGATGATCCGCGTACAGGTGATCGTGTCGCTGCTGCTCGTCGCGGTCGGCAAACTCGTGCTGCTCGCCGCACCGTTCTTCTACAAGGATATAGTCGATAGGTTGTCCGCGCCGGGTGCAGTTACCGTGCCGGTCCTGTTGGTGGTCGCTTACGGTTCAGCTCGGCTGATCACGCAATCGATCGCGGAACTGCGCCAGTTGACGTTCATCCGCGTGGCACAGCGCGCGATTCGATCGACCGCGATCGAGGTCTTCCGCCACCTTCATTCTCTTTCGCTGCGCTTCCATCTCGACCGCAAGAGCGGCGGCATTGCGCAGATCGTCGGCCGCGGAACGGTTTCGATCGAGTTCCTCGCCGAGCTCGTCCTGTTCACCCTGATACCGACAGTGATCGAGCTTGCGGCGGTGATCGCAATCCTCGCGAGCGGATACAGCGCCGGATATGCACTGGCGACGCTGGCAACGCTCGCTGTCTATCTGTCACTCACGGCGTTCGGCGCTCGCTACCAGGTGAGGCTGCGGCGCCAAACCAACGCGCTCGACGTCAAGGCAAGCATCGCCGCGATGGACAGCTTGCTCAACTACGAAACCGTCAAGTATTTCGCCGCCGAGGAAATCGAAGCCGACCGCTACGACCGGGCGCGGCGTGCCTACGAACGGTCGGCGGTACGCGCGAAGCTGGCTGAAACGCTGATCGGCGTATTCCAGGCGGCGGTTTTGGCGACAGGCGCCATCGTCGTCATGATAATGGCCGCGCACGGCGTCGCCGCCGGGCAGATGAGCATTGGCGACTTCGTCCTCATCAACGCTTTTCTGTTGCAGCTTTACGCCCCGTTGGAGGCGCTCGCGACTGTCTATGGCGGTGTGCGCCAAGCCTATACCGACGCGGAGGCGATGCTTGATCTGCTGGCGGTGTCGCCCGAGGTGCGTGACGCCCCAGATGCACGCGAACTGAGGGTCTCGAGCGGTCATGTCTCGTTCGATAACGTATCGTTCGCTTACGATCTGCGGCGGCCCATCCTCGAGGGCGTGTCGTTCGAAATTCGGCCCGGTCAGCGGGTTGCTGTCGTCGGCCCGAGCGGGAGCGGCAAATCGACCATCGCACGGTTGCTGTTTCGCTTCTACGACGCCGACGCCGGATGCATTGCGATCGACGGGCAAGACATCAGCGAGGTGACGCAGCAAAGCCTACGCCGCGCGATCGGGGTCGTGCCGCAGGACACCGTGCTGTTCAATGACGATGCCGCCTACAACATCGGTTATGGTGCGACGGACCTGCCAGCGGCCGAAGTCGAAGCCGCGGCCCGCGCGGCGCGTGTCCACGATGCGATCGAGCGGTTGCCCGACGGTTATGCGAGCATCGTCGGAGAGCGCGGGCTGAAACTGTCGGGCGGCGAGAAGCAGCGCATCGCGATTGCGCGAGTGATCGTCAAATCGCCCCCGATCCTGATCTTCGACGAAGCCACGAGCGCGCTCGACACACGCACCGAGCGCGACATCCAGGTCAGTCTCGATCGTCTCGCCAACGCACGCACCACGCTGGTCATCGCGCACCGCTTGTCGACCATCGTGGATGCCGACGAGATTCTGGTACTGGTCGCGGGCCGCATCGTCGAGCGCGGACGTCACCCCGACCTGCTCGCCGCCAACGGTACTTATGCGGCGATGTGGCGCCAGCAACGCCGCGACGGCGACTAACGGCTGGTGCTTGAGTCAGCATCCGCAGGTGGGGGCGGCGTTATGCCTGCCGCGCGGTGTCGGTCATCGGGTCGGCGAGTTCGCGGGGCGACGCTTCGCGGATGCCGGGGAGGGTTGAGGTCTGGCGTTCGATCAGGCGGTGGACGACGGGTCTGGCCGGCCCGATGTGCAGCTCGTGTATGTCGCGGGTGTTTTGCGCATCCTCGTGCGTGCGCCGCTGGTTGTGGCGCACGTAGTCGAGCCAAGTGGCTACGTGGTAGCGCTCGAGCCACAGCTCGGGTTCGCCCAGGTCGCGAAGGAGGGTCCAATGCTTTGCACCGTCGCGCCTGCGGATGCGCCTTCGCTCGTGCATGACGTTGAGGAAGCGCGGGATATCGCCGGGCGCGATGCGGTATTCGATCGTGACCACGACCGGGCCGCTGCGTTCGTCGACCGGCACGGCGGTCTCGGGCTCCGACCAGTCGCGCAGGGCCAGGTTGAGGTCGCGCGCAGCGGGCAGGGGGAGCACGAAGCCGGCGAGAATCGTGAGCCCCTGGACTGCTGCCGCCACGAGCAGGGCGAACTGCACCCCCTGCGCGTTTGCGATGCCGCCGAACAGCACTGCGCCGCCCGCCATTCCGCCGAACGCGGCCATTTGATAGAGCGACAGTGCCCGCGCCACGACCCAGCGCGGCGCGGAAAGCTGCACCGTTACGTTGAAGGTCGACAAGGCCAGAACCCAACCGCCGCCCGCCAGCGCTAGCGCTGGCATGGTTAGCAGCATGGTTTCGCTGAGCCCCGCGACCGCGCTGCCAATCACCAGCGCGCCGGCCGCAACCCGAACGATCGATTCCACGGACATGCGGTCGCGCAGCCGGCGCACTATCAGTCCGCCGCCCACCGCGCCGATCCCGAATGCGCCGAGCAGCACGCCGTACGTCAGCGAGTCGCCCACGATCACGTCGCGCGCGATTAGCGGCATCATCGCCGGGACCGCACTGGCACCGACACCGAACAGAAGGGCACGCATGAGCACCGTGCGGATGTCTGGCGACATCGCGACGTAGCGTACGCCGGCCGCCATTGCATGACCCAGCGCCTCGCGCGCCAGCACGCGCTCCTCCCGGACAGGTTGCCACCGCGCCAGAACCGCGATCAGCCCGAGATAGCTGACCGCGTTGACGACGAACGCCGCCGCGGCGCCTGCCGCCGCGACGATGGCGCCGCCGATCGCGGGCCCGAGGCTGCGTGCGATGTTGAAGCCCATGGAGTTGAGCGCAACCGCACCCGGCAGCGCGGCGCGCGGCACCATGTCGCCTACCGAAGCCTGCCAGGCCGGCCCGTTCATCGCAGCGCCGCAGCCGAGGAGGAAGGTGAAGAGGAGGAGCAGCCACGGCGTGATCCAGCCGGCGAAGGTGATCGCCGCGAGAGCCACGGACACCAGCAGCATGAAGCCTTGCGCTGCGAGCATCACGCGCCGCCGATCGAGATTGTCGGCAACCGCCCCGGACCAGAGCGACAGCAGCAGGATGGGGAGGGCGGTAGACGCCTGGACCAGCGCGACCATCTGGGGTGACGGGGTGAGCGAGGTCATCAGCCACGACGCACCGACCGACTGGATCAGCCCACCGAAATTCGATGCCATGCTGGCGATCCACACCGCGCGAAAAACGGGGAACGAGAGCGGTGAATTCGGCGCCGGATCAGCCATGTCGCCCAGATGCGCGCTCTGGCCGCCCATGCCAAGCCTGCAGGGGCGGGGAGCTCGCAGTTCCGGGTTGCGAGGCTATAGCCTTATCGCGCCGTGATGGCCGATGGTCTCGGCGGCAAGCTCCTGGCCGGCAGCAACGGCGTCGGATGCGTTGGTGCCGCTGATGCGGGAAGCCAGGAAGCCGGCGTTGAAGGCATCTCCGGCGCCGCTGGAATCCACGACCTCAACGCAGGATGCGGGATAGTAGCGGCACGCCCGCGAGCCCGATTTCAAGATGCAGCCGCGCTCGCCGGCCTTCACGACGACTTCCTCGCACCCGGCCTCGTGCCAGCGGTCCGCGATCTCTACCTCCGACTGCCCGGCGCCGTGCAGTTGGCGCTCGTCGACATCGGTGGGCAAACCGATCGTCGCCGAGCGCATCGCGCTGGTAGATACCTCCCGCGCGAGCGCGAGATCGGGCCACAGCGCGGGCCGGAAATTGCTGTCGTAGGCGACGTGCAGGCCGGCAGCCTTTCGCTCGTGCGCGAGGTTCAGCAGTTGCTCGCGGCCGCGGTCGCCGATGATCGCGAGCGTGATGAGGCTGAAGTAGACCAGATCGCATTCGGCCGCTCGGTTCAGCGATTCCGCCATGCCCGGCATGGCGAACATCTCGCGCGCCGCGCTGCGATCGCGCCAGTACAGGAAGCTGCGTTCGCCGTGTTCGTCCAGATGGATCGCGTAGATCCCCGGCGAACGGTCGGGGTGGCGGTGCACGTGAGCCGTGTCGATGCCTTCGGCCTGCCACGCAGCGACCAGAGCGTCGCTGATGGGATCGACACCCACGGCCGTCACGAAGGCCACGTCGTATCCGCGACGCGCCATGTGAACGGCCGTGTTGAGAGTGTCGCCGCCGAAGCGCAGTCCGCTCCCGCCATGCCCGTGATATTCGAGCATGGCTTCCCCGAAGATGAAGGTTTTCATGGCGGACCGTCGCTACGCCGAAAGGCTCAGGAAAAGAAGGTTCCGCCGTTGATGTCGATGTTGGCGCCGGTGACGAACGCTGCATCGTCGCTCGCCAGCCAGGCGACCGCTGCCGCCACTTCGCCGGCATTGCCTTCGCGCCGCAGAGGCGTGGCGGCCGCGACGTTCTTGCGCACCTCGTCCTTGGTGAAGGTGTCGTGGAACGTTGTCGCGATCATGCCCGGGCACAGCGCGTTCACTCTCACGCCGCGCGGGCCGAGCTCCTTTGCCATGGCCCGCGTGAAGGTCATCACGGCGCCCTTCGACGTGGCATAGGCGCAAGCGCCCGGTCCGCCGCCGTCGCGCCCCGCCTGCGAGGCAAAGTTCACGATCGCCGACCCCGCCGGCATATGGGGCACGACGGCCTTCGTGGTGAGGAACGTCGACGTCACGTTGAGCTGCATGACCTGATTGAAGAACTCCTCGTCCATCTCGGCCAGCGGGCGGCGTTCGACCATGCCCCCTGCAACGTTGGCCAGGATGTGGATCTCCTCGCCGAACGCATTGCGCACCTCGGCGACGAGTTGCGTGACCTCATCCGCCTTGGTCACGTCCGCCCGCACTTTCACGGCCGTGCCGCCCGCGCGCTCGATCTCCGCAACGGTTGCACTCGCCTTGTCGTCGTCGCCGCGGAAGTTGATAGCGACCCTGGCGCCCTGCTTCGCCAGTTCCAGCGAGACTGCGCGGCCGATGTCGCGGCCTGCCCCGGTTACGATCGCTACCTTGCCGTTGAGCTTTGTCATGAGTTTTCCTGTGGTTGCGTTTGATTGATGGAATGTCGAGTTAGGTCGCGGCGGGCTTGAGCGGCCTGATCTGCGGGCACAGGACGAGGACCGACACCACCGTCAGGATCGCCAGCGCCGAGCCGACGACGAAGGCCGGCGCGTAGCTTTCGACCGTCAAGATCGGGATCAGGAAGTTGAGTCCGACCACCGCCAGCTTGGCGGCGGTACCCGCGAACCCGGCCAGCGTCGCCACCGACTTGCCGGAGTAGAAGTCGCTCGGCAGCGTCTGGATATTGCCCACAGCGGTCTGGAAGCCGAACAGGATCGCAGCCATCAGCAGGACCGCGATGAGCGGCGTTGCGGCCACGATCGTCAGCAGCAGCGAAACGAGCATGATCGCGCCGCCGAGTGCGATGACGGTCTTGCGGGTGCGGTTGACCGTCCAGCCGGCGGCGATGCGGTTCTGGGCAAGAAGGCCGCCGAACCATGCGCCGAACATCGCCCCGACGTAGGGCATCCAGGCGTAGAGGCCGATCTCCGCGACCCCGAAGCCGTAGGTCTCGGAAAGATAGAGCGGCAGCCATCCGACGAAGAGCCACCAGATGGGATCGAGGAAGAACGAAGCGAGGATGACGCCCCAGCTTTCCTTGCGAGAGAGGATCTCGCGCGAATTCGGCGCGTAGCTCGCCGCTTCCTCCGTATCGAGGCTGCGCTGGCCGGTCAGGATGTAGTTGCGTTCGTCGGCGCTGATCCACGGGTGCGCTTCGGGGCCGGTCTTGTAGATGATCAGCCAGGGGATCAGCCAGAGGAAGCCGAGCGCGCCGACCGCGATGAAGGTCGCCTGCCACGAATCGAGGAACACGAAGAGATAGGCGACCACGGGTGCCGATATGATCCCGCCGATCGCTGCGCCTGAGTTGAAAATCCCCTGCGCAAGCGCGCGCTCGCTGATCGGGAACCACTCCGCATTGGCCTTGGTCGCGCCAGGCCAGTTGCCTGCTTCCGACAGGCCCAGGAGCCCACGGAAAATCGAAAAGCTCGCCAGCCCCGCGGCCGCGGCGTGGAGCATGGTCGCTGCGGACCAGACCACGATCGAAAGGACGAAGCCGAGCCGCGTTCCGATCCAGTCGAAGATCTTGCCGAACAAGGTCTGGCCGAATGCGTAGGCGAAGGTGAAGACGTTGAGGATGATCGCGTAATCGAACTTGTCGAGGCCGAGGTCCTCGGAGATCTCCGGCCACAGGAAGCCCAACGCACCGCGGTCGATGTAGTTGACCACGGTGGCGACGGCGACGAGCGTGACGATCAGCCAGCGCAGGCGATTGTGCATCATCGTGCTCCTCCGGCATTCAACTCGATGACGGCCGCGAAGCCGGTCCACGCCAGCGTTTCTCCATCGAGCGTAACCTGATGGCGGGCGCTTTCATCCGTATCGTGCGACACCGCGATCGCGACGCGGCGGCCGTCCGCCAGTGTCAGACGAACCACGTCGGTGCCGTTGATCCGGTCGTGCCGCATGGTGCGGACCCGACTGCGGCTGGCGACGGTCTGTTCCGCAGCACCGTCGTAGCGACCGTGGCTCTCGAGCAGGGAAACGAACGCGTGGTCGCGCTTGTCGCGTGCACGCAGGATCACCATCGGCTCGCGGCGCAAGTTGAAATCCGGATCGTTCGCGCCGCTCTCGCCCAGGATCGCCTGAACGCTGCCGTCGGTCACGAATCGGTAGGTGTAGAACCTGCCGTCGAGCAGCCAGGTCATCGCCGTATCGCCCGCTTCGGGCTGCGCCGCTGCATCGACCCAGATGTGCTGATAGCCGTTGTCCTCGCCCAACACGGGGCGGGCGCCGATGTGGCTTTCGACCGGGAAGCCCAACTCCATGATGTGGCCCTGATAATGGAGTGGCAGATCGTAGCTGTGGCTGGCGTCGCTCTCGGCGCGCATCAGATCGAGGACCGTGGGCTCCTCCAATCCAGGGATGTCCGCCATCATCAACGTCCGCTGGAGGGCCACGCCTGGCTGGACGTTCTCGACGCGTGCACTGCTCACCTGAAGCCCGGGCTGGTCCGAGAAATAGAGCTGCTCTGGAGCTATCGTTTCCCCGAGTTCGTCGTCCCCGTCGAAGTGACTGCGCATATCGACGGCGACGGTGTTGTGGGCGATCGTCTGCTTCGCCCAACTCTCGTTCTCGGGCAGATAGCGGCCGCCGCGCTTCGCTTCGATGTTGAGGAACCGTGCCGCGCCGTAATCGCGAACGATCTCGTTGCCGTTGTCGTAGAGCTGCCAACTGAGCTTGTCGAAGTGGCCGTGACCCATGCCCTGGGAGGTGTTCTTGGCGACCAGCACCGTATGTTCGGGGCCGCCGCGGCGCAGGACTGCAACCGCCCCGCGGTCCCCATCCGGTCCGTCGCGCAGCAGCAGCGAGCGGAAAGGAAACGGCTTCGCCTTGCCGGCGGCGAGATCGCGTGCGACCAGCCGGCCGCCCTCGCTCAATACGGTACGCCCCTGAAATTCCGCAATCGACAGCAAGGCCGGATCGCGCGTTCGCTCGTAGGCGATGGCGACGCCGTGATAGAGCTCGTCGGTCCTGAGGCTCTTGTCCTTCATCGCGTCATTGAACGGGAAGAAATACCCGCCGTAGGTGAGCTGCACGGTGGTATAGAGCGCCTTGAGCAATATCCCGTCGCGGTGTTCGAAGATGCGCCGTTCCGGATCGTTGCGCGCGATCGCGTCGGCAAAGACCATGAACGGCAGCAGCGCATAGCGCTGATAATATGGCCCTTCCGCATAATAGCCGTCGGGGGAAAACAGCAGCTCGGTCTGGCGCAGGAAGCCGGACGTGCCGCTCTTGTCCGAGCCGAGCAGTGCGCGTTCGACCATGTCCTCGTCGCCCAGCAGGTAACCAGTCATGCCGACGCCGGCGGTTGCCCAGGTCGCGTGATTGTGGATCCGGTCGAACGTGGCGCGCGAGTCCACCGAAAGGAACTCGGCGGCCCGGCGGAAGACCTGATCGTCGATCCGTTCGCGCGCCGCCTCGCTCAGCGTTCCCCGGATCTCGCCATAGCCTTGGACCGCGTAGACCAGCCACACCGCGTCGTTGAGGACCTGCCAGAACAGGCGGCCCGGGTTCTGGTTGTGGCGCGCGGGGTGGTCGCCGAGCGTCGGGTAGAGCTCGGCATAGGCGAGCAGCATGTCACGGACATAGTCGGCATAAGCCTGCTCGCCGGTGATGCGGTACAATTCCCCGGCGAGATAGATCGCCTTGTAATTGCGCTTGTGCTGTTCGTGCGTGTAGCCGCCGCCCGGGTCTTCGGGCACCGGCACGACCACACCCGCCGCCATCATCTCGCTCACGAAGCTGCGCGCTTCGGTAAGTTCGGCGCGGTAGAGCGGCGGCAGCTCGGTGTCGGCCGCCGACAGCGCAGGGGCGGGAGAGGCGGCCTCGGCGACCGCGGGGGCCGCCAGGGCGAGGGCAGCGGCGGCGAGGAGGGACGTGCGACGGATCATTCGGCAGCCCTCCCGGCGAAAGTGTTTCCGGCAAGCTCCACCCGCGGCGCGCCGTCGAAGACCAGCTCCTCGAACTCAGGCTCAGGGGTGCCGGCGAAGGTGTTGCCGGTTACCGCCGTTCTTGGCCGGCCGACCGTGTGAACGACCCGCAGTCGGGCTGAATCGGCGAAGGCGTTACGGGCCACGCGGGCGGTTTGGACGCCGTGGAGCAGGATCGAGGCGTCGTTCGCAGCCGCCTTCCCGACGTTGGAGAGGGTGTTTCCAGAAATCTCCACAAAGGGACCGAACGTGCTCTCATCGGTACCACCACGATAGACCTGGGCGATCGGGCCGCCGATATCGGCGAAGGTGCTGTCGGCAATTGTGAGGTACTCGACGTTGTACTGACCGAAGTCCTCCGTCTCCGCTGCGGCGGAAACGATCGTGCCGGACACGCCGGAAAATTCGCTGGCCCGGATCGTGACGCGGTCGGCGAGGGCGCTCTTGCCGAGGGTCAGCACGTTGAACGACTTGTTGACCGTAAGATTGCGCACGGCGACGTCGTTCATCTCGACGAGCATGTTCGCGCCGGCGCCGGCGGTGTTCGTCCGGATCACCGAATTTCCCACCGAGTCGTCGGCCTGGCCGCCGTCGATGGTCAGGTGCTGGAGCTGGAGGCCGCTATCTTCGCCGAGCTCGAACAGGGCAGGGCGGGTGAAACGAATGATCGCCTCACCCCCGGGCGCGGCAGGCGCGCCCTTTATGGTCACCATCTTGTCGACCGGGATCACCTGAGTGACGAGATATTCGCCCGCGGCGAGGAGCAGCACATCGCCTTCGCGCGCCGCGGCCACCGCGTCGACCAGCGAGTCCTCCCCCGGCGATACTTCGTGCACCGCACCGGAGGAGCCGAAGGCGCGCTCGGCACCGGGCTTCTCGTACCAGGGCACGCCCACCTGGGAGAGGGCGACGGGCTGCAGGTCGCGGGGAGCGCCGACGTCGGCAAGGGCAGGATCGACGGGGTAGAGCAGGCCGTTCGCCGCGCGGGCGAGTTCGCTGGCGCGCGCTTCGATCTGCGGGGCGGGGCGCGCCTCGCGCTCGCCCAGCAGGACATTCCCTTGCAGGTCGATGCCCGAGATATCGTCTTCCACCTGGAAGAGGTTCGCATCCGTGGGGCTGGCGAAAAGGTTGGCCCGCATGAGCGAGTCGACAGGCGGAGCCGAACGCTCCTCGTCTGCGCCGGCGGCGAGGGTCACGCGTGTGCTGTCGACGACGGTGTTGCGCTCGATCAGCGCGTTCTCGACCTGGACGTAGCGGTTCACCGGCGAGTTCGGCACGCCGTTCATCACGGTCAGCGCGCTGGCGAAGCCGGTTCCGCGCAGCCCCTCCATATAGTTGCCGCGGACCGTCTGGTTGCGGTTGATGACGCGGATGCCGCCCGTGTAGTCCTTCCCATGTCCCAGGAAGACGTTGCGCTCGACGACGTTGTCGTCGCCGTGCCGCAGGGTGAGCGTCCCGCGCGAGCGCAGGAAGAGGTTTTCCCGGTAGACGTTGCCGCCCGACTTGGAGGAGATGATCTCCACCTCGCCGTCGCATCGGTCGAACACGTTCCGCTCTACGATCGTACCAGAGCGGAACATCGAATACTTGCTCGTCCCGATGCGTATGGTCTCGCCGCCATTCGAGCCGAGCACGGGCCGCGGGCCGAAGTAGTTGTGATCGATCCGGTGGCCGTTATCGCGGCTTTCCGGCGTGTCGAGCCGCACCGCCAGCGTCACGCCCTTGTTGGTCTTGCCGGCCAGATGGTTGTGATCGAACCGGTTGTTCGTCCCGTAAATCCCGACCCAGTAGTCGGATTCGTAGCGGTCGGGCTTGCTGAAGTGGTCGATCACCACCTGGGTGACCCGGCTGTTGTGGGCGACATCGTCCTTGCTGCGCCGGAACGAGATCACTTCGCCGCGCGGGCTATAGCCGTCGCGGAACACCAGGCCGCTGACGACGATGTACCGGCCGCCGATCCGCAGGTTCGATTGGCCAGTGAGGATGACTTTCCCGGGCTCTTCCGCGGTCAACGTGATCGGCGCGCCCTCGCGCCCCTTGCCGGTGACCACGAGATCGAAATCGCGCCATTCCCCGTTGGCGAGCACGATGACGTCGCCAGCGGCCACCTGCTCCAGGGCCTCGGCGTATTCGTCCTGGTCGCGAACAAGATATTGCTCGGCGCGCAGCGGCGCGACCGCTGCAAAGACGAGCGCGAGCCACAGGCTCAGCCGACCTAACATGATCACCCTCCCACGCGTTTTCCGCTTGTAAGGCGACCATAGGGCCTGCTGCCCTGCTGTCAATCAGTTTGGCATGCCAAACTGATGTATCTCTGTCATACCAATGTGGTCAGCCGATCCGGGCCGAGGCGAGGAAACGCTCACGGCTCTGCAGGGCGCGCTGCTGAACCGCCTCCAGCGCCATCTTCTCCGTCGCATCGAGCATCGCGGTGATAAGGCGGTGGAAGTGGTCGCGCATGGCGGACCGGGCGGCTGCGGAATCGCGCGCGCGCAGCGCCTCGAACACCGCCCGGTGCTCGTCGGTCCGGGTCTCCGCATCGTGCACGCAGACCGCCTCGTACGTGGCCTTCACGTCGGGGATCTCTTCGCGCATCCGCCACAGCGATTTGATCGTGTGAACCATTGCGGCGTTGTTCGACGCTTCGGCGATCGTCAGGTGGAACGCCTCGTCCGCCTCGTTCGCAGTATCGTTGTCCGGGGAGCGCATCTGCTCGATGAGTTCCTCGAGCCGCGCAATCGCTTCGTCGGTGATGTTGTGCGCGGCCAGTGCCGCCGCTTCGGATTCGATCAGCAAGCGTGCCTCGGTGACTTCGAAGGCGCTCGCCTTTGGCAGCGTCACCCGGCTCGCGGGCTGGGTTTCGCTCACGTAAACGCCGGAGCCGGTCTTGATCTCGAGCCGGCCAACGGCCTGGAGCGCGATCTCGGCCTCGCGGATCGTGACCCTGCTGACCCCGAGGCGTTCGGCCAGTTCCCGCTCTCCGGGCAGCCGGGTGCCGGGCGGGAACGCGCCCTCGTCGATCAGCTCAGCGATCTGTTCCGCGACCGATTGGAAAAGCCTCTTACCGCTCATACTCACCTTCGCACGAATTGCCTGCAGGATCTCCTACACCAATTGCCCTAAACAAATCGGCAAGTTTGTTCCAGTTGGAGCCGTGCTAGAACCGTGCCCGAATCCCCGCATAATAGCGCGGACCGTAGACA
The DNA here is from genome assembly GCA_031178065.1 of Altererythrobacter sp. Classification (GTDB taxonomy): domain Bacteria; phylum Pseudomonadota; class Alphaproteobacteria; order Sphingomonadales; family Sphingomonadaceae; genus Pelagerythrobacter. The sequence goes on from JAPSJS010000008.1 coordinate 66,908, forward strand.
TGGACGGCTCCGAAGTCGTTGATCGTGCCGCGATAATCGGTCCGGGGCTCGTTGAAGAGATTGAGGCCTTCAACCGTCAGACGCAGGTTTTCATTCAGCGCGTAGGAGATGCGCGCCTCGAACACGCCCGCGTCGTCGACATAGCGCACGCGGCCGGGGGTCCCGACAAACTGCTGGAAGTAGCGGCTGCGGTACTTGTACACACCCTGGAACTGCAGCTTGCCGATCTTGTAGTAGGCCTGCGCCGACAGAACGTGCTTCGAAAGGCCGAAGATCCCGGAGGGCGGGATCAGCGCCTCGCTCGTGGAGGTCGTCCCGTCCTCGTTGACCGTCGTTATCGCGCCGAGCGTATCGTCGTGAATTTCGAAGTCGGAATCGGCAAAGTTGTAGCTGAGCTTGAAACCAAGGCCGTCGAGCGGCTTGGGCAGATAGCTGAAGCGGTGCGCCGCGGTGACCTCGATCCCGTAGATCGTGCTCATCTCGTCGCTTGTATTGAGGGTGGTGACCAGCGTTTCGAGTTCCTCCCCGTCGACCACGAAAGTTTCGAACCGGCCGATCGTATCGAACCCCCCGTTGAAGCTCTTGTAGTATCCGCCGACGGCCAGAATGGTGTCTTCGTTGGGATACCATTCGATCGCGGCGTCGAAGTTCCACGACAGCAGCGGATCGGTGAAGGGATTGCCCGTCGCATTGGCGGTGCCGATCGCATCTTCCACCGAGTAGATCGGGCTGCCGTCGTCGATCAGCGCATTGAACGTGCGGCCATAGCCGAGCGCCGACGGGTCCGGGCGCGAGAGGGCGCGGTAGACGGCGAAACGGGCGAGCAAGTCGGGCTGCAGTTCGCCCGTGATATTGAAGCTGGGCAGAAATTCAGTGTACGATCCGCCACCGGTGACGCCCGTCAGCGTATCGGTATCCTCGACGATGTCGACCAGTTCGCCTGTGTCGGGATCGTAAACCGCGGACAGCTGACCGCGGAAGCCGTTCGAGCGCACCTTGGTGTTGATGACACGAAGGCCGAAGTTTCCGCGAACCGGAAGGCCGATGTCGCCGTCGAAGTTTGCTTGGAGGTAACCAGCCCAGCTCTTCTCGTTGACGTCGCTGTTCTGGATGGAGTCGAAATCCCCGGTTGGATAGATCGGGATGCCGTCCTCGTCGAAATGCAGCTCGCCCGTCGGGTCGTTCTCTTCGAGTGTCCGGGCGAGACAAAGGGCGTCGAACGTCGCGAAGGTGTTGGTGGTCGAGACCACGTTGCCCTGGGCGTCGACCACCGTGACCAGCGGATTGCCGCCGCTGACGGCGGACATGAAGCCGCTTTCCGGGAATGGCGTGCGGCACTCCTGATTGGCGACCGCCAGCGCGTCGTTGCTGTAGATGTGTTCGAAGCGGCTCTTTCCAGCCGCGCCCGGAACATCGCGATACTTCAATTCCTGAAAACGGACGCCGCCCTGGATGCTCGAGAGGAAGCCGTCCATCTCGTATTCGAGATCGCCCCGCGCGGCGAACACGCTGTTGTACCGATCCTGCTCCAGATCGGCCCGCAGCCGAGCGGAGTCGCGGTAGAGATCGTGGTTGTTGACGTCGAAGTCCTGCACCACGAAGTTCAGCGTATCCGAACCGTTCTGCCGGATGAGGTAAGCGGTTTCGACACGGTCGTTGTTCGTATCGCCGTCGCTCTCGACCGCGAGCGGATACTGATCGGGATTGCCGAAGATATCGAGCCCGTCTCGAATTCTCATTCGGACCTGCACCGCTTCCTCGATGCGATGGGTCTGCGAGTACGAGACGTCGCCCGAAAGGCGGAGCCGATCGCTCGCCTGCACCGAGAGCGAGAGCCCGCCGCCGTAATACTCCTCGTCGCGCTCGAGATATTCGCTGTTGCTCTCGATGCTGGTCTCGCCGGTGAACTGGAGCAACTCGCCGTAGGGTCCGGTGATCAGATCGTAATCGAGGTGGTGGCCATCGCCCACGCCATCCACGCGGCGGCCTTCGGAAAAGTTGAGATCGTGTCGCTGCTCGCGGAACAGGCGCTTGGAATACTGGAAGTCGGCATTGATATCGACGTCAGGGCTAGGCTGCCACTGTAGTGCCCCGAAGAAGGAATCGCGTGTGTCGTCGGTGATATTCTGGCGAAACGAATAGCTGTTCCGCGCGATCACGAAGTCTTCGGTTCCCGCCAGGTCGGGCCGGTCCGAGTTGCAGTTTCCGGTGGCGAAGACGCCGCTCGAAGTGTCGCCGGGATCGTTCTTGCAGTAGTTGAGCGTGTTGCTGACGTTCGCTTCCTGCTCGGGATTGGTCGATTCGTTGTGCGAGTACCCGAGGGAGATCCCCAGCTCGCCCGCGCCGATCTGGAACTGGTCGACATAGCTTCCGGTCGCGCGGAAGCCGATATCCTGAAACCGCTGGTCGGCATCGATGTTGAGGTTGTCGGGGTTGATGTTGAGCTTCAATTCCCCCTGGATGCGGCGCTTGCCGTAATCGAGCGGCTTCACCGTCTCGAGAGCGATCTGCCCGGCCACGCCGCCTTCGATCATGCTGGCCGACTGGGTCTTGTAGATCCCGACCTTGTTGAACAGTTCGGAAGGGAACTGACTGAAATTGACCGACCGGTCGCCGCTGCCGTTGGTCGCAATCCGCCCATTGATCACAGTCGAGCTGAGGAACGGACCCAGGCCGCGAATGGCGATTTCGGTGGCGCCGCCCTGTTCGCGGTGAGAGCCAGCGCCGGTGAGGGTTTCCAGCGCCTCGCCAATCGACAGGGCGGGGAGGTCGCCGATCTCGTCCGCCACCAGCGCATCGACGATCAGGTCGTCGTTTCGCTTGGTGGCAATGGAATCCCGGATCGTCTCGCGAAGGCCGGTGACGACGATCGTATTCTCGTCGGCCGGGGGCTCGGCTGCGGCGTCGCTGTCCTGCGCATAGGCGGGGAACGCGATGACGGTGGTGCTCGCAAGAACGGCGCCCAAAGACAGGCGTCGGATGCCCAGGCTCGGCGTTGCAAAGCAACGAGTCATTTCGTCCCTCCCCAGAGAAGTGTTGGTTATTTTGGGAGGTAGCATAGATCGGCCGGCCGACGTGTCAACCTATATGGCATACCTGTTGTAAGCAATCTATCATGCCAATTATGAAGCAGTCTCGCGCAGCACGGCCTCGGCAGCCTTGTTGGCATAGGGCGGACGTCCGAAAACCAGGAGCGCAGCAGCAGTGCGTTGCAGCGAACAGCGCTATCCGACAGCGGCGCGCATCAGCCAGTCGCGAAAGGCACGCATGGCGAGGGTGTCGTGGCGGGACATCGCCCGGGTGAGCCAATATGCGCCGCAGTTCACTTGCGTCGGAAACGGCCGGACGAGGCGTTCGGCTGCCAGCTCGTTCTCGAACATCTCCGCCGGCGCGAGCGCTACGCCGCGCCCGGCCAGCGCTGACGCGATCATCAGGGCCGAGCTGTCGAAGACCGGTCCACGCAGGGCAGGGCAGTCCAGCCCCACGGCAGCGAACCAGCGCGGCCATTCTTCGGCCCGGTAAGAACGGAGGAGGTTCTCCCGGCTCATCGCCTCGGGCCCGTCCAGTCGCTCTGCGATCGTCGGCGTACAGAGCGGCGTCAGCGGGGCCTCCATGATCCTGTCGGCATGCGTCCCGTGCCATGCACCGTCGCCGAAGCGGATCGCGAGATCGAGCCCTTCGCCCGCCAGATCGACCCTGTTGTTGTTGGTCATCAACCGCAGATCGATATGCGGGTGTGCCTGCGTGAAGTCGTCCAGCCGCTCCAGCAGCCATCCGACCGCGAACGTGCCGACGACGCCGACCGTCAGGACTTCCGTCATCCGGCCGCCGGCGTAGCGGTCCAGCGTTGCACCGATGCGGTCGAAGGCGTCCCGCACGACCGGGACCAGCGCCTGCCCCTCGTCGGTGAGCATGATGCCGCGCGGAAGGCGGCGGAAGAGCGGGGTTCCGAGGCGGCGCTCCAGCAGGGCAACCTGATGGCTCACCGCACCCTGGCTGACGCAGAGCTCGTCCGCCGCGCGTGTGAAGTTCAGATGCCGGGAGGCTGCTTCGAAAGCGCGCAGGGCGTTGAGGGGGAGCTGGGCACGATCCATGAGCGTCATCATGAAAGCAACTCATGCCTCTGTCGAGAAATGATGCTTTGTCAACCGCGGCTGAGTTGATCACCAACGCGTGGAATTCAGATCTTCCAAGGAGATAGCGATGAGATCAGCCATGAGTGTGATTGCGGCCTTGCTTGCGGCCGCCACACCTGCCCATGCCGAAAGTGATCCTCTCCTGAAGCCGATCGCTCCCGAGCGGGCGCAGGAATGGCTAACGCCGCAGCCGCCGGTGCAGATCTTCGGAAACACTTATCTCGTCGGCTTCGGCGGCCTGAACATTGCGCTCATCCGCACGAGCGACGGGCTCATTCTGCTCGATGGAGGGCTGCCGCAAGGCGTTCGTCAGATCGAGGCCAACATTCGCGCCCTCGGTTTCGAACCCAGCGACGTGAAGCTGATCCTCAGCACCGAGCCGCACTACGATCACGCAGGCGGGCTCGCGGCGCTGGCGCGCGATACCGGCGCGCCGGTGATCGCCAGTGCCGAGGCCGCCAAGGTGCTCCGGAGCGGAAAGAGCGGCCCCGACGATCCCCAGATGGCCTGGCTTCCACCCTTTCCGCCTGTCGAGCAGGTCCGGGCCATTCGTGATGGCGAACAGCTTCAGCTCGGCGGCGTGACGGTCACCGCTCTCGCCACGCCCGGCCATACGCCCGGCTCGATGAGCTGGACCTGGCGATCTTGCGAAGGGGACAACTGCGCCGATGTCGTATTCGCCTCCAGCCTGACCCCGCTGGCGGCGGGCGACTATCGGTTCTCGGCACCGGCGAACCGAGGCGCCACGGCGCGCTTTCGCGAAACCTTCCAGCGATTGCGGTCGCTGCCCTGCGACATCCTGCTGACGACACATCCTGCCGCGTCGGGCGGCGAGGCGAAACTGGCCCGCCTTCGGCAGGATCGCGAACCGAATCCATTCATCGATCCGCAGGCTTGCGCGGTCTACGCCGAAACCTACGAACGGGCCTTCACGAGGCGCCTCGCCGAGGAAGTTGGGAAGGGGCAGGTCGCCGCCGATGCTCACACCGGCGCATGAGCTCTCCCCCGCATCTATGATGCAGTCGGAAGCGCAGTGATGGTAGGTCTTCTCCGCGTGGAAAGCGGAGAAGGTCTATTTTTTCGGCTTGGAGGCGCGCAGCTTGCCGCGGTGGGCGTTGAGGTCGAAGACCTCACCGGGGCCGCCGTCGTCGTTCTGGAGCAGGCCGAGGCGGCGGGCGACTTCCTGGTAGGCCTCTTCCTCGCCGCCGAGGTCGCGGCGGAAGCGATCCTTGTCGAGCTTCTCGCCCGTGGTCATGTCCCACAGGCGGCAGCCGTCGGGGCTGATCTCGTCGGCCAGGATCAGACGGCTGTAGTCGCCGTCCCACATGCGTCCGAACTCGAGCTTGAAGTCGACCAGGCGAATGTCGATCGCGGCGAACATGCCGCACAGGAAATCGTTGATCCGGATCGCCATGCTGGAGATGTCCTGCATCTCCTCGTTCGACGCCCAGTTGAAGCAGGCGATGTGCTCCTCCGCGATCAATGGATCGCCGAGGCCATCGTCCTTGTAGTAATATTCGATCAGCGTGTGCGGCAGCGGCTCGCCTTCCTCCAGCCCGAGGCGCTTGGAGATGCTGCCCGCTGCGACGTTGCGCACGACCACCTCGATCGGCACGATCTCCACCTGGCGCACGAGCTGCTCGCGCATGTTCAGCCGGCGAATGAAGTGCGTCGGAATGCCGATATGGGCGAGGCGGGTGAAAACATACTCGCTGATGCGGTTGTTGATCACGCCCTTGCCGTTGATCGTGCCCTTCTTCTGTGCGTTGAAGGCGGTCGCGTCATCCTTGAAGTACTGGATCAGCGTGCCTGGCTCGGGGCCTTCGTAGAGGATCTTGGCCTTGCCTTCGTAAATCTGGCGGCGACGAGCCATCGGGAATTCCTTGCGCGCAAAATGACGGTGCCCCGGCGCGCGAAGCAGATCGGGCTTCGCGTGAACCGGGGCAGGAAGCCGCCCATACGCCGATTGCCCGGCGAAGGCAATTGCAGCGGGCCAGCCATCGGCCGCGGCAACGGCCTATCGCGCATCCCGGTTCCGATGATACACGGCACCGTGAATCGTCTCGCGCGGCACGGGCGCCGAGGAAGGCGCGTAATCCGTAGGTTGGATGGGCTGGTGATCACTGTGACGACAAGGCGGCGCGAGGAGGCTGCTCACCGCGACGCGCCGCGCACCGGACCGTGCCGCGCAGGCCCGCGTGTACCGGCGGCCGGACGCGAGACATGCATTGATTAGCCCCGCGCTGGGAGAATACCGGCCGG